>JAAZLJ010000057.1 GCA_012799365.1 Syntrophomonadaceae bacterium | reverse complement strand
TGTCAAGAAATCCTTGAATATGATAATTTCTGAAAAAGACCTTGACTGTTTCTGCCAGCTTTGGTATCCTTTATGCCAAGGGTTGTCGAACTATGTTGAGAGAGGAGGGTTAAGGGATGTTGAAATCGACAGGGGTTGTCCGTAAAGTGGACGAGCTGGGAAGAATAGTTATCCCCATCGAGCTTAGAAGGACCATGGGAATCGAGGAAAAAGATGCCCTGGAAATCTATGTAGATAACGAGAAGATTATCCTGAAGAAGTACGAGCCGGCTTGTATTTTCTGTGGAAATGCTGAAAATGTTCAGAACTACAAAGGTAAAAACATCTGCAGCAGCTGTCTGACTGAGATTTCCAAACAAGTAGGTTAAGTACATATTATTTATCGGTCTTATTCAAATATAGTTTGTAAATATATCTCTTGGAAAGACCATATTCACGAGCCTTTATTTTAAAGGCTTCTTTTTTTTCTACGCCCCGGGCTATCAACGCCTCTACCTCTTCCAGCAGGTCTTCCTCACTTACCGGCTCAGCCGATGCCGACTTTCCCTCCAATACCAAAGTAAACTCACCCCGCGGGGGATTAGCCGTAAAATACTCCAGTACTTCTAACACCGTCCCCCGCACCACCTCTTCGAACTTCTTGGTCAACTCCCGGGCAGCCGCTATTCTGCGCTCACCCAGCACCTGCTCTATGTCCCGCAGGGTGTCCAGCAAACGGTGGGGTGACTCATAAAAGACTATAGTTCTGTCTTCATCGACCAGGCTGGCCAGCCTCTCCCGGCGCTGTCCAGTTTTGGCCGGTAAAAACCCTTCGAAAACGAAACGGGTGGTATCCAGACCGGAAATGGCCAGGGCGGAAATCAGGGCCGAAGGCCCGGGAATGACCACCACCGCCATCCCTTCCTGGATGACTTTTTGCACCAGTTCTGTCCCCGGGTCGGAAATAGCTGGCATACCGGCATCAGACACCAGTGCCACATCCTGCCCGGAACGCAGATATTCGATAAGCTGCGCTTCCCGGGACCGGAGGTTGAAACGGTGATAACTCACAGTGCGCGCCTTTATGCGATAGCGCTGTAGAAGTTTGGCCGTTTGCCGGGTGTCTTCGCAGGCAATTATATCAACCTGACGCAGTGTCTTCAACAAACGAATACTGACGTCCTCAAGATTCCCTATGGGGGTGGCACATATGTAAAGAGTTCCCATCTAACCGTCCTTTTCGAATTTTAATAATTATCGCTGCAATGCTCCATATATCCCATAATTATGATGTGTTAAAAATCATATTGAATCTGTGTTAATCTGCGCCAAAAATAAAAATTCTGCGTCCTTCTGCGTTCTTTGCGTCAAAAAGAGTTTAATATCCAGCCTTCGCCTGTACGCCGTAGATTTCCAGGAGTTCCGACGTGTACTGACCGTCATCGTTGTAAATGACCAGAGGAGGTAGAATCTCGATACCGGTACGCCCTTCCTTGACAGCCTCAACCAGTACCAGATTGGCCGAACGCTGCCGGTAAGGATGTACGGTACGAAGCCGCTGTACTCCCAGACCGTGCTCCCCTGCCAGCTGCACGATCTCATCCAGCCGGGCCGCCCGGTGCACCAGGGCCAACCTTCCTTTCGGTTTCAGGATATAAGCAGCCCCGGCCAGCAGCTGGGACAAGGTTAACTCCAGTTCATGGCGGGCTACAGCCGCTTCCTCATGGACAGGTAACCTCCCCTGACCTGCTGGCCAGAACGGGGGATTGGCCACCGCCAGGTCAAATCCCGCCGGAGGCAGGATTTCATCCAGCTTTCGTATGTCTCCCCGCAGCACCTGAATACGGTCTTCCATCTGGTTTAACCGAACACTACGCATCGCTCGGTTACACAGACTCTCCTGTATCTCCAGAGCCGTAATCTGGCAGGTCTTTTTTCGCCAGGCCAGGAGAATAGAGATAACTCCACTGCCAGTGCCCAGGTCGCACACCCGCTCCCCACCCTTCAGGGCAGCAAAATCCGCCAGCAGCACCGCATCCAGGGAAAACCGGTAACCATGGCGGCTCTGAATCACCTGCAGGCCTCCTACCAGCAGGTCATCGAGAGTCTCATCATTCCTGATCATCATCCCGCATTCTCTTTTCCAAGAAGTTTACACAGAACAGGCATTCCCCATCCCGCAGCCGCCCGTAGGCCACCGGACATACATGGTATCCTTCGCGATACAGATCCACCAGGTTTTCCGGCTGCTCACCCGGCAGACGATGCAGCTCGGGAACATCCCCCGGAGCGTCTTGCTCCCGGGTTTTCTCCAACCTGATAACCCGTTCTTTTAAATCAGCTACTTCTGTTAGTATTTCCCTTATCAGTCTCTTTAGGTCTTCCAGCTTTTCCTCCATTTTTCTTCCTCGTCCCTTCCTGTAAAGCTGTTTTATATTGATCTGATTCAAACTTCAGGCAGCACATCAGCCGCCCACATATTCCAGATATCTTGGTAGGGTTCAGAGAAAGGTTCTGGTCCTTGGCCATCCGGATAGAGACCGGTTCAAAATCCCCCATAAAACTGGCACAACAGAGAACCCGACCACAGGTTCCCAGTCCTCCCAGCATCTTGGCTTCATCCCGCACCCCAATTTGTCGTAATTCTATCCTGGTGCGGAAAACACTGGCCAGATCTCGAACCAATTCACGAAAATCGACCCGGCCATCAGCGGTAAAATAAAAGATTACTTTGCCCCGATCAAATGTATATTCGGCATCAATCAGATTCATAGGCAGCCCGTGTTCTGCTATTTTAGCTTCACAAATAGCATAGGCCTCTACCTGGCGTGCCTCATTATCCTCATACTGAAGTTCATCCTGTCTGGTTGCCTTGCGTATAACCTTTTTGAGCGGTTGAACCAACTGATCTTCGGACATCTCGCGTTGGCCAATTACCACCTCGCCAAACTCTATACCACGTATGGTTTCTACAATAACATGGTCCCCAAGGACCAGAGGTATTTCTCCGTTATCAAAATAGTATATCTTGCCTGCCGGCTTAAACCTTACTCCAACTACTTCAGGCATTTTAACGCCTCCTTAAACAACCTGTCTGAGCTTGAATAGAAGATTAATATTTATTAATAAGGGATTTACATTGGTACGGAACTTCTTCTGTAGAAGCGTAAAATCGAGCAAAACCCGTGATAACTCCGCATCCTGTCCCCGAAATCTTTCGGCCAGGCCGGCATTTTCTCTTACCATCAAAAGTTCCTCATCCCCACTTTTCAAATAAACCAGTATATCCCGCAAGAGTATCTCCAGAGCGCCAAAAAACAGCCAGCGCCCCTCTTCAGTCTTTTCCAATTCTTCGGCTTTCTCCAGCAGCTGCAGCTCTCCTCGTTCCTTTACCCCGACCAAAAATGAGCGAACCTGCTCCCATATCCCATCAATATCCGGGTGGGCCGCAAGAACCCGGGCCCTGCCTATACTTCCCCGGCCGAGCAGCGCCGCAGTATATGCACGCTCGGAACTCTCCCCTTCCTCAACCAGAGCCTTTTCCAGCTGCCCCACCGGTAGAGAAGAAAAACGGATCTCCTGGCAGCGGGAAGCTATGGTAGGCAGAATCTCGCGTTCATCACTGACCAATATGATAACTGCATAAGATGGAGGCTCTTCCAGGGTCTTTAAAAGAGCATTAGCTGCGTCCAGTGACAGCAGGTGAGCCTGCGGTATTATGGCCACCCGTCGCGAGGAAAGATACGGCTGGTAAGCCAGCCATTGCTCCAGGCGCCGAATCTCCTCAATACTCACTCGAGAGCGTTCACGCTGAGCTATAAAAAGATCCGGATGATACCCCTTTGCCAACATCACCCGACCCCGAGCTTCCTCACCCATCAGCAGCTCCCGGGCAAAATATACAGCCGCTCGGGTCTTGCCTACACCGGAAGGGCCAGTAAAAAGATAGGCATGGCTGGGTTCACCACTTTGTAATACTTCCTGTAAAAACTT
>JAAZLJ010000056.1 GCA_012799365.1 Syntrophomonadaceae bacterium | reverse complement strand
TGACATACTGCTGCAACATCCTAGCGGTTTTAACTGCATCCTGGCCGGTAGTCACTGATTCTTGAATTATGTCCCGCATGGTATTCCTGAATTTTTCCCCCTGTTGCCATATGCGGTCCGACAGGAACAGCCCCTTTTTTGTTCGTGCCCAGCAAGCCTCCACTGCCTGGCGGTTCACAGTGGCAAACATTGTCCGAAGTCCTGTGATATCCATGCCAGCTTTCTTAAACAAGTCTAGTATAATAGCTTGACTGTATCCCCCGCCGGCATCTACAGCCTGTTCAATGTACTGTTCAAAATCTTTAGTAAGGTTTCCAGTCAATCGGTTAGCTTCGGTCCGTAATGCCGTTTCCAGTTCCTCAAGTTGTCTTTTACGTATATAGCTGGACGGTGTTTTCAGGGACAGCTGGCGCAATTCCTTTGCTACCCGATCAGCAGCCCGAATATAAAGACTCCGTATTTCGGGGTCTTGGCGTAGCCTTAACTCTATATACTTTTTCCGGGCCTCCAGCGCCCATTTGCGATAAGCGCCAGCAGCGTCTTTGATTCCGTCTATTTCCCGGGCCATCAGTCTTCAAGCTCCCTTTCAATTTCCTGCCGCTGCTGATCTAGACCTTCTCCATCTTCCAACCGGCGGCGCATAATCCAGCTCTTAATTATGCGCTCTCTTTCTCCCGGTAATTCTGGATTATCTGTAGCATACTCCTGCATGGTGTCAATGTACTGAGCCATCAGATCCACAGCAGCATCAAGACTAATAAATCCACCCATAAGGGCAGTGTTAAGTGCATTCACCAAGGTGTTAATGGTGTCGGCATACTCTTTTTCATCCCTCTCGATAACGGCATCCCATGCTATTCCCACTTCATAGCTCTCAAACTTTTTGCCGGTCTTTTTGCTATACATAACCAAGAGCATCCGGCCTAAGGTCTGCCAGTTCTCTGTCACCATTTCGCGTTTTCTCGCTACCCGACGAATGAGCAAAGGCATCTGCTCTTTCACACTGGCATGGCTGCTGGGAGTGTGTACCCCGAAGGCAAATTCCGGAACCTCGGAAACGTCAACAATGCAATAAAAGAGAAGCTTAAGTAGGGCTTCTGCATCACCAATTGCTGATTGAGCTTCGATAAAGCTGGCATCCTCTTCATCTGTGAAGATGAGTAACTCATGGCCTTTCAGATCGATATTGGCTTGCTCTCCGCGATGAACTGCCTCAAGAGCTTCCGGAAAGTTGTTTTGCAAAAAGGCCTGCACATCCCTGAGCTTCAGCTTCAGCCTTGGTGTGCTGTGCATTTTGCTTCCTTGCATGGCGTGGAGCATAACGTCGTGGTAGGCCTTCAAATACGGTTCTATCGGTTCCAGCTCGCTGGTTCCGTATAGCTCCATTTCTTCCGGTTCATTCTTAAAGTGAATAATCGGGATAAATCCCCATGGATTAGGCCGTATTTCACTAGTCAGACCTTCCGGAGCGTCACCCTCCACTTTGACAGTAATTTCTTCGGCCGTAATCCTTTGCATAACAGCATATTCTCTTTGTCCAGCGTCCCATTTTGCTCTGGCCTCAATTGTGTATGCCTTTGGTCTCCTGGTAATCGGATCAACTTCAATATCCGCTACCTGCTCTGGCGGAATGATAATAAAATCAATCCGGTTTTCTTCATCTGGATAAAGCGAATCATCGTTCTCCAAGTTAGCCAGCATCACAAAACAGTCGCCATCACGCAGTGCTAACTGGTGCGTCCGCTGCATTCGGCTTACCCAGCGGCTAACATGCTCGTCCAACACCTCTTGGGCCTCTTCATCCTTGGTTCGGAAGCGAGGGACACCCATAAAACCAGCCAAGGTATTTATTATTGGTTTAGCAAACCCGGCACCCAGTTTATAATCATCGTGGGTATTATGATACAGCTGCCGGGCAAGCTCATAGTCTACCCTGGTGCTGTTAAGCACATATGGCACGTTCCAGCCGCCACCAATAAGGCTACCAAATCTGCCGA
>JAAZLJ010000055.1 GCA_012799365.1 Syntrophomonadaceae bacterium | reverse complement strand
TCGATTCCGCCAGGGTTCTCAGTTCATCCAGAGAAAAACCTTCTTCTATAATAAAAGCGGTTGACAAATAAAGGGGTTGGGCCCCACAGGCCACCAGATCGTTTACCGTACCGCAAATAGACAGTTTCCCTATATCTCCGCCGGGGAAAAAAATCGGGGTTATAACAAAAGAGTCGGTGGTCATGGCTGCTCTCCCGGCCGGCAGCTCCAGCACCGCCCCATCCAGCATAGGCGCCAAAAACGGGTTATCCCATGCTTGTTTGAACACGTTTTCGATTAATTGCTGGCTCATCCTTCCCCCACTGCCATGGGCCAGCAGCACCCGGCCGCCTTTCATAAGCTATCTCTCCTATCATGGTACCCTTTCATAAACGATTCTAAATGCTGTACACTCCGCTGGGTCATAAAGTACATTTAACGAGAGTATGATAACCCAGCGAAGCGACCTACGAAGCCGACGAGTCGGGGAGCGAGCGGGTTATCACACTTTTATAAGGATGTTACTGTTTTCAGCGTATGCCTGCGGTTATAAAACTATTTCCCTAATGTGCCAGGGGCCGCTACAGTACCGCACGATAGCGATAGTAAGCGGCACAGGCCCCCTCCTGAGATACCATACAGGGACCCACCGGCTGCAGCGGAGTACATCCCCGGCCAAACAGAGGACACTGCCGGGGTGTAATCCGCCCGCGCAAAACCTCGCCACAGGAACATCCTTTGATGGGCCGATCCTCTATCTCCGGAATATCAAATTTCCGACGAGCATCCCAGGACTCATAGGCAGGCTTGATGAACAAACCACTGTCAGAGATAGTACCCAGCCCCCGCCAGCGTGCTTCCGCAGTTGTGAATACCCGTTCCATAACCTGGCCAGCCACGGGATTACCCTGGGGACGGACGATACGCCGATACTGAATCTCGACGGCTGCCGTTCCCTTTCGCAGCTGCCGCACCAGCATATATACCCCTTGTAGAATGTCCTCTACCTCAAACCCGGTTATAACACACGGTTTATGATATTTTTGGGCCAGTACTGTATAAGGCTCCACGCCTATCACCGCCGAGACATGCCCGGGGCAGATAAGGCCGTCCACTGCGATCTCGGGATCGAAAAAAATGGCTTCCAGAGCGGGTGGTACTACTTTATGCACCGACCACACCGAAAAGTTAGCTACCTTTTCCGCTGCCGCCTGTTCGATGGTAACCGCTACGGTAGGAGCTGTAGTCTCGAAACCTATACCCAGGAAGACCACCTCCCGCTCCGGATACTGTCTGGCCAGCTCCAGAGCATCCAGCGGCGAATAAACCACTCTGATATCAGCTCCCCGGGCCCTTTCCTCCTGCAGGGAACTTTCAGTTCCGGGCACCCTCATCATATCTCCGAAGGTAGCCAGGATAATCCCGGGTCTGCGGGCCAGTTCGATGACCTGGTCAATATCTCCCTGCGCCGTAACGCAAACCGGGCAGCCGGGACCGGACAGCAGCTCGAGATGGGGCGGCAGCAAACTGCGTAAACCACTGCGGGCGATGGCCATGGTATGAGTACCACATACCTCCATCAAGGTACCTCCCACCGCTTCCTCCCTGATAGCTTCCAATAAAAGCTGGGCACGATTCTCACTGCCGGGCATATTTTTCCATCTCCTCCCACAACTTCTGGCTCTCCAGTGCCCATTCTTCATCCACGATTTCCATAGCAAACCCGGCATG
>JAAZLJ010000007.1 GCA_012799365.1 Syntrophomonadaceae bacterium | reverse complement strand
TTAAATAAGTCCATGTAGTCCACTATATAGCCGTATTCTTTGTCATCACCATCCAGTCGGTTTACCCGGCAAATAGCCTGAAACAGAGCGTGGTCCTTCATTCGCTTATCGATATACAGGTAAGTGGCTGGAGGAGCATCAAAACCGGTAAGCAGTTTATCAACTACAATCAGCAGCTTCAGCTGAGCTGGCTGTTCTACGAAAATCCTCTTCGCCTCTTCTTCAAAATCTTCCGGGCTTCGGCCGTTGAGCATTCCCTGATAGATTCTATATTTTTCTACGTTTTCAGTGGGCTTGCCCTCCCCGGTGGTTTCACCTTTTATATCATTGATATTCGGAACATAAGAAGTGACCACCGCACATTTCGTAAACCCCGCCACCTGGAACAGCTCATAGTATTTACAAGCTTCGTATATACCTCCGGCTATCAACATGGCATTACCGCGTCCATTCTGCAGCCGGTCTTTGGTCCCCATATCAAAAATAATATCCCTGACTATTTGTTCCAGCCGCGACCTGGAACTCAAAACCCGCTGCATGGTTCCCCATCTCTGCTTCAGTTTGGTTCTGGCATAATCAGTAAGTCCCCTGGTTTTAGCTTCAAACCATTGATCGATTTTCTTCTGGGAAGTGATTTGCTGCCCTATATCCCGGGCTTCATACCGCAGATCCAATACCACCTGGTCTTTTACAGCTTCATCGAACTTGTAAGTATGGATATAACTTCCGAAGACTTCTATGCTGGTGGCTTTATCCTTTTTCAGCAGCGGTGTCCCGGTAAAACCTATGAACATGCTGTCCGGCAGGATCTCCCGCATAGCCGTGTGCAGTCTACCCGACTGGGTGCGGTGGCATTCATCTACAAATACATAGATATCCCCTTTAGCCTCAAAATCCGGTGGAAGATCGGCGTTCAATTCTGCAATATATTCATCATAGCTGGCATCATCATCTTTTACTCCTCGAGCCCCGAACTTATGGATAAGAGAACACAGCATCAGTGGTGTGGTTTCATTCAGCTTCTCCAGCAGATCCCGGCCGCTTTTGGTGCGGTAGATCTCCTCATCAACACCCTTGAATACTTTCTCAATCTGTCGATCCAGCTCATCCCTATCGGTGATTATAAGCACCCGGGAATCACTAATATTCTCCCGGATCCATTTCGCAATCCACACCATAGTAAGGCTTTTCCCGCTGCCCTGGGTATGCCAGATAATCCCGCTTTCCTTTTGCACAATACGAGGAATAGCCGCCTTGACCCCAAAGTATTGATTGGGCCGACACAGCTTTTTTATCCCCCGATCAAAGACCGTGAAATAGTAGATGATATCCAGGAATCTTTGCTTATGACACATCCCGATCAGCTGTTTATCCAAGATATGTTCTACCCCATCGGCCAGCTCCCTTACTTCCCTGCTCAACCTATCCTGAGCTTTCTCATCTTCTTTCCAGCTCAGATAGTATTTCTCCGGGGTTTCAATGGTACCATAGCGCAGCCCTTCGGTATCATTGCCGGCCATAACCAGCTGCATGGTATGGAAAAATGGGCGGATGAAGACCGACTCTTGATTATCCAGGTTCTGTCGTATACCTTCCGTCACCGAAACCGTGCTCCGCTTTAATTCCAATACCCCCAGGGCAATACCGTTGACATACAAGACGATATCCGGCCGTTTGGTGTGTTCTCCCTGGATACTTACCTCTTCCGCTATGTAAAACTCGTTATCGTAGACATCATCCCAGTTGATAAACCTGACGGTCAGTTTGTTTTCCCCTATATCTTCCCTGACTTCGGCGCCATATCTTAAATACCCGTAGACGTCTTTATTGATGTCATAGGGGCTTTTGATCTGGTTTTTTATAGCGCTATTCAGTCTATAAATGGCCCGGTTAATCAGCCCTTCACTATATCCCTTTCTCCTTAAATAATTTCTCAGGATGCGGGTTTCTACATTGCGGTTGTTATCTTTATCCTGCAAATTTCCCAAATACTTGTAGCCCAGCTTTTCCGTAAAAAGCTCAACTACCCGATTTTGAGTCATCCGTTCGGTTTCTTCGACTTTACTCATATAAGCCTCACCTTCCCCGTCAAAAGCTTGTCCATCATCCCCTCTTTAATAAGCTTGTATTTGTCACGTTTCTTCTGCAGTGATTCTATTTCCGCGTCCATGTCGGATAGGATCTGGGCGATGGCTTGTTGTTCTGGTAGGGGTGG
>JAAZLJ010000054.1 GCA_012799365.1 Syntrophomonadaceae bacterium | reverse complement strand
TTTAACATAAGAAGTCGCCTGCTTCCTTAACGAAATCTTGTACCATACCCTTGTGGTCTTCTTCTTCGATTGCTCTGCCCAGAACCTTTTCAGCGGCCATTATAGCCAGTGTAGCAGCTGTATCCCGCAATTCGGTTACAGCCTGCTCTCTTTCTGCCCTGATTTCTGCCAGGGCCTTATCCTTCTCATTCTTTGCCTCTTGCTGAGCTTTAGCCACAATATCATCTTTAGCCTCTTCCGCCATCTTAGTGGCCCTGGCTACAATTTCCTGGGCCTCTTTACGCGATTCCGCCAGATTGGTTTGTGCCTCTTTCCTCATTTGCTCAACCTCTACCCGCAGGTCTTCTGCGTGTTTGAGTGAAGATTCAATAGTCTCAGAACGCTGATCCAACATCCGCAGGATAGGATTATAGCCGTACTTGTACAGCAATGCAAAGAGGATAAAGAAGTTCACGGTAGTCCATCCAATTTTGTAGAAATCGGGAAATGGCGGCACGGCGTCGGATGCGTAGCAAGTAGTAGCCAACCCCAGTACCAAGATCATGCTTAGAAGGAGGACTGTTAGAGAAGTCAACCATTTTTTCCCTCTCACGGGCCTTTTACCTCCATTCTTTTGAAATGATGGTAGACAAGAAAATAGTTTTTGGGCGATGGACAACACCTATAACTTTAATGATCGCTCCATCGCCCGAAACTACATCTTTAGCAGTGAGTTACTTATATTGCACCAATTTTACCGAATAGCATAAATGCAATAAGTAGACCGTAAATTGTTAGGGTCTCAATAAATGCGAGTACGATGAACAGCAGGGTTCTTACATCACCTGCTACTTCGGGCTGACGAGCGATACTTTCGAACGCCCCCTTGCCACCTATACCCATACCGATGCCTCCACCAAGTGCACCAATGGATACGGCAAAACATGCGCCGATGGCACACAGACCTTTTGCTAGCATTGGATCCACTCTATTCCCCCCCTTTCCCTGCTTCAATGCATTCATTGAGCAATATTTTGAAACTGTTGATTACCTCTAATGGCCTTCTCCGGTGGCACTCGCAATATAGCTTGCCGCCAGAATGGTAAACACCAGAGCCTGGATGAGTCCAGTTAAAACCCCCAGGGCTACCAACGGCATTGGAATAAAGAACGGTGCCAATAATACCAGAAAGCCAACTATCATTTCATGACCAAATATGTTACCGAATAGACGAATGGTGAGCGACAATGGATGGGCAATTTCTTCTAGTAGATTCAAAGGCAAAAATGCTGGATTAGGTGATACGAAGTGTTTGAGATAGCCCAACCCCCCGTTCTCGGCAACACCAGCGATATGGACCGCAAAAAAGACAATTAATGCTAATGTCACTGTGATATTCCAGTCCGCTGTGGGAGGCACAAAACCACTGATGGTTCCGGCTCCTGGGAGGAGCCCCAAGTAGTTTGACGTGAGGATAAACAAAAAGAACGTCGCCAAAAGGGGAGCCCACTTTTTAGCCACATCTTCCGTCAGTGCCCCTCCGAAAAAGTCCAGAGCCCATTGGACAATGGCTTCCCATGCATTCTGCAACCCTCGGGGAACTACTTTCATATTCTTGGTTGCAGGTATAGTGATAAGCGCTAAAATAAGGATAATTATCCACTGGGTGACGACATGCTCGTACACTGGAACATTGGTCCCTGGTATAAAGAACAGCGGCTCAAACGAAGCTCCAAAAATCAATCTCTTCCCCCCCTTCCGTGGTGAATTTTGCTATTAATCTTGTTCAGCCCCATGTCATCTCCCTTGAATAGCTGAACAAAAAGCTCTTTTTTGCGGTAGATAAGGAATGCTAAAATGACCTTCCCTATCAGCATTCCTATTAGCATTCCACCCAGTACCCCCAGGGTAAACTTTGAGCCCAGGAACCATAACACCAATGCCAGTATTACTATGAGTAAGGTATATCTAATGTAGAACCTGGTGACTATATAGATGGTCGCTCTCATGGCCGGCATGTCCCTGGTCTTACGAAGCATCAATACCATTACTATCATGTTGACGGTGTAGATGGTAAAGCCTGTTACCAGGCCTATTGTCATCATGCAGAACCGTCTTCTTTCTGCTGACTGGTTTCCTCCTCGGACGGAGGTGCTTCCTTCTCGGAATTCTCATCTTCGTCCCGGACATGTATCTTCTTGACTTCAGTTTCTACCTCTTTCAGACCCAGCCTGGCTGCTTTAAGACTTTCAATAGCCTCCCGACTGGGACGAGGTCTAACCTGGTCCTCGTCTTCATCTTCTCTCAAACTGAAAGGTTTGCTGGCTTCTTTCATAACATGGTCGTACATGATCTTGAGCCCGGTAGCTACACCGATTAAAACCCCTAACAAGGTCATCCAGTACCCGGTGTTTAGTTTACCATCCAGATACTTTCCGGCAAATAATCCCAAAGCAATTGCGGCTGCCATATTGGTGGCCATCGCCAGGGCGTTGCCCAGACCACGAACCCAGCTCTGCTTCCGTGACATTAACTCCCACCTTCGGTATGTTGGTTAATGTTGGTTCCCTTGTTTTTTATATTAATTATATTCACTGTATCAATTTAGAACACCTACATACCCTATGTCTTATTCGCCATGCACAACTAATCTCCTCTTTTTATTTTAAAATAAAGCAGTTTTTTTATGTTCATGACAAGAAATTCTCCACCAAACCGAAAAACCCTTTTTGTAATAGTATTTATTTTTTTACCAGGTATCCTTTGCGGTAGAGTTTAGCATAGTGCATGCTTAAAGCTTCCCCAATATTCACGCCAAAATGCTCTTCCATAACGAACATCATGGAAACCGCAGTCTGGGCGACGTCTAACAGCTCAGCCGTTATAACCGCTGCCACCTCCTGCTCTCCTACCGTTATCCTTTCCCCGCTCATCCCCCGTAATTTACCAATAGCCTGGGCCAATTCACCGGCTTCCTCCATCAACTTGAGAGCAGTGGACTCCAAAGTGGGGGTCAGACCATCCAAGCGTGGTAAGGAAATAGTTTTAGTTTCCATGTTCTTTTTCACCCCTTGCAGACAGCTTCACCGATTTCACGCCCGCTTGCCGTAGAAATTCAAGTGCCAGTTCATCGTCAAAGTCTCCCTGATGCACTATTTTAATTACCCCGGCATTAATCAACATGCGGGCACAGAGCATGCAGGGCTGAGTGGTACAGTACAAGATTGAGTCAAGTGTGGATACACCGTAGCGAGCTGCATTGATAAGGGCATTCTGCTCAGCATGTACCCCCCGACAAAGCTCATAACGATGACCCGAAGGAATGCCTTTTTCATCCCGTAGGCAGCCTGCCTCCAGACAGTGCGGCAACCCCTGCGGCGCACCATTATACCCGGTAGCTATGATTCGTTCTCCCTTGACCAGCACTGCCCCCACCTGCCTGCGGATACAGGTGGAACGTTGAGCCACCACCCTGGCCAGTTCCAAAAAATATTCATCCCAGGAAGGCCTTTTTCCGCCCATATCAACTGCCTCCCATTATATTCCATACAACGGGTATTTATTACACAACTGTTCGACGATAACCCGTGCCTCCTGCTGTGCTGCAATATCGCCGGGGTGATTCAAGGCCAGGTTAATACACGTAGCTACCGCTTCCATGTCCTCCTCTTGCAGTCCCCTTGAAGTCAGCGCCGGAGTCCCCAGTCTGATACCGCTGGTAACCATGGGTTTTTCGGTATCAAACGGAATGGTGTTTTTGTTAACGGTGATATTTACTTCATCCAACAGCTTCTCGGCTACTTTTCCGGTCATACCCTGGGCTTTTACATCCATCAATATCAGGTGATTGTCGGTTCCGCCGGATACCAGACGAAATCCATGCCGATTCAGGCCTTCAGCCAGAACCCGAGCATTATTGACCACCTGCTGCTGATACTGGGCAAACCCTGGCTCGGCAGCTTCCTTCAGGCAAACCGCCTTGCTGGCGATTATATGCATCAAGGGCCCACCCTGGATACCGGGAAATACCGCCTTATCTATACGGCCGGCCCAGTCATCTCCACACATTATCATCCCACCCCGGGGTCCTCGCAGAGTCTTGTGGGTAGTAGTGGTAACAAAATCGGCATGAGGGATGGGTGAAGGATGGATTTTCGCTGCCACCAGGCCAGCTATATGAGCCATGTCTACCATCAACAGTGCACCAACTTCATCAGCGATATCTCGAAAGACTGCAAAATCAATTACCCGTGGATAAGCGCTGGCACCGGCCACGATCATCTGAGGCCGGGTTTCCCTGGCAATAGCTCTGACCTCATCGTAGTCAATAGTCTCTGTATCTCGATCCACTCCATAGGCCGCTACCTTGAAGTAAATTCCGGAAAGATTTACCGGACTGCCATGAGTAAGGTGTCCGCCGTGCGACAGGTTCATTCCCAAAATGGTATCCCCCGGCTTAAGAGCAGCAAAATACACTGCCGTGTTCGCCTGAGCACCCGAATGGGGCTGAACATTTACGTGCTCGGCACCAAAAAGTTTCTTCGCCCTTTCGCGAGCCAGCTCCTCGGCCACATCTACAAACTCGCATCCTCCGTAGTAACGCTTGCCCGGATATCCTTCCGCATACTTGTTCGTCATTACACATCCCTGAGCAGCCATCACCGCCCTGGATACAAAATTCTCGGAGGCGATTAGCTCCAGCTTGTTAGCCTGCCTCCTCTCCTCACTGGCAATGGCATCTGCCAGCTCCGGATCCACTGGCCTTACGTATTGTTCAATATAGTCCAATGAACCAACCTCCTATCTATGAAATCTGGACTCCAGGGCCTTGATCTTGTCCACTCTGCGGGCATGTCTGCCTCCTTGAAAAGGCGTCTGGAGAAAGGTCTTTACTATCTCACCGGCCAGCCCGGCATCAGTAACACGAGCACCGATGCTCAAAATATTGGCATCATTATGCTCCCGAGCCATGCTGGCAGCATATACGCTGGTACAAACTGCGGCCCTGATACCGGGTACCTTATTGGCGGCTATAGCCATACCCATACCCGTACCGCAAACCAGAATACCCAGTGTATCCTCAGAGCTTAGAACTTCACGGGCCACGATTTCGGCAATATCCGGGTAATCAACCGGTTCCGGAGAATGGGCACCTGCATCTTTGACCAGCCACCCTTTCTTCTCCAGCAGCCTCTTAATATCCTTCTTGAGTTCATAGCCAGCATGATCGCTCCCTATGATTATCTGCATAAACCTTTTCACCCCGTCAACATTTTTCTACAATAAGCAT
>JAAZLJ010000006.1 GCA_012799365.1 Syntrophomonadaceae bacterium | reverse complement strand
GTCATTTTAATACCCCCTTTCATTTTTAGATTGTTATGAGCACAAACCGACCCTTGTGACTGTGAACTCATTCACAAACTCCAGCCTAAAAAAATCCCCTGTACAATTATTACCGATGTGTATCGTCTGTCTCTTTCCGTCACCCCTTGTTATTGTGAACACATTCACTATCCTTAACTTCATTATATATTCATATCCACTCTATGCCAAAGTTGTTGTAGCCCCTTATAAAGGGAATATAAGCCATGACCTGCTCGTGCAGGAGGTGGCAAGGGGCTAACGCACAATTACAATATATCTAACCCTGTCTCCATATTATGGAACTATCATTGGTGCCGCTGTTTCTGGATTTTTCTGATTTTTGTAATGAGCAGCGGAACGATTTCGAATAGGTCGCCGACCAGTCCATAGTCAGCAGCCTGAAAAATAGGAGCCTTGGGATCTCGGTTGATGGCAACTACGATGTCTGCACCCTGTATTCCCACCAGGTGTTGAATAGTGCCGGAGATACCGCAGGCTATGTAAAGCCGGGGGGCTACGGTCTTACCGGTTTGGCCTACCTGATAGTCGGGGGCTATCCAGCCTTCTTCAACGGGAGCCCGGGATACGGCCAGGGTACCTCCCAGGGTGGTGGCCAGCTCTTGCAGGAGTTGGAGACCTTCCGGGCCATCCGCACCCCGGCCCCCAGCTACGATAATGTCGGCTTGTTCAAGGTTTACCTGTTTTTGTGTGTCCTCCTGGCTCAATATACGGGTTAGGGCCCAGGCACCGGATTCGAAAGGATAGTCCAGGATTTCGCCCGTACGAGCGGCATCGGCGGGCCGAGCTTTCATTATCTGAGGGCGTACGGTGGCCATCTGAGGGCGATGATGAGGGGTGATGATAGTGGCCATGATGTTACCGCCAAAGGCGGGACGGGTTTGTAGTAGATTACCGGTTTCCAGCTCGATAGCCAGTCCGGTACAATCGGCGGTAAGGCCGGTCTGCAGGCGGGCGGCTACCCGTGGTGCCAGGTCTCGTCCATCAGGGGTGGCCCCCAGGAGCACAATGGCCGGTTTTTCTTGATTTATGAGTTCGGTTAAAGCAGCGGTATAAGCTCCGTTTTCATAGTGTTCCAGGGCAGGATCGGTAATACACCACACCCGGTCGGCACCGTGAGAGATGGCTTTTTCCGCCAGCCCTTCCAGCTTACTGCCCAGGAGAATTCCTACCAGCTTTTCTTGTTTAATATCGGCTAATTCCCGGCCTATGCCCAGTAATTCCAGGCCAACTCCTTCCAACCGGTTGTCTCTGGTTTCCAGCCATACCCATACGTCGCAGTATTCATCTGTTTCGTCTGTCGGTATTTCATCTAGGTCCAGGGAGATGGCTTCCACCGGGCACAGGTCTACGCAGGCTCCGCAAGCGGTACAGCCTTCGTTTACTATGGCCATTCCTTCGATTATCATTACCGCTCCAAACAAGCAGGCTTCTTCACATAACTTGCAGCCGGTGCATAATTCTTCATCAATTCGTATCAAAATACTCACCCCTTGAGGATTATAGCAAGCGTTCTTCGGCCAGGGTTTTTACCAGCCAATTGCTGAGCTGTTCAGCATTTCCCTGGCGGATCTGGGTCTGACGTTGATGCTGAGGATAGAAGATGCGTTTTACCCGGGTTGGGGATCCCGCCAGGCCGATACGGTTGGGGTCGATATCCAGGTCTTCACCCGTCCAAACGGTTATCGGTGTACGGTTAGCCCGCAGGCGGCCCCAGACTGAAGGCAGGCGCGGTTCATTCATGGTACGGGATATCGTGACCAGAGCGGGAAGGTTGGCTTCGACCAGATAGTATTCACTTTCTGCTTCTCGCCGTGCGGTGATATTATTGGCTTTTACAACCAGGTATTCCACACCGGCGATATGGGGTAATCCCAGCCATTCGGCCAGTTCTGGTCCGACCTGGGCGGTGTCGCCGTCGATGGCTTGTTTGCCGCAGAAAATAAGCTGGACCGGAGCCAGGCGGCGTATGGCTGCGGCTAGAGTATAGGAAGTGGCCAGGGTGTCGGCGCCCCGGAAGGCCGGGTCTGAGAGCAGTACTGCTTCATCGGCACCCATGGCCAGGGCATCACGCAGACATTCTTCGGCCTGTGATGGTCCCATGGTGACCACGGTGACCTGGCCTCCGTGTTGGTCGCGTAATTGTAAGGCTGCTTCCAGGGCGTGGCAGTCATAAGGGTTCATTATACTGGCGATTCCTTCCCGTACCAGGTTATTGGTGCGGGAATCAATGCGAATTTCGGTAGTGTCCGGTACTTGTTTTATACATACTATCCAACGCATTAGATCACCTCCAACCTGTGATAAATGTAAAATGCTGACCGAGTTATTTTAATGTTTTTAGTGACTAGCTTTTTATGATATTCCCGGCGATGATATCCAGCTGAATCTGGGTGGTGCCACCGCCGATTTCGGCGATCTTATAGTCACGCAGGGTACGCTCTACCGGGTATTCTTTCATCATGCCGTTTGCCCCGTGAATCTGAACGGCGTAGTCGGCGTTTTTCTTGAGAGCTCGGGTGAGAAAATATTTGGCCGAGGAGGCCTGTACCGGGGCCGGAACCAGGCCCTGGTCGATCATCCATCCGATGCGGTAAAACATCAGCCGGGCAGCGTCCAGCTCTACTCTCATTTCTGCCAGCATGTGGCGTATAGCCTGGAATCGGGCGATAGGTCGTTTGAATTGGATTCTTTCCCGGGCATACTTGATGCAGGTCTGCAGGTTGTATTCCATTACTCCCAGGAAAAAGGAGAAATTGGCCCGCTCCCATTCCAGGGTGTGGTGGGCTACGGTCTTAAACCCCTGGCCTTCGGGCCCCAACCGGTTGGCTGCAGGCACCAGGCAATCGCGTAAGATCAAGTCACCGGTAGGCGAACAACGTATCCCCATTTTATCCAACTGCTTACCCCGGGAAAAACCGGGGAAAGAGCTTTCCACCAGAAAAGCACTGATGCCTTCAGAGCCCCGGTCAGGATCGGTGACGGCAAAAATCAGGCACAGATCGGCTATGGGTCCATTGGTTATAAAGGCTTTGGTTCCATTGAGAACGTAGTAATCTCCGGAGCGTTCTGCCCGGGTACGGATGCTGCCGGCATCGGAACCGGCGTCCGGTTCGGTAAGGCAGAAGGCGCATATTAATTCCCCATTGGCGATACGGGGAAGATAAAGTTCTTTTTGTTCCGGGGTACCGAATTTAATGATAGGAATGGAACCGAGTACGGTGCTCACGGCCCATGACAGCAGGTGGCCGGCAGCGGCTCCGCCTTTTCCAGCTGCTTCCAGGCAGATAAGGGTATCCAGGGCTCCCAGCCCGGCCCCTCCGTATTCAAGTGGGATAGGTAACCCGCAATAGCCCAAACAAGCCATCTGGTTCCATATTTCTGTCGGGATGAATTCTTGTTTTTCGTCACATTCGGCGGCAATCGGGGCCAGAAAGCGGCGGGAAAACTCTTGTATATCCTTGCCGAGCCCTTTCTGATCCAGTGACAGGGCAAAATCCAAATCGGATCCCTCCTTAAATATTCGGGATGAATCTCTTTTCTATATTCTCGAAGCAGCTAGTCTTACCCTTCTTAATATATAGGTTTAATCAGGTGTTGTGCAAGAACGATGCGACCGACAGTGAGCTGCATGAAAATTGAAACCGTAGATGAACGCTGATGTACTGCAGTCAACAAGTCCGGGAGCGGACGGGTTAACCACACTCCATAAATGCGCTGTTTTCATGTCCCTGATGGTGATATCATCGAGTATCACGGACGTCTGCTGCAAAGATGGTTCTGAAACAGCCGATATACTGGAGTTGATGATTCGAATAGCGGGCCGATTAAATATTCTCTGAATAACAGCGGTTAGTTTTTGCGGTCTGGATGCGGCGAGTGGGTAGTCGATATTGCTGATATGGGGCGGAAATAATATAATGAAAAACAGTGAGCTAACACGGCTAAAGCCTAAAATTGACAGATAATTGCCTTCTTTGCCACCTGGTTATGGGGCAGGGGGTATGAGGATAAGGAGAGGATGGTTTGGTGGAGGACAAAAGTCTGTTGGTAAGAACGGGGGAACCGGGTTTAGACCTGGTACAGTTGGAACCGATTCTGCATCGTTACCGCGGGCAGTTGGGGAGCCTTATCCCGGTGCTGCAAGAGGCCCAGGAGATATACGGCTACCTGCCACCGGTTGTTTTACGGCATATTGCGCGGGAATTAGGACTGAAGCCGGCCCGAGTGTACGGGGTGGCTACTTTTTATACTCAGTTCCGGTTAACCCCGGTAGGCAAATATGTCATTCAGCTGTGCCAGGGTACAGCCTGCCATGTTAATGGTTCGGAACGGTTGGAAATTGTGCTGGAGGAGGAACTGCGGATAAAGCCGGGTGAGACTACGGAGGATCAGTTGTTCACGCTGACCAATGTGGCCTGTCTGGGGTGCTGCAGCCTGGCGCCGGCGATGATGATAAATGGGGAGGTCTATGGCCCACTGAGCCTGGAGAAGGCCCGTAATATAATTAGAGATATTTACGCCAGTGAGAGGCAGGAGGGGGGAGAAATATGAGGATACGGGTGGGGCTGGGAAGTTGTGGTATGGCGGCCGGTGCTCTTGAGGTTTACGAGGCGGCCAGCCAGGAAGCGGCCAACCGTGGGTTGGAGCTGGAAGTGCAGCAGACTGGCTGTATAGGAATGTGCTATCTGGAACCCCTCCTGGATGTACTGATGGATGATGGCCAGGTATACACTTACGGTCTGGTGACTCCGGAAATGGTGCAGCGAATTTTTAATGAGCATATTGAGGGTGGTCGGCCCGTGGAAGAACACCTGGTGGGTTCAACGGCACGACCGGCCGACTTTTTGGCCGGCCAGGTACGGGTAGCCCTGCGCAATTGTGGGATTATCGACCCGGAATCCATCGATTCGTATATAGAGCAGGGGGGCTATCGTGCGCTGGAAAAGGCCCTGCGAAATATGACCCCTGAGGAAGTTATAGAACAGATAACGATGTCTGGTTTGCGCGGTCGGGGGGGAGCCGGGTTTCCCGCCGGATTGAAATGGAGCCTGACCCGGGAGGCAGAAGGCAGTCCCAAGTTTATTATCTGCAATGCCGACGAAGGGGATCCCGGAGCTTTTATGGATCGCAGCATACTGGAAGGGGATCCACATGCAGTTTTGGAGGGAATGGCTCTGGCCGGGTATGCTATTGGTGCAGTCCGGGGAATGGTCTATGTGCGGGCCGAGTATCCGGTAGCAGTGCGCCGGCTGCAGATGGCTATTGAGCAGGCCCGGAACCGGGGATGGTTGGGGCAAAACCTTCTGGATTCGGGATTTGATTTTGATATAGATATCAAGCAGGGGGCGGGAGCTTTTGTATGTGGGGAAGAAACTGCTCTCATTGCCTCATTGGAAGGGGAACGGGGTATGCCCAGTTTAAAACCCCCGTTTCCTTCTGAGGCAGGATACAGCGGCCGTCCTACCAGTGTTAACAATGTAGAGACCCTGGCCAATGTTCCCTGGATTATCGAACAGGGGGGCCAGGCACTGGCATCGATGGGCAGCGAAAAGAGTAAAGGTACCAAGGTTTTTGCTCTGGCTGGGAAAGTGAAACGGGGCGGGCTGGTGGAAGTACCTATGGGCATCAGCTTGCGCGAAGTTATTTTCCAGGTGGGGGGCGGCATAAAGGATGACCACAATTTTAAAGCTGTGCAGATGGGGGGACCGTCCGGGGGCTGCATACCGGCTGAACTCCTCGATACTCCGGTAGATTACGAGTCCATTACCAGTACGGGAGCTATCATGGGTTCCGGGGGCATGATCGTTATGGATGAGACCACCTGTATGGTGGACATTGCCCGATTTTTCCTGGATTTTACCCAGAAGGAGTCCTGCGGTAAATGTGTGCAGTGCCGTATTGGTACCAAAAGGATGTTGGAGATACTGGAACGCATTTGCACCGGGCAGGGACAGGAAAGCGACCTGGAATTGTTGGAAGAACTGGCGGAAAAGGTACGGGATGGTTCGCTGTGTGGTCTGGGGCAGAGTGCTCCCAATCCGGTCCTTACCACCATGCGCTATTTTAGAGAAGAGTACGAAGCTCATATTCGCGACCGGAAATGTCCGGCTGGCCAGTGTAAGGAGCTTATTTCCTATCGGATTGAGGCGGAGAAATGTAAGGGCTGTACTCTCTGTGTAAAAAAATGTCCGGTTAACTGTATTGTGGGCGAGAAGAGGAAGCCCCACGTCATTGAACAAGAGCAATGCATCAAATGTGGTACTTGTATGGAAGTGTGTCCAACTCGGTTCAGTGCCGTGACCGTAGAATAGGGGAGGGGCGAAAATGGATAAACTAAAATTTACTATTGATGGCCGGGAAGCTGTCGGTTTTGCCGGTCAGACCATTCTGGAAGCAGCCCGGGATAATGGTATAAAGATACCTACCCTGTGCCATGATGAAAGGGTTAAAGCCTACGGAGCCTGCGGGCTGTGTGTGGTGGAAGTAGAAGGAGAACCCCGACTGCTGCGGGCCTGTGCCAGCCAGATTGCGGCGGGGATGACAATACACACTGATAACAAGCGAGTACGGGATATGCGCCGACTGACCCTGGAGCTTTTACTATCGGACCATACGGGGGATTGCCGGCCGCCGTGTGTGGTGGCTTGTCCGGCCCATACTGATTGTCAGGGCTACGTGGGGCTGATAGCCAATGGGAGACATCAGGAGGCTGCGGCTCTGATCAAGGAAAAGCTGCCCTTACCGGCGAGTATTGGTCGGATTTGTCCCCATCCCTGCGAAGATGCCTGCCGCCGACAGCTGGTGGAGGAGCCGGTGGCTATCGCGGCTTTGAAGGCTTTTGCCGGGGATTTTGACCTGGCAGATGGAGAGCCCTGGATGCCGGAAATCAAACCGGATACTGGTAAGAAGGTGGCTATTGTGGGTTCGGGCCCGGCCGGGCTGACTGCGGCTTATTTTCTGGTACAGGCGGGGCATGCAGTTACCGTTTATGAAGCCATGCCGCAGCCGGGTGGAATGCTGCGTTACGGTATTCCCGAGTACCGATTGCCCAAAAAGATACTGGATGCGGAGATAGATCTTATCCGTCGCATGGGAGTTGATATGGTAACCGGTACCAGGATCGGACAGGATATCAGCCTGGAACAGCTGATTTCTGACCATGACGCAGTTTTTGTGGGTATCGGGGCCTGGGAGAGCTGGGAACTGGGTTGTCCTGGGGACCATCTACCCGGAGTAATGGGTGGTATCGAGTTCCTGCGCGAGGTATCCCTGAAGGGTCGGGCGGAGATAGGAGAGCGGGTAGCAGTGGTAGGCGGGGGCAACACTGCTATGGATGCGGCTCGTACTGCGCTTCGGTTGGGGGCCCAACAGGTTATGGTTCTGTACCGGCGTACTCGTCGGGAGATGCCGGCAGAGGACCTGGAGATTCAGGAAGCGCAGGAGGAGGGCATCGAATTCAGGTTCCTGGTGGCTCCCCTGGAAGTAATTGGGCCGAAGGGGAAAGTGGAGTCTATCCGCCTGCAGAAGATGGAACTGGGTGAACCAGATGAATCCGGGCGGCGCAGGCCGGTGCCTATTTCTGGTGCGGAAGAGGTAGTGCCGGTGGATACTATCATAAGTGCTATTGGGCAGCAGGTCAGGGCGGATGGCCTGGAAGCAGTGGGCCTGACTCGGAAAGGTACTATCGCTACCGGGTCGGGCAGTCTGGCCACCGATATTCCCGGGGTGTTTGCCGGAGGGGATGCGGTGACCGGGCCGGGTATCGCTATTGAAGCTATTGCCCAGGGGCAGCAGGCGGCACAGGAAATGAATGATTATTTGGAAGGCAAGAGCTTTACCTGCCGGAAGACTTTCCTGCAGCAGTCTGACCCGACGGCGGATGACTTTGCTCATTACCAGAAGGTGGGGCGTACTCCGCTGATTTGTCGGGTACCGGAAGAGCGTTGTCAGGATTTTCGCGAGGTGAGTCCCGGGTATCGGGAAGACGAAGCGATGGCTGAGGCCCTGCGCTGTCTGGAGTGCGGGTGTCAGGCTTATTTTGACTGCCGATTACTGGCATATGCCAACCAATATGATGTGGTTCCCGGTCGTTTACAGGGGGCCAGGCATCAGGAAGAGCTGCTGCGGTATGAACACCTTTTTATACAACGGGATGCCAATAAATGTATTCTATGTGGGCTCTGTGTAAGGATCTGTGATGAGGTTATGGGAGTAGGGGCTCTGGGCCTGGTTGAACGTGGGTTCGACACTACGGTAAAGCCGGAATTTGGGCTGCCTTTGTATGATACGGAATGTATTTCTTGTGGTCAGTGTGTGGCGGTCTGTCCTACCGGGGCTCTGGGTGAAAAATATCCATTGGTGCGGAACTTTCCCATGGATATGAACCGTATTCCTTCGGTATGTTCTTTCTGTGACCTGGGTTGTGAACAGGTGGTAGAGGGACGGGGTGGTCTGGTGGCTAGAATCCGGCCTGCGTCCCAGGGTTTCCTGTGCTACCAGGGACGTTTTGGTTTTGCTGATTGGAACCAGGAGCGGCGTCTGCTTACGCCATTGGTGAAGAAAGAGGGAGAACTGGTGGCTGTGTCCTGGGGCGAAGCTCTGGGGTTTACTGCCGCTCGCTTTCAGGAAATAAAATCCCAGTATGGTGAATCATCGCTGGCGGTGTTGGTGTCACCAGGTGCTACTATGGAGGAAGTACAGGCGGTGGTAGGATGGGCCCGTGAGGGCCTGGGAATTAACAATCTGGCCAGTTTTACCCCTAATCCTGTTCGCCGTTTACAGGAGATAGGCTTGACTACCGGCAGCTGCCGCTTATCGGATCTGGAACATGCCGAGCTCATTGTTATGGTGGGTGGGTTTGATGCCAGTCAGATAACAGCGGTTCGAGTGCGGAGAGCGGTGAAGTCTGGGGCCCATCTGGTATTGGTTAATAAGGGTCCTACCCTGGTGGATGATCTGGCTGATTTGAGAATAGACCCTGCTGACAGCACCGGGTTCTGGCGTGAGGTGTTATCAGCGTATGTCCAGCCGGGACTGACAGATGGCAGGCTGGAAGAAGAGGAAGTCGGTATCTGGGCAGCAGTAGAGCCAGGGCCTGAAGCCCAACAGGTGGCGGATCTCTATGGCCGTTCACATCAGGTGGTTATAGTTGTAGACGGAAGCACGACTGCTTCATCCGTGGTGGAAATTCTGTCCAAACTGGCCCGATTCAAGAGCGAGGACGGCCAGGACGGCTCCGGTCTGCTGGTGGTAAACCAGGGCGGAAACGCTATGGGCCTGGTTGAAGCCGGTATATTGCATGGTTATGAGGATTATCGTGAGCTGTTACAGCAGGGGAAGATAAAAGGCATGTTGATAGTGGGAGAGGATCCGGTGGGAACCGGGAGGCTGAAGCCGGAGGAACTGAGGGGGGTAGAGTTTCTGGTGGTATTAACTCCTATTAAGACTGCTACCAGCGGTATTGCTCATGTGGTTCTGCCTGGCTCTACGCCTCTGGAAACGGATGGGGTTTATCGTAGTTGTGATGGCCAACTGCGGCGATTGAACCGGGTACGGCCTCCGGCTGCAGGTATGGATAACCGGGAGATCATCGCTGCTCTGGCGGCGGCTATGAAAACGGTTTGAAACCGCAGATGAATCATAAAATAGACGCAGAGCACACTGAATATTATGAAAACGCTGAAGAAACAAAATAATCCTCACCAGGAGAGTCTTAACCGAGTCGAGCGACTTACGAAGCCGATGGGTTGCAGTCGAGGAGTATCGGAGCGAGCCGGTTAAGACTCTACGAATAATATGCTGTTTTCATTCGTCGGTAGTGATAACCCCGGTATCATGGGATTTCTGCGATGAAGATAGAAGGGATTAAAGGTCAATAATCATGCCGTTTAAGCCCGGCAAGAATGGTCTTGTACCATGTGAAAATAGGGGAGTGAGTTACCACTCCCCTATTTCGTATTCCTTCATTTTCCGGTACAGGGTGTTACGGCCGATGCCCAGCTGGCGGGCGGCTTCACTTATATTACCTTCACATACTTCCAGGGCTTCTATAATAGTCATTCGTTCCACATCACGCAGCAGCAGGGTAGGTTTTTCATCGGAAGTGTCGGGACTCGAATCCATTATTTCGCCTCTTGTGTTGACGATTTCTTCCGGTAGATCCTGAACCGTTATTACGCTGCCCCGGGCCAGGATTACCATCCTTTCGATAACATTGCGCAATTCGCGGACATTGCCCGGCCATGAGTAACGCTCCATCAGAGCCATGGCATCCGATTCAAATCCAGATAGCTTTTTGCCATGTTGAAAGCCGATGAGGGTGAGAAAATGGTTGGCCAGTTCCGGGATATCTCCCTCTCTTTCCCGTAAACTCGGAATATGCACACTGATAACGTTTAATCGGTAAAACAGGTCCGCACGGAAATTCCCCGCTTCTACTTCCTGGCGGAGATTTCGATTAGTAGCCGCCACCACTCTAACATCGACAGGTATGGGCTTGGTTCCACCTACGCGGGTAACCTGTTTGGACTCCAGAACTCTTAGCAGGTCCACCTGCAGGTTCATCGGCATTTCCCCGATTTCGTCCAGGAAAATGGTGCCCTGATCCGCCTGTTCAAATTTACCCGGCTTGCCGCCTTTAACTGCTCCGGTAAAAGCGCCTTCTTCGTAGCCAAACAATTCGCTTTCCACCAGATTTTCTGGCAGAGCTCCACAGTTTATCACCACGAAAGGGTCTTTCGCCCGGTCACTGGCGCGGTGAATAGCCTGAGCGAAGAGTTCCTTGCCGGTGCCGGTTTCACCCAGCAAAAGAACAGTCGAGTTGGTTTCAGCTGTCACCCGGGCCAGGTGTTTGGCTTCGATCATCGAGCGGCTTTGTCCCAGGATATCGGCAAAGGTAAATAAGTCAGATTCTTTTCTCTGAAGTTTAGTATCTACTGACCCGATGACATTACGTATGGTGGCTACCGCTCCTTTGAAGGAACCCCGGTTGTCTACCACCGTACGCACTACAAAGGTGGCAGGTGGTGCCTCTTCCACCAGTTTAGTGGTGATGAGCTTTTCTACCGGGTACTGATATTTTTTCCAGTCAATGAAACGTACACCGGATGAGCGAATGATGTCATCGGCCGTACGTCCTATACACTTGGATGGATTAAGTCCCAGTAAACGGGCGGCCATATGGTTAATCTGAGTAATTACGCCCTTTTCATCCAGGGCTATCATGCCCTCCGGTGCTGATTCCATAGCGGTGGTTACCCGTTTGTACGCTACCACCAGTTGATCTCGCGCATTACGGAGCAGCAACTGGTCTTCAATGGCGCGGGCTGCTGCCACCACCATACCCAGGGTATGGGGATTGGATTTAAGTGTGTGGCCGCTCGCATCCAGGACGGCAATCAATTCTCCCTGCGGGTTAAAAATGGGAGCAGCCGCACAGGTAAGCATGTGGTTACGACGGAGATAGTGTTGGGCTGCGTCAATTTTTACTGGCTCGGAGGAAGCGATGGCAGTTCCGATAGCATTGGTGCCGATCATGTTTTCGTGCCAGTTGGCCCCGGAGATCAAAGATAACCGACGGGCCTCCTCAAAGTCGGTATCCCCCACCATGTGTATGATATAACCATCGATATCGGAAAGGATGATTACAAAACCAGCTCCACTGTTCAGACGGTGTAGATCCTCCATAAGAGGTATGGCAATTTCCAACAAGTCATGGTGTTTTTCGCGTCGGTACTTTAATTCTGATTCAGTAAGAACCGGAACTTCGGTTTCAAAAGGGTGGACACCGGCCGATACGGAACGACCCCAAGAATCGGCAACTTCTGGTGATACTACTATGGGATCAACATAACCTTCCTCTATAAAGTTTTTCCAGGCTTGGTTCCTGTCGTTACGCGGTTTCCTCCTCATAATTTTTACTCTCTTTCTATAATAAAATCTACCCATCCCTAGCCATATTGTACAATTCTGTGACGCCATTCACAACCATTAAGCTGGTTTTTTCGCCGGAAGGTGACGCAATGTCCCATTTTGAAACAGTATCATTCAAAAATTGCGGTTACGGTGTTCCATACTGGTTAATACTAATTATAATCCCATGGGGGAAATCTCTTATTTCCCCATTTTGCGGACCTGGCATATATCTTGCATGTCAATAGGTATAGAACCATAAAAATTATATCCCAGCCTGCCATATCCGGCACCACATGTTATCCGTTAGTTAAGATACCGGTCGGCAGGTGGTTGGGGGGGAGGAGTAGTTAACTTTCAGGAGGTGGTGTTAATAAGAAGCTTCGTGGTTTAACCCGAGTCCGTTCAACCCGGGCAGGTTACCGCCCCTGCCCGGATGGTTCTCTAACCAGAACCACAAAATTAACTAATCTTAATTAGGAGGGAATAACAATGTTGTGGGAATCTAAAATCAATGTTAATCAAGTGGTAGAAATCCGCAGTCGTACCTTGTGCTATTTTGGCGTGGGCGCTATGCAAAAGGTAGATGATATTTGCGCTTACCTGAAAAAACAAGGTATCGGTCAGGTACTGGTTGTTACTGATGAAATCGTCTACAAGGTTACCGGGGTTTGGGAAATGCTAGAGCCGGCTCTGAAAAAACATGGCATAGCCTCTGCGCTATATACCGGCGTGGTACCCAATCCGACCGTAGATGGCATTGATGAAGCTACCAAGATGGGCAAAGAAATTGGAGCCGGAGCTGTTATCGGCATCGGTGGCGGCAGTGCTATCGATACTGGAAAGAGTGCAGCCGTTCTTCTTCATCCCGATAATGCTAACTACAATGCTCGCGACCTGTATCTCTATAAATTTGACGCGGAAAAAGCCGTACCTATCATTGCCATCAACACCACTCATGGTACCGGTACCGAAGTAGATAGGTTCGCCGTAGCCAGCATTCCTGAACTGGAATATAAACCGGCTCTGGCCGTAGACTGTATCTATCCCTTGTTTGCCATAGATGACCCGGCGATAATGACCAAACTGCCGGCCAATCAAACTCGTTACACCTCTGTTGACGCTGTAAACCATATCAACGAAGCAGCCACTTCCCTGGTTACCAGCCCATATACGGTTCTCACCGCGGTTGAAACCGTCAGATTGGTGGCTCGTTACCTGCCCCAGGCAGTAGCCCACCCCGATGATTTAACCGCCAGGTACTACTTGCTGTATGCTTCCATGATAGCCGGGATTTGTTTTGATAATGGTCTACTGCACTTTACCCATGCGTTAGAACATCCGCTAAGTGCAGTCAAGCCTGATCTGCCTCATGGTCTGGGACTGGCTATGCTGCAGCCGGCAGTTATTAAGTATACTTATCCTGCAGTTCCAGAAATCCTGGCTGCTATCTATGAACCAATTGTACCCGGCCTGAAAGGCGTACCGGGTGAAGCGGAAAAATGTGCGTTCGGTGTTGAGCAATGGCTGTTCAGCGTGGGCTGCACCGAAAAACTCCAGGACATGGGCTACCAGGAATCCGATATCGATAAGCTAACCAGGCTGGCTTTTGAAACTCCTTCTCTGGCCGGACTGTTGGGAGTAGCTCCGATTAAGGCTGATGAAAACGTTGTCAGGAAGATCTTCCAGGATAGCATGAAACCCATGGCTTAGTGATGCCGACCCAGGTTCATACCAGAACCTTTTCTAATATTCCATTAAGGTTCATATTGTAGAACCTTTTCTAACATTCCAGTAATCCTCCTTTTCCTTGGCCCCCGCCTCGTTGGCGGGGGTCCTTTTTTTGCTTTTATAGCCTGATTATAGGTCATGATATTGAGTAGATTGTTCTAGTTTGGAGCAGGCCCTGGCAATTTTGTATCATCGTAGAACATCGAAATTAACAGGGTTCTCAGTTGTTTTTTACGGGTGGAAACGTTACCCGGTAGAAAAGCGCTAATTCCGGGTGAAGAACATCTTAATTGTCTGTCTGGTTAGAATCCTCAGAAGTTGGCACAGAAATTGCAACATATTATTCATAGAAACTGTCTCCGCTGTTATAGAACTTACGGGTGAGAGGAGGGGTAACCAGAACCAACTGGATTCAGGGATTATAGATAGACATGCTCGGTTAGACAAATTTCTTAAGGAGGTGAAGGGCCTGGTCAATTAATGGACCAGGTCGAGGTATGGCTAAGGTTTTAACCCTGGCACCGGAAAAATGTACCGGATGTCAGACCTGTGAACTGGCCTGCTCTTTTAAACACACGCAAGAGTTCAGGCCGGGAGCATCTCGGGTTTCGGTGCTTACCTGGGAATCAGTAGGAGTATCCGTGCCCATGATGTGCCTGCAGTGTGATGACGCTGCTTGTATGAAGGTATGTCCAATGGGGGCTATCAGCAAATCAGATACCGGGGCCATGATGGTAAATGAGGCCCGTTGTATCAAATGTAAGATGTGTGTCACTGCTTGCCCCTTCGGCAATACTGCTTATGATGCTGTAGAAATGAAGATTATCAAGTGTGACCTTTGTGGTGGGGAACCGGAATGTGCCAGGTTCTGCCCTTCCGGTGCGATTACTTTCCGAGAAGCTGCTACCGCTACGCTTTCCAAGAAAAGAGCCTATGCGGCTAAATTCAAAGACTTGCTCCAGGAGGTGAGCGAATAATGTACGGTTGGGTAGGACAAGTGCTGCGCATTAACTTGAGTAAAGAAACGGTTAAGAAAGAAGCATTGGATCCGGTGGAGGCCAGAAATTACATTGGTGCTCGCGGCCTGGGCATTCGCCTGTGGATGAAAGAAGTTGACCTTAAAGTTGATCCACTCAGTGATAAAAACAATCTGATCTTCATTACCGGACCACTCACAGGTACGTTGGCTACCAATGCCGGGCGTTACAACGTGGTTTGCAAGGCTCCTTTAACCGGAGCTATGGCAGCTTCCAATTCTGGTGGTTACTGGGGTCCAGAACTAAAATATGCTGGTTATGATGCAGTTATTTTTGAAGGTAAAGCCAAGAAACCGGTCTATATTTGGATTAACGATGATGAGGTAGAAATTCGTAGTGCTGAACATCTGTGGGGCAAGACCGTGTACGATACCACCGATGTTTTAAAGGATGAAACTGACGAAGATGCCAAAGTTTCCTGTATCGGACCGGGTGGAGAAAACCTGGTTAAGTTTGCCTGTATTATCAACGACTACACCCGGGCGGCCGGTCGTTCTGGCGTGGGCGCCGTAATGGGAGCTAAGAATCTGAAAGCGGTTGTAGTCAAGGGCTCCGGAGGAGTCAAAGTAGCCAACCCGCAGGAATTTATGGAAGCAGTAACCAAGGCACGCCAGATGGTAAAAGATCATCCGGTAACTGGACAAGGCCTGGGCCTTTATGGAACCAACATCCTGGTCAATATTCTCGACCAATCCGGGGGATTACCGGTACGGAATTTCCAGGATTCTGGTACTTTTCCCAATGCCGATGCTACGGGCGGGGAATCGCTGACGGCCAAGTATTTGGTGCGTCCCAAGGGGTGTAAAGGTTGTTCTATCAGCTGTGGCCGTATAAACCGGGTGGCAGCGGGCCAGTTCGCTACCTTTGGTGAAGGTCCTGAATACGAAGCGGCCTGGGGCTATGGTGCTGACTGTGGTATCGATAACCTGGAGCCCATCCTCAAGGCGAGCAACCTGTGTAATGAACTGGGAATAGATGCTATTACCATGCCTACTACTATTGCATGTGCGATGGAACTGTTTGAGAAGGGATATATCACCAAGAAGCAAACTGGCTGTGACCTGAGTTTTGGTAATGAGGAAGCCATCGTCGACCTGACCTATAAGACGGCTTACCGTCAGGGCTTTGGCAATGAACTGGCCGAGGGTTCTTTCCGGCTGGCCAGCAAATACGGGCATCCTGAGCTGTCTATGAGCGTGAAAAAGCAGGAGATGCCGGCCTACGACCCGCGGGCTCTGCAAGGAATGGGCCTGAACTACGCTACCAATAATCGCGGTGGCTGCCACGTACGTGGATATATGACCGCACCCGAAATTCTGGGTATTCCCGAGAAACTGGATAACCTGGTCACAGAAGGCAAGGCGGAGTGGACCAAGATATTCCAGGATCTCACCGGGGCTGTGGACTCTGCAGGTATTTGCCTCTTCCTGACCTTTGCTATCGGTGCTCCCGAAGTTGCAGAACAGCTTAAAGCGGCGACCGGAGTTGATTATACAGTAGAAGAGGTTATGAAAGCGGGCGAACGTATCTGGAATCTGGAACGCATGTTCAACATGAAGAACGGATTTACCAGGGCGGATGATACCCTGCCGCCCAGAGTTTTGAAAGAGCCCATCAAATACGGTCCTTGCAAGGGCAGTGTAAGTAAGCTCGACGTTATGCTCCCTGAATACTACAAGGTACGCGGTTGGAGTAAAGACGGGGTGCCCACCAAGGAGAAATTAGCGGAATTATCGATTCAGCTCTAAAGGAGTGGGTAAGGGTTGAAAGTCAAGTTCTTTGCGATATTTCGTGAGCTGACCGGGACTAAAGAAACCGGGGATTTTGCAGCGGAAACATTGGAAGAACTGCTACAGGCCCTTGGCCAGCATTATGGTAAAAAGTTTACCGATTGGGTATGGGCAGACGGCGGGTTGAGTGATGATGTCATCATTCTGATCAACGGGAGGGCCATCGAGCATTTGGATGGCGTGAAGACTCGTCTTCAGCCTGCTGACGAAATTGCCATTTTTCCCAAGATGGCTGGCGGCTAGAAAGGATGGACCGGTAAAGGCCGGCCGGGAGGGAAGAACTTTCGGCTGGCCTGCTGGTTTATCATTAGCAAAAGAGGGGTGTTACAGTGTTCAAACTGTTATTGATACTGCTGCTCCTGCCTTTTGTGGGTGCAGTGCTGATAGCTCCATTAAAGGAACGAAAAGCCGATGTTACAAGTAGTATTTTTGCGGGAATAGTACTGGTTCTGGCTATCTGGGCTATTATCAAGTCCAAGCTGGTACCGATTAGCTTTCCGCTGGCTGATTTACCGTGGTTGACCAGCCGTCACCCCCTTTTCGGGTTGCAGATTGATCCGCTGAGCTGCTTATTGCTGATTGCGGTTACGTTAGTGGGATTCCTGGTGGTTCTGTATTCAGCAGGATATGTGAGTGAGTTCAACCGTGAGCATCCGACCCAGGCGGAGAAAGGACGTTACTACTTTTTCCTGCTCCTGTTCATAGGGTCTATGACCGGGTTGGTCCTTTCTCCCAACTTTTTTCAGTTGTTTCTATTCTGGGAACTAACCACCCTTTGTTCATGGGGATTAATTTCTCACCTACGAACCCGTGAAGCGGTGCAAGCCGGGTTTAAGGCTCTGGTTATAACCCACGGGGCAGGGTTGTTCTTCGTTGCTGCTCTGCTCATTATGTATGTCCAAACTGGGTCCTTCGAGTTTAATGCCCTGCGGGAACTTCCTGCGGGACTTAAAACTCTGACCGTTGTTTTTCTTCTCATCGGTGCCTGGGGTAAGGCGGCTCAGTTTCCTTTCTCTACCTGGCTGCCTACAGCTATGGCGGCCCCGACTCCAGCCAGTGCCTACCTGCATGCGGCTGCGATGGTCAAGGCGGGGGTCTATCTTACTGCTCGCGTAGTTATTTCCTCACAGGTGGTGCCAGAACCGGTGGGTTACCTGATGGGGGCCATGGCCCTGATTACTATGTATATAGGGTTGACCTTCTATTTCTTTCAGGATGACCTCAAACGGCTGCTGGCTTTTTCAACTATTACGCACCTGGGCTATATGTTTCTGGGGCTTTCTCTGGGGCCTCTGGGCTCCACGTTGGCCGTACAAGGGGGTTTGCTCCACCTCATCAACCATTCTTTTACCAAGAGTCTGTTGTTCCTGGCAGTGGGAGCTATTTCCTGTGCGACCGGTACCAAAAGCATTACGAAACTAAGCGGTTTAGGGCGTAAGATGCCGATAACTACGGCGGCTTTCGTCGTAGGGGCTCTGGCTATTTCCGGGGTGCCGCCATTTAATATTTTCTGGAGCAAGTTCTTTATTGTTGCGGGTGCCATCCAGTTGGGTTCAGCCTGGGGTTGGATTGTAGGCGTTCTGGCCGTGGCAGAAAGTGTGGCCTGTTTCGCCTGGTTCTTAAAGGTAATGCAGCGCGTTTTCTTTGGCCCCACATCGCCGGAGGCGGAAATTGCAGTTGATCCACCCTGGACTATGCTGGTACCTTTATTTGTGCTTATCGTGCTGAGTTTACTTTCCCCTACTTTCGGTTTACCCATTATTGCTGACGCTATAGGGGGCCTGAGTCTATGATTGCATCCGTAAAACTATCAGAACTACCGGCTGAAATTCTAGTTCTCGAACATTTAAGTTGGCTGCTGGATAGAAGTTTCTCTGCGTGGTATCGGAATCTGAGTAAGGTTCACCGTGGTTTAACCCGGATTTATCTGCTGAGGCAGATAGGGGGAATAACCGTCATCCTGGTGGCCATGCTCTTGGTCTTATAGGGGGTGATGAGACTATGTTAACACGTGAAGAATTAGCCCAAAAACTCAAGGAATATGGCCAGGATCAGGTGAAAAATTGGGTTCTGCGGGGGAGTAATCAATTACAGGTAAATGTCGATGCCAATGTTTTACCAAGAATAGTGGGATACGTGTTCAATGACTTGAAGGCACGGCTGATTACCACGGTAGGAACCGATCGCACACCTGATACGGGATGGTATGAAATTTCCTATATTTTCTCATTTGATTGGGATAATATCATCCTCAGCATCACGGTAGAGATTGATCCGGAACATCCGGTGGTGGAGTCAGTTACTCCTATTATTGCGGGTGCCAACTGGGCAGAACGAGAGGTGCGGGATCTCATCGGGGTGGAGCCCAGAAATCATCCAGACCCGCGCCGACTGGTTCTGGCTGACGACTGGCCGGAGGGGTTATATCCACTACGCAAAGACTTTCCCCATAACTTCAAACCGGAGCCGGTACCTGGAGCGGAGCCACCGGTAAGAAAGGCACCGGAAAATACTACGGTGGTGACGGTAGGGCCGTTTTTCCCAACATTGGAAGAGCCGGCTTGTTATCGGCTGTTTGTCGAAGGTGAACGCATTATTGATAGTGACTATCGCGGATTTTACAGCCATCGAGGTATAGAAAAGCTGGCAGATACGGTGCTCGACTATAATCAGGTGCCTTTCCTGGCGGAAAGGATTTGTGGTATCTGTGGGTTTGTCCATTCCTGCTGCTACTGCCAGGCAGTAGAGGCGGCGGCGGAAATCGTGATTCCTGACCGGGCGCGCTATATCCGCACCGTTATGCTGGAGCTGGAGCGCATTCACAGCCACTTGTTGTGGTTGGGTCTGGCCGGTCATATCATAGGGTTTGACACCGTATTGATGCAGTCCTGGCGTATTCGCGAGCCGGTCATGTGGCTGGCGGAAGCGATAACCGGCAACCGTAAAACTTATGGAATGAACCTGGTCGGGGGGGTGCGGCGCGATATTTCACCCGAGTTGTATCCGAAAATCTTAGAAACCATTGCGGGTATCGAATCTCAGCTTCGTGAAGTGGTGGATGCCATCATAGACGATACCACGCTTATTATGCGGTTGAAAGATGTGGGCTGCTTGCCTTTGGAGGATGCGCGCAGCATCTGTGTAGTAGGTCCTACGGCCCGGGCTTCCGGGGTGGAAATCGATAGCCGTATCGACCATCCTTATGCGGCTTATCCGGATCTGGCTTTGACGGTTCCAGTTTTCAGTGCCGGGGATGTATGGGCCAGGACGCTGGTTCGTTTGCATGAATTATTTGAATCTATCGGTTTGATTCGGCAAGCTCTGGAGAAAATGCCGGAGGGATCTATAATGGCCGAGGTGGGCGAAATCGAACCCGGTCGTGAGGGCATATCGGTGATTGAAGCCCCCCGGGGTGAGTGCTGTCACTACGTAATAACAGGACCCGGCAACCGGCCTTATCGCTGGCGGGTACGAGCTTCAACTTACCCGCAGCTGCAGGCGGTACCTACCATGTTGGCCAATAATACGGTGGCTGATGCTCCTATTATTATCGCGAGTATTGACCCCTGTTTCTCCTGTACCGAGCGGATGGAAACCGTCGATGTAAGAACCCGTAAAGTACGGGTATATAATCGGAATGAAGTAGTGGAAAAAAGCCGCCGGGAGTATCGAGGGGGTGAAAATTAATGACCAGAATAATACTACTCACCCTGTTTAATGTCGGGGTTACCCTGGCCCTGGCACCTCTACTGGATGGGTTTATGCGGCGTATCAAAGCGATTATTCATTCCCGGCAGGGTCCGCCTTTGATGCAGTCTTATTATGACCTTTTGAAGCTTTTCGGCAAGGAGGATCGGGAAGTAGCCAACAACGTTATTTTTCGCATGGCCCCGGTGGTTTGCCTGGGCTCAGTTCTGGTGGCGGCTCTCTTTACCCCCATGGGTACGGCGGCTCCCCTGGGTTTTGGTGGGGATGTTATACTGCTAATTTATTTGCTCAGTATTCCTGGGATTGCCATCATACTGGGGGGAATGGCCGCTGGCAGTCCGTATTCGATGCTGGGTGCCAGCCGGGAGATGAGCCTGGTGCTGACTGTGGAGCCTATTGTGGCCGTTTCACTGCTTACCGTGGGGTTGAAAGCCGGTTCTCTAGTTTTGTCTGATATCACCGGCTGGACGCTGGCCAATGGGTGGAGTGTATCAGTAATAATTGCCGGGCTGGCTTTCTTCCTGGCTATGCAATCTGAGCTGGCCAAGCTTCCTTTCGATATCGCGGAAGCTGAGACGGAGATAATGGAGGGTCCGTTTGTAGAAAATAGTGGACCCAAGCTGGCTCTTTTCAAATGGGCACTTTATGCCAAAGTTATAGTTTTTATTTCGTTGTTTCTGGGGGTATTTTTACCAGGCCCTCAGACCGGGATTGTGCTGCTGGATTTAATTATTAATCTGGCCAAAGTATTCCTGGTAGTGGTTGTGGTTGAATTGATTGAGTTGGTCAACCCGAGATTACGGATTGACCAGGCGATTAACTACTTCAAGGGAGTAGCGGTGCTGGCCCTGGCGGGTCTCGCTTTCGCACTCCTGGGTATATAAGGAGGTGGGCCGATTGTTTAGCAGTAAATTAAAGGAAGCATTGCTTTGCCTCCGAGCGGGACGGGTGACTCTGCCGTATCCATTTGTACCCCAGGCACCTCCGGAGGGTTTCCGGGGCAAGCCTGAAATCGATGGTGAGCTTTGTGTTGGTTGTGGAACCTGTGCTATGGTTTGCCCACCCCGACTGATCACGCTGGCTGATGAGGGTGAGTACCGGGTGCTTACGGTTGATTATACTCGCTGTACGTACTGTGCTCGTTGTGAAGAGGTTTGTCCGGAAGGGGCCATAAAGATGAGCAATAATTTCGAAACGGCCACCAATCAGAAGGACGACTTGCTGTTGCAGGTGAAAATGAAATTAGCCAGGTGTTCTCGCTGTAATCGCCCCTTTGCTACTCAGCGTCTGGTAAAAAAGATGGCACAAAAAACCATCGGAGACCAGGGGTCGGGAGATACAGTACCTGCATGGGTATCCTGGTGTCCTGATTGCCGCCAGAAGTATGAGGCGCGGATTCTGGGAAGATTGGGGGATGTGGAGGATGATTGAACATTCATCACTTATTATTGGACTGAGTTTTGCCCTGGTAGTGACCTCCCTGACCGCTGTAGAACTGAGGCACCTGAAATGGGCGAGTATAGCTTATGTAGCTCAAGCCCTCTTGATAGTGGCGCTGCTGGTGTCCTATGGAACCCTCTTGCCCAATCATACGCTTTATCTCTGGGCGATTACGGTCTTGATAACCAAGGCCACTATTATTCCGCTTATGCTGCGGCACTATTTGCAAAAGACCACGCTGGAGGAGACACCGCCGAGTCTGGGGTTCGGAGTTTCACTGGCTATTGGAGCAGCTGTTCTGGCCGGGTTCTACTGGTTAATCGACGGGCATATGGGCTGGCTGGCGCCCTCAGCGGCTCTGGCGGGAGAACCTTATGCCACCAATCTTTCGGTGGCCTTTACCATACTGGCTTTTGGTCTCTATGGGTTACTTTCCCGGAGAGATGCCTTGAAATCGGTAATCAGTGTATGTCTGATTGAGAATGCGGTTCATCTGAGCCTGGTCAGCCTGGCCCCGGGTATCCCGGAGACGGCCATGATCGGAATAGTCACCGATGTCGTAGTTTCTGTCTGGATTCTTTTGATTATTGTAACGGGTATCCATGAACAGATCGGTTCTACTGATATCCGTGAACTATCAAAGCTGCAAGGTTAGGGGGTGTGGATAAATGACGAATAATTCAATCCTACCCTGGCTAATATTTCTGATACCAGCTCTGGCCTCGGCAGCGGAAGCCATATCGGGAAGGAAAAGACCGGAACAGTCGGGATTATACGCCGGAATAGGAGCGACATTGACCTTTGTTTTGGCCTTGATTATGGGGTGGCAGGTATGGCATGGAGCCAAACTGGTGGCCTGGAATGGTCAGCTGTACGTGGACGGCCTGGGTGCGCTGATGGCGGTGGTGGTATCTACGGTAGGGCTGGGAGCCACCATATTCAGTTACCGTTATATGCGTCACGAGGTGAAGGTAGGGAAAACCACCCGGGAGCGCCTGCCTTTGTATTTCAGCCTTATTGCTCTGTTTATCAGTACCATGGTTTGGGCGGTAATAACCAATAACCTGATCATGCTGTTTGTAGTGGTAGAGGCTACTACCCTGGCTTCTGCCTTATTGGTAACGTTTTACTGGAAAAGGGAGTCATTGGAGGCGGGGTACAAGTACCTGCTGCTCTGTACTATAGGTATTACCTTCGCTTTATTGGGCTGTGTGCTCATTTATGCAGCGGCTACGCCTCATATCGGGGGTCACGATGCCATGCTGATTACAGCAGCCGCTACGGTGGCTTCCAAATTCCCTCGGGAACTGACTTTGCTGGCGATGGGATTTTTGGTAGTGGGATTTGGCACCAAAGCTGGCCTGGTACCTTTCCATGCCTGGCTGCCTGATGCTCACTCACAATCACCCAGCCCGGTCAGCGCGCTGCTCTCCGGAGTCAGCATCAAGGTAGCGGCTTACGCTATGGCCCGGGTAATGACCATTTTCTACCCGCAATACAGTGGTGTCGCGCTATTACTGGTGATGATAGGGGCGGTTACCATGCTGGCGGGGATCATGTTTGCTTTTGCTCAGGATGACTTGAAAAGGATGTTGGCTTTCAGCAGTGTGAGTCAGATCGGCTATGTGGTGATGGGCCTGGGCATCGGAACTTATCTGGGATTCTTCGGGGCCCTGTACCATCTGTTTAACCACGCACTGTTAAAAGGGATGCTTTTCCTTTGCACCGGGGCTTTACTGTATACCAGTGGTACCACCTATATTTCGAGCCTGCGGGGTAAGGAGAACAAAAACGTATTAACTGCTATTTGTTTCTTTATCGGGGCCCTGGCCATTGGCGGGCTGCCGCCTCTCAACGGGTTTTGGAGTAAGTTTACCATATTCATTGCCGCGGCCCAGGCTGGTTTATGGTGGGCCACCGGTATTGCGGTGTTTACCAGTCTCTTAACCCTGGCCTGTTTGGTACGGGCAGGATATCTGGTGTTTTTGGAGCGGGACGATGAACATGGAGAACCGGACACAGGGGAATGTGCATCGGCACCAGCTAACCCTGGATTCAGATTACCGCTTTCTATGGCGGGCACAATGGTGCTTCTGGCCGGTATCAGTGTGGGACTTGGGTTGTATCCCCCGGCTATCAGCAAGCTGGTTGAGCTGGCAGCCCAATCTATCATGTGTGCATGGGGAGGTTGATTATAGATGGCGGATGTGAAGTTTCTTCAATCCTTGTTAGAGAAGGCGTTTAAGAAATCCCTCTGGGTATTCCATGCTAACACCGGGGCTTGCAACGGGTGTGATATCGAGGAGATAAATGCTTTTACCCCTTACTATGATGCCGAGCGGTTCGGCCTGAAACTGGTGGCATCACCACGACATGCCGATATCCTGCTGGTATCTGGTCCGGTAACCCGCCATGTGGAGCCGCGTTTGCGGCGGTTGTACGAAGCAGTTCCGGATCCGAAACTGGTTATAGCCTGCGGCTCCTGCGCTATCGGCGGGGGCATGTGGTTTGATACGTATAACGTAGTAGGTGGAGTGGATCAGGTCTTACCGGTTGACTTCTTTATTCCTGGCTGTCCACCTCGTCCCGAGGCTATTATTTATGGCATTGCGGTGGCTATTGGTATCGTAGATAAGAAGGTAGAGCCCTACTTTTATCAGGAAGGTGGGCAGGTAAATGTGGAAACAGCTGAAGGAGAGATTGAAAGGTAATGTTGTAATGGTGGGGGTGGGCAACCCTTTACGCGGTGATGATGCGGTTGGGCCTGCCCTGGTGGAAAGATTGTATGGCAAGATTGAAGCCGATTTGCTCGATGTTGGAGAGGTGCCAGAAAGCTACCTTTCACGAATAACAGATCTCCAACCAGATACCGTGCTCATATTGGACGCGGTAGACGTAGGAGCTAAACCAGGCTCACTGGCCATCATTGAAACCAGTGACCTGGGTAATCTGAACCTTAGTACCCATAAAATGGGATTGGATTTGTTTATGCGTTATTTGCAGCAGCTGACCGGGGCTGACGTATTTATGCTGGGGATACAGCCACAGACCACCCATCTGGGGGAGCCGCTCAGTCCCGGCGTAGAACTAATCTTAAACTGCCTGGAATCCTGGTTAGTTAAGACTCTGGGTGGACGGCAGCCCGGGTTTTCTGGGATGCCGGGTGGAGTAACCGGCAGCTGGTAACTCCGACATTTTGTGAGCGATGGGGCGATGAAATTGAAACCGCTGTGTACTGCTACGCCTCCTCGTCAGGTCGCTTCGCCGGGTTAACACACTCCAATAAACGTTGGTGTCGGTGCGACCGACAGGAGGGGTCTGCGATGGAAATAGACGCAGATAGATGGGATGGCTTATGGATGAGTGTCGGGGGAATATGCAAGCCAGAATTCCTGCTTGCATGTGAGTTCAAGTACAGGGCAGTTTTAGTGGAAATGATGTAGAGGGGGTTGAGAATGTGACCGCGTTTCAGTGCCTATGGTTAGCGTTTGCAATAATGATTGCCGGTAGTTTACTGATTCCGGTGAGCAAACGCCATCAGGTGGCGGGTACCATTGGAGCAGTGTCCATGGTGACCGCTGGACTACTGGTAATCTATGTAGCGGTCGAAGTCTGGATTAAAGGTACGGTGACTACCGCCATACCGGGATTAGCTCTTCCAGGGTTTCCGGCCATGGCGGTGTTTGCCATTGACCGTTTGAGTGCCTTGTTTCTAGGGCTGCTGGGGATTCTGGGCATCGCTTCGGTTATATACAGTCAGGGCTATGTACCTCATATCCGAACTGAAGACCCACGCCGGTATTATATAGCATTTTTGGTATTCATACTGGCCATGATGGCGGTAGTTGTAGCTGCCGACCTGTTTTACTTCCTGGTTTTCTGGGAAATCATGACCCTGGCCTCGTATTTTCTGGTTATATATCAACGAGATGATCGGAAAAACCTGCAGGCTGGTTGGCTTTACTTTTTCATGACCCATGTTACGTCGATGGGCATCCTGCTGGTAGTGGTTATGCTGGGAAGCTGGACGAATTCTCTGGCATTTACGGCCATACCCGGGGCTTATGAGCACCTGGCTGCCAGCAACCCGGCTGCTTTACATCTGATTATTGGGATGCTGGTAGTTGCTTTTGCCACCAAGGCGGGGATCTATCCGCTGGGTTTCTGGTTCCCGGAAGCCCATCCGGCCGCTCCGGCACCTATCAGTGCACTTCTATCTGGAATTATGAACAAGGTAGCCGTTTATGGATTACTCAGACTGACTTACTGGATGCTTCCTCCTTCAGGAACCACCACCATTTGGGGAGCAGTAATAGCCACAGCCGGGGTACTATCTATGATAGTAGGAAATCTGCGCTGTCTTGGAGAAAGTGATGCCAAACGTCTGGTAGCTCAGAGTACGATAGGACAGATGGGCTATATCTGGTTAGGTATGGGTATTGCTTTGATGTTCCTGGCCACCAATCCGTTATTAAGTATATTGAGTCTGGTGGGAGCGTTGTATCATCTCATTAATGACGCCTGTTTTAAATCGCTGTTGTTTTTCAATGCTGGTTCTATCGATTATACTGCCGGTGAACGGGATCTTAATAAGGTCAGTGGATTAATCAAGATAATGCCTTTAACCGCGGCCGCCGCTCTGGTAGGTTCGCTGGCTATTGCGGGTGTTCCTCCGTTGAACGGCTTCATGAGCAAATGGATGCTGTATCAGGCAGCTATGTTTGGAGGTAAGACCTGGCCGATACTGGCGTTTTTTGGGGTGGTGGCCATATTTATGAGTACGGTCAGTCTGGCCGCTTACCTGAAGTTTTTCGGTGCTGCATTTCTGGGACCAGTTTCACCCCAGGTGGAGGGTAAAAAAGACCTGCCATTATGTATGCGGGTGGTTGAGGGTGGACTGGCCCTGGGCTGCCTCATTCTCGGTGTAATACCGGCCTGGCCTGTTGCCATGGCCCAGGGCGCACTGAACGGTTCGTATCTGGCCAGTATTCCCAGCCAGGCGTTGACGGCTGTGGCCGGTGGGGTGGGAATTAATCTGGGGACGACCTTATCTGCTCATGCTTCCCCGGCTATAGTGCTGATAGCATTGGTAATTGGGGTTCTGCTTTGCTATGGAATATACCGACTGGCTAACCCTTCGGTTCGGCCTTCAGTGATATGGAGCTGTGGTGAAATCGTAGGTAAAGAAGAACTGCTTTACCGGGCTGATAGTTTTTATCAGCCGTTTAAAAAGCATTTCGCCCCGCTTTATAGGGTGGGCCCGAAACGCGAATTCAAGCTGCCGAACCAGCTGGCTCACTGGCTGGATCTGGACAATTTCTGGCTTCCCCTCGGGCAACGTTTTATGAACTGGTGCCGGGGCTTCAGTAAGGTACATGGAGGCCGGCCTCGGGAGTATCTCCTGTGGCAGGCGGTGGGTCTGGGCCTGGTCTTGGTGACAATATTCTGGCTGGCAGCTGGTAATTAAAGGGCAAAAGGTTAATGTCTCTGGTTGAAAAGACTGGACCTGCCAGGTCCGGTCTTTTTTTATGGAGGGGGAAATAGCATAGCATAATACATTAACTGGAGACAAAATTAACACAAACTTAACACATATATGACTCATATATGCTTTATAATAGATAAAAAGCATTAACCAAACAGTATTTCCCTTCACTGAAGATATTATGTATACAGCTTGCATTTGGGTCCACCTTGAATTAACATACTTAGTATATCAAAATCCGCGATCCAGCGAGTATCTGTGAAGTATTTAACATGCACCAGCAATGTTGCCATTTAAGAAATATATTTACATATGAAAGGGGAGAAAGGAATGGAGAGGGTCCTGGTATCTCCCGGGAAGGCGAAAAAGCAATTCATTAAGGAGATTGAGCGGGAGAGTGGCACCGAGGTGAGCTTATGCTACCAGTGCGGGAAATGTGCTGCCGGGTGTCCAGCGGCCTTTGCTATGGATTATACCCCACGGCAGGTTATAAGGCTCTTGCAGTTGGAGATGGTGGATGAAGCGGTGAAGGCGGAGAGCATATGGATTTGTGCTACCTGTGACACCTGCACTACACGCTGCCCGCGAGGAGTGGATATAGCTTCCCTTATGGATGCCCTGCGCCGGGAGGCTCTAAAGAGGGGCGAGGTAACCGACCATAAAGTAGCTACTTTCAATAAGGCGTTTCTCAAACTGGTGGAACGCTTTGGCCGCGTACATGAAGTAGGACTGATGATGGAGTTTAATTTGAAAACCGGTCAATTGTTTAAAGATGTGGAACTGGGATTACCCATGTTCACACGTGGCAAAGTTCATCTTTTACCCGGAACCATCAAGGGTCGGGAGCAGGTGAAGCAGATCTTTAAACGGGTCGAGCAGATGGGAGGTGGACCGAGTTGAGGCTGGCCTATTATCCAGGATGTTCATTAAATGCTACGGCTGTAGAATACGGGGTATCTACCCGTCGGGTGGCCGAGATGCTGGGGGTGGAGCTGGAAGAGATTGCCGACTGGAACTGCTGTGGGGCCACTTCGGCTCACAGCACCAATTGGCTGCTTTCTCTGGCGTTGCCGGCTCGCAACTTGGCCCTGGCCGAACAGGAAGGGCTGGATGTCCTGGCTCCTTGTGCCGCTTGCTACAACCGGTTTCGTGCCACTGAATTCCTGGTGCGCGAGGATGTCGGTGTGCGGCAGCAGGTAGAGGAAGCCATCGCTATGGAGTACCACGCCCAGAACCAGACCTTATCCATACTGGAATGGCTGGTCGGTCATGTTGGCCTGGATGCCATTAAGAAAAAGGTAACTCAACCATTGTCGGGAATGAAACCTGCCTGTTATTACGGGTGTCTGCTGGTAAGACCGGTAGAGTATACTGGGTTTGATGATCCAGAATATCCGCAGTCTCTGGATAATATAATGAAGGTTTTGGGAGCCCAGCCGGTAAACTGGTCCCACCAGACCGAATGCTGTGGAGCCAGCCTTTCCACTACCCGGCCCGAGGTAGGTCTGCGGATGTCATACGAAATATTAAAAAGGGCGCGGGAAGCGGGAGCGGATAGCATAGTGACCGTATGTCCTCTCTGCCAGATGAACCTGGATATGCGTCAGGCTCAGATAGAGAAGAGATTCGGGGTCAGGTTTGACCTGCCGATTTATTATATCACCGAGATGGTAGGTGTGGCCTGTGGGATCTCCCTGCAAGAAATGGGGATCCATCGGCACTTTGTTGAAGCAGTCTACCATCTGACCCATCTTTCACAAGCAGAGGAAGAAGTGGCGAAGGAGAAAGCGGCTTCTGAGCCGCAGGCTGGCGGGCTATCCAAGGGTGCGGTCAAGTTATCGACCCGTATCTTTGCAGATGATTCCGACCAGGCCAATCAACTAGCGGAAATTCTGACTCGGGAACCAGAACGAATTAAGAAAATAGCCAAAATTATGGCTGAAGATAAAGATAAAGCTCGTAAAGTGGCTGAAGCTATGATTAAGAAGGAAGCCAAAAAGGCTGGGGAGGCAGCCAAACCAAAGTCAGTCGGAACTGAAGATGCTGCGGGTGGTCCCAGTAAGGGGGCTTTGAAATTCTCTTCCCGTTTATTTGAAAACGATGAGGCTAAAGCTCGACAGCTGGCAGAGATTCTCACCCGTGATACAAATAAGTTGAAAAAGCTGGCCCAAATTATGGCCCAGGATAAGGATAAGGCCATAAAAGTGGGCGAAGCATTTATTAAAAAAGAGGCTAAGACCAAAGGAGAGGAGGTGACCGGTCAGTGAAAAGAGTAGGAGTTTTCGTATGTGACTGTGGTACCAACATTGCTTCGGTGGTGGACACCGAGCGGGTAGCCCGAGAAGCCCTGGAAATGCCGGGGGTAGTTTATGCTACTAACTATAAATACATGTGTTCCGACCCGGGGCAGGATCTGATCAAGAAAGCCATCCAGGAACAAAACCTGGAACGGGTGGTGGTAGCTTCATGTTCCCCCCGTATGCACGAAAACACTTTCCGTAAGGCGGTGGGGGATGGTGGCTTAAATCCATACCTGTTCGAAATGGTGAACATTCGTGAACAAAACTCATGGGTTCATAACGATAAGGAAGAAGCTACCCGCAAGGCATCAGACCTGGTGAGGATGGCGGTTTTCAAGGTGCTGAAAAACGAACCGCTTCAGCCTGGTACCATTCCTGTTACTAAACGGGCGTTGGTAATTGGAGGCGGTATAGCAGGTATGCAGTCAGCTCTGGATATTGCCGACACGGGCTATGAAGTCATACTGGTGGAAAGGGAGGCCACTATTGGGGGTAAGATGGTTCAGTTGGATAAGACCTTTCCCACCCTGGACTGCTCGGCCTGAATAAGTACCCCCAAGATGGTTGCTGTGGCACAGCATCCTAATATTAAAATGTATACTTATTCCGAAGTAGAAGCAGTTAACGGATATATCGGCAATTTTACCGTTACCATTCGCCAAAAGGCCAAGTATGTCGACTGGGATAAGTGCAATGGCTGTGGTACTTGTGAGACCAAGTGCCCCACCAAGAAACTGAAGAGCGAGTTTGACCTGGGGTTGGGCAACAGGACCGCTATTTATAAAGCTTTTCCACAGGCGGTACCCAACAAGCCGGTCATCGATGCTGAGAATTGTCGCAAGTTAAAGAATGGCAAGTGTGGGGTATGTGAAAAAATCTGCCCTACCCAGGCCATAAATTTCGATGATAAAGATGAACTGATTACTGAAAACGTAGGGGCCATCGTTATGGCCACCGGATTTGACCTTTTTGACTGGACGCAAACTTACGGGGAATACGGCTACGGCAAATTCCCGGATGTCATAACCGGGCTGCAATTTGAAAGACTGGTTAATGCTTCCGGGCCTACCGGAGGTAAGATCAAGCGACCCTCGGACGGGAAGACACCGCAGAGTGTAGCCTTTATCAAATGTGTGGGTTCCCGGGATGATACCAAAGGCAAGACCTACTGTTCTCGGGCCTGCTGTATGTATACAGCCAAACATTCTTTGCAGGTGTTGGAAAAGATACCCGGTGGGGAAGCCTATGTGTTCTATATGGATGTCCGTACTGCGGGCAAGAACTATGAGGAATTCTATCAGCGCTCCCTGAACGCCGGAGCCAAATACATTCGCGGGCGAGTGAGCAAGATATATCCGCGTGGGGACCGCCTGGTATTGAAGAGTGAAGATACCCTTCTGGGCATGCCTATTGAGGTGGAGGCTGACCTGGTAGTGCTGGCAACGGCCATGGAGCCAGCCCGAGGTGCAGAGGAGATCGCAAAGCTGGTGGGATTTTCCACTGACAAGGACGGCTTCTTCCAGGAAGCCCATCCCAAACTGCAGCCGGTAGAGACCTTTACCGGTGGGGTCTATCTGGCGGGAGCCTGCCAGGGGCCCAAAGACATACCCGATACGGTGGCTCAAGCCAGTGGGGCGGCGGTCAAGGTCGCCATGCTGTTTTCCAAACCGGAATTGTCTACCCAGCCTATGGTATCGGAGGTAGATGTCAGCAAGTGTTCGGGATGTGAGTTCTGTGTACCTATTTGCCCTTATCAAGCGATTAGCATGAAGCAGGTGGAGGAGCGGGGGCCCAAAGGTCCCATTACCCGCCAGGCAGCAGCTGTCAATGAAGGCTTGTGTCAGGGGTGTGGAGCATGTATCAGTGCTTGCCGCTCAGGGGCCTTGAACTTGAAGGGCTTCACCGATGAGCAAATCCTAGCGGAGGTGGATGCATTATGTCTGTAAATGATGGTGCCTGGAAACCTAAAGTGGTGACCTTCGCCTGTAACTGGTGTTCATATGCCGGTGCTGACCTGGCCGGACTTAACCGGATGCAGTACCCGGCTGATATAAGGATAATTCGCGTTCCCTGCTCCGGGCGTATGGATCCGCAGTTCATTCTGCGAGCCTTCCAGCAGGGGGCAGATGGTGTACTGGTATCGGGGTGACACCCCGGTGACTGTCACTATGGTAGTGGCAATTATTTTACGCGTCGGCGTCATACCTTGATGAAGAGTTTTTTGGGATATCTGGGCCTGGAACCTGAACGGTATCAGACGGCCTGGATCTCCGGCTCTGAAGGCCAGAAATTTGCCGATGTGGTTACTAAAGTGGTAAACGATGTGCGCCAGGTCGGGCCCAGCAGAAAGATGAGGGATGCCTGATGAAGGAATTGACAGACCGGGTGAGACAAACTGCCCGTAAACTGTTGGATGGGCAGCAGGTTGACCTGGTGCTGGGATGGGAGAAGGGGCCCGAGCCCTTTCGCAGTCAACCGGTCTTTATCCGGGAGCCCGAAGAGGCCGAGCAGTTGGTTTTTGATGAATTCTGTATTCATAATTTGAGTACCTTTTTATTAGATTACCGGGATGGGCAGGAGAAAATCGGCATATTCGTCAAGGGCTGTGACTCGCGTGGAGTGGTGCGTCTTATCGAAGACAACCAGTTTCTACGTGAAAGACTGTACATCATTGGTATTGGTTGTCCCGGTATGAAGGACCCATTGGCCGCGGCCAGAGCGGCTTCTGGTCTAAACGGAACGGAAGAGAACGAAGGCCTGGCCGCCAAGTGCCGGGAGTGTATGTATCCCAATCCCGTACTCTATGATGAGCTTATAGGTGATGAGCAGCCGCCTCACCTGGAGGGTGAGAGATTTGCCCAGGTCAAGAAACTGGAGGGCATGAGTGCGGAAGAACGCTGGCAGTTTTTTTCTGATATGTTTTCGCGCTGTATCCGGTGTTATGCCTGCCGCAATGTCTGTGTAGCCTGTAACTGCCGCCGGTGTATATTCGACGAGACTCGGCCCCAGTGGGTGGGAAGAGAAACCAACCTGATGGATAATATTGGTTACCATGTCATAAGAGCTATGCACGTAGCGGGTCGGTGTGTAGAATGTGGCGAATGTGAACGCGTTTGCCCGGTGGGCATACCTTTGATGCTGTTGAACCGCAAGTTAATTAAAGACGTAAACGAGTTATTTGGGCCGTATGAAGCCAGCCTGAAGCTGGAAGAGGAGGCCAGTCCACCCCTGAGTGTGTATCGGCCTGACGACCCGGATAACTTCCTATAGGAGAGGTGAGCCTGATGAAAGTCCTGGTTAAAGACAAGATAAACACTGCGCTCAACCGGCTTGCGGAAAACAGCCAGGTGTATGTGCCTGTGCATCGGGAGGGAGGCAGCAGATTTGCTCCCTGGCCCACCGTGCCGGGGGATGAACTGGCTCTGGATAGTCTGAACACCATGTTTTCGCCCAAAGAGGTGGTGCTGCCCCAGACCGAGAAAATGTACACCTTCGCGGCCCGGGGACAGAGCGTGGAGATCAAGGAAACCGGAGAAGAACGGAAGGAGCGGGTGGTATTCGGGGTGCGTGCCTGTGACAGCAAGGCGATAGCCGCCCTGGATGAGGTATTCCTGACCCGCGGATATGAGGACGGATTTTATAAAGCGCGGCGAGAGCCGCTGATTATTATAGGCAAGGCCTGTACCCAGCCCGGACCCAACTGTTTCTGCAGTGCCATGGGGGTGGATCCGCTGGAACCGGATCCGGTTGACGTAATCATATATGACCTGGGTGATGCTTACGGGTGGGAACCGCGCAGTGAGCGGGGCCAGAAGCTTACACAGAGTCTGGGCGATATCCTGGCAGACCGGGATTTCCAGAAGCCGTCAGCGGGTGAGTTCCAGCTCCAGGTTGACATTAATGGGTTACCGGAAAAGCTGGCCGGAATGTTTGAACACCCGCTGTGGGAAGAACTGGCTGAGCCGTGCATGAACTGCGGTATTTGTACCTATCTGTGCCCCAGCTGCTACTGTTTCGATATACAGGTAAAGAACCGGGGAACGGAAGGCTACCGTTTTCGCTGCTGGGATTCCTGTATGTATCCGGAATACACCATGATGGCCGGAGGACACAATCCTCGGGGCAGCAAACACGAGCGTTTTCGCAACCGCTTTCTGCATAAGCTGGAATTTTTTCAGGAACGTTATGGTACGTCATTATGTACCGGCTGTGGTCGCTGTATAGTGGCGTGCCCACAGGGAATAAATATAGTTTCGATCATTAAGCGTCTGCAGGAGGTGGAACTCGATGTCCGGTAATTGTAACTGTGAAAATCCGCTGGTTCCCAGCATTGTTAAGGTAGTAGATATCGTTGACGAGACCCCGGATGTCAAGACCTTCTATGTTACCACTGACAACGGTATTCCCTTCCCGGTTATGCCCGGGCAGCTGGCCATGGTCTCACTGCTTCCGGCGGGAGAAGGGATGTTTTCCGTTTCCTGGCAGGCAGAAGATCACCTGGAGTTTGCTATCAGGAGAGTGGGAGTGCTTACCGATGCCCTGCATGATATTAATATAGGGCAGGAAATCGGGGTAAGGGGACCCTATGGAAATGGCTTCCCGGTGGCAGCGTGTGAAGGCAAGAATATGTTGTTCATCGCCGGCGGTATTGGCCTGGCGCCCTTGCGCTCTTTTATCAAATACTGTTTTCAGCATCGGGATAAATATAGCAATATTCAGATATTGTATGGAGCTCGCAGCCAAGCTGACCTTTGTTTCAAGCGGGAGCTGTTTGAAGAGTGGCCGGAGCAGAAGGATACCGAAGTCTATACTACCATTGACCGGGCGGAAGAGGGTTGGGACGGGAAAGTGGCCTTTGTACCCACCTATTTAGAAGAGATTAATCCGAGTCCGGATAATACCATCGCCGTGGTCTGCGGACCGCCGATAATGATTAAAATGGTTTTACAATCGTTGGAGAAAATGGGTTTTAACGATGAACAGGTAATAACCACCCTGGAAATGCGGATGAAATGCGGTATCGGTAAATGCGGCCGGTGCAATATCGGTTCAGAATACATCTGTCTGGATGGACCGGTATTTAACCTGGCCCAGTTACGCCAGCTGCCGCCAGAGTGGTAAAAATAGAGCAAGCGGAAGAAAAAGAATAGGGATAGGGAAAGGGGACTCCACGATGGAGCCCCCTTTATAGAAATCTGGTAGTGGGCGACTCATTACGGAATATAAACGTTTTTTATGATAGTTGTTCTATTATATTTCTGAGTGATAGGTCCTAACATGGTACAATATGAAGAAAGTTACTTATCAATCATTATTTGGAGGTTAGTGATTAAAAGTATATGTCCGGGGCCCAGTTCACTGTCCCCGGACTTATTGCTTAGCTTACTATCTCGGCTTTCAGTTTTTGAATGATTTCCAGCGGCAGACCAGTAATCTCTGCAACAAATTCTACATCAGCACCTTTTAGCAATGCAGCACGGGCTGTCTCCAGTTTACCTTCCCTCATGCCTTTCAGCTTAGCTTCATAGAGATCGGAGTTTCTGTCCATGATGGCTTTAAGTCTTTGTTCATAGATTTCTTTGGCTCGAGGATCAGATGCCATTTTTTCTAACGCTTTCCTGGCCTGGGCGATGGCCGGATCTTCTTCTGACAGTCTCTCCAGCAGTTCCATGTTATCCCATCCCTTCAGAAACATTGCCCACCGGTCCAGTGGGTTCTCATAATTAGCCAGTTTGGCATCAAGTTTGGGTAACTCAATAAAATGTATTTCAATGGCATCGGTTAAATCTATGTTCTCGTCGCACTCCC
>JAAZLJ010000053.1 GCA_012799365.1 Syntrophomonadaceae bacterium | reverse complement strand
TTCCTTATGCAGACCCCATCGCGGATGGAGAAGTTATCGAGCAGGCTCATTTTCAAGGAGTATCTCAGGGCATGAACATGAGTCGAGCCCTGGAGTTTATGCACGCAGTACGGGATAAATGCCAGATACCGTTGGTGTTGTTTTCCTATTTCAATCTGGTTTATCAGCGGGGAATGGCGGGTTTTACCAGGGAACTACAGGCGGCCGGAGGTGCGGCGGCCATAATACCAGATCTGCCCCTGGACGAGCGGCCGCGCTTCCAGCAGGGTAACCTGGATCTCATACCCATGGTGGCTCCGACCAGCGATATTCAGCACATTGAATTGGCGGATGAGTATGCCCGGAGTTTCGTATATTGTGTTTCGATAGCTGGAGTTACCGGACAACGTCAGCAGTTACCCGATCTGACCCGGTACTTACAGCGGGTACGAGCGCATACCATCCGGCCGCTGGCAGTAGGATTTGGGATTTCCCATCCCGAACAGATAACCGAATTACGGGATTATGCGGATGCTTTTGTGGTAGGAAGCCTGCTGGTGGAAACCATGACCAAGTATGCGGGAGAAAAAGCACTTTTGCAGCGGCAGCTGCGTCAGGCCGTCTCCGGGTTGAAAAAGGCCTTGAATTGAATTTTCATTCTGCTTCGGGTAGGGTACAATATAGGCTGGAGGAACAGACATGAAACCTTTTAAGCTTGCTTCCAGGGAAAACCGCAGCCAGGATACCGTGATCGAGCTGCGAACCCCTGAGAAAACATTATATATCGGGGAAGGAAACTGCACCATGATTGCGGGCCCCTGTGCAGTGGAAAACCGGGAGCAGTATTTGCAGTTGGCTGCGGTTTTGAAGGAAATGGGAGTTCATGTCCTGCGCGGCGGGGCTTTCAAACCTCGAACCTCACCGTACTCATTTATTGGTCTGGGGCGGGAAGGCTTACAGATCCTGGCCGAAGCCCGGGAACTTACGGGATTGCCGGTGGTAACCGAGGTTCTGGATACCCGGGATATGGAACTGGTATATGATTATGCCGATATTATCCAGGTAGGCAGCCGCAACATGCAGAACTTCTCCTTGCTGCGGGAGGCGGGACAGATAGACAAGCCCATTCTTCTTAAGCGGGGATTTGCCGCCACCATCGAAGAGTGGCTGTTGGCTGCCGAATATATACTGGCCGAGGGCAACCAGCAGGTTATCCTCTGTGAAAGAGGTATCCGCACTTTCGAGGTGTATACTCGTAATACCGTGGACATAGGGGCAGTGGTGCTTATCAAACAGCTTTCCCATCTGCCTATTATCGTGGATCCCAGTCATGGTACCGGCAAATGGAAAATGGTCCGGCCGGTGGCCAAAGCTGCGGTGGCGGCCGGGGCCGATGGGGTGATGGTCGAGGTACATCCATGTCCTGACTGCGCTCTGTCAGATGGCAAACAATCGCTGACCCCGGACAACTTCTCCCGGTTATGGGAGGAGGTTCGCCGACTGGCGGAACTGGAAGAAAAAAACTGCTGAGTGGGCAGCGTAAGAGATAAGACGGCTTTCCAGGGCACTTCTATGCAGGGGTGCCCTGACGTGTTTTTATACCGCATTTTTTTGCGCCTATGGTAAGACCCAGCAGAGCCAGAGAAGTTAGAATGATGGTGCCGCCCGGGGCCAGATCCAGGTAGAAGGCCGATACCAGACCGACAATCACACTGACCTGCGCCATAAAAAGGGAAACCCAGACCGCCGATTTGAAGCTGCGGGCTATCTGCAGGCTGGCAGCTACGGGAATGGTCATCAGTGATGAAACCAGCAGCACTCCGACTATCCGCATGGAAACCGCCACGGTCATGGCTACCAGTACGACGAAGATGAGATTTATGGTAGCTGTCGGTATGCCAGCCAGGTGGGCTGATTCTTCGTCGAAGGAGATGTAGAATAACTGCTGGTAAAGGAGCCCGGTAGCCAGAACCACTACGGCTCCGATGATGGCGATAATGGCCAGGTCGGTGGGCGATACAGCAATAATACTGCCAAAAAGGAAACTAAAGATAGTGGCGGTATTGCCCTGGCCCAGGCTGATTAAGATGATGGCCAGGCTCATGCCGGCGGCCATAAGAATGGCGATGGCCAGCTCTGCGTATCTCTCATAGGTTTTGCGAAAATACTCTATACTCAAGGTCCCGGCCAGGGAAAAACCCAGTCCGATCAGGGTGGGATTCAGGCCGGTTATGAGTCCGGTGGCCACCCCGGCCAGGGAGACGTGAGCCAGAGCTTCCCCTATGAGTGAGAGCCGGCGCAGCACCAGGAATATTCCAATCAGAGGGCAGATAATTCCTATTATCATCCCGGCCACCAGGGCCCGCTGCATAAACGAATACTGCAACATTTCCATTCCGCAATCCTCCTCGACAAACCTTCGATTTATTACTCGGGCTCTCCCCGATGCTTATCATAGAACCGCAAATCATTCATATAATCTGAGGGTTGATTCGCCGTATAATTAGACGCAGAATAACGCAGATTCGGACCCCTCAGGATTCGGCGTCCATGTACTCAGCCTTCGGTGCTCGAAACCTCCTGTTTCTCGCTCCGCTTCATAGCCCTCTAGCTGCGTGTGTACTGTGACGTCGTCTGCGGCCGGCGCTCAGGCTGCGTTTCGATACGCCCGGCACTCACCAAAACATCGTTGGCTTCGCAGGTCGCTTCGCCAGGTTACCACACTTCCTTTTCAGAGTTATTTTTATATCTTCAGCGTATTCATACATTTTCTGTGTATTCTGCGTCTATTTTTTATCATCTGCATCCATGAGTATATATCAACAGTTTCATTTTTCCCTATTCCAGCGAGTGGTGGTGATAAATCGGATGATGATGAGAAGTGGTCGACTGGGCCAGTTCCCGCCTGATTTCCTCTGGACTTTCGTGCAGGAAAAGTTTTCCCTGTTCCAGACAGGCCAGGCGGTTGATACGGTCGACTATATGAGCCGGGTCATGAGTCACCATCAGAATGGTAAGACCTCGTTCCCGGTTGTAATCGTCCAGGATCGAGCAAAAGAGCTGCTGAGAAGCCGCATCGATCCCCACCAGTGGTTCGTCCAGGAACATCACCTCCGGCTCACCGGCCAGAACTCGGGCCAGAAACACCCGCTGCTGCTGCCCTCCGGACAATTCACCAATCAGGGAGTTCCCTGCCTCTCTCATCCCGGTCAGATCCAGAGCCTGCTCTACCCGGGTCTTGATGGCCCGCCGGCTCAGGGTACCATGCGGACTTTTTTGGGTACGCAGGTGGGTTTCCACGATTTCCCGCACAGTGGCCGGAAAACCGGTGTTGAAGGAGGCCACCTTCTGGGCCATGTAGCCGATACGGTGCCATTCGCGAAACCGGGTTATGTTTTGTCCCAGCAGCTGAATTTCACCCCGGGCAGGCGACAGGAGGCCCAGAGCCAGACGAATCAGGGTACTCTTGCCGGTTCCGTTGGAGCCAACCACACCAACAAAATCTCCCCGCTCTACCACCAGACTGACATCATCCAGAATCGGCTTGCTATTATAACCGAAAGAAATATTGGTCAATTCGATGACAGGTAGACTCATGGTCGATACTCCAGGGCCTTTTTGAGATTTTCCAGGTTGGCTTTCATCAGGGACAAATAATCGTCTCCTTTTTGTATCTGCTCTGAGGTCAGTCCCCCAATGGGATCCAGCACCAGCACTTCGGCTCCTATCTCTCGAGCCAGGGCCTGAGCTGCTTTAGGGCTAACTAATTTTTCCACAAAAATGTAGGTCACATCATGCTCCTGACAGAAGCGGGCTACTTCAGCCAGTCGGGTGGGGGTAGGCTCCGATTCAGCGGAAATCCCCATCAAAGGTACCTGTTCCAGGTTATAGCGCCGGGCCAGGTAACCGAAGGCCTGGTGGGTAACCACCAACTGATGACGCTGGCATTGCTCCAGAGCCTCGCGGTAGTCGGTATCCAATTCCTTCAACTGCCTGACAAATACCTGGCAATTGGACTCGTAATACTCCCGGTTACCTGGATCTACCTCCACCAGAGCCCGGGTGATGTTCTGAGCCATAGTCCGGGCCAGGACCGGATCTAACCACACATGCGGGTCATACCCTGTATGATGGTGACCATGGCCTTTTTCCACGTGTTCATGGGTGGCCGGTTCCAGGGTTGACAGCTCGATACCCGTGGTGGCCACCACCATCTCAGGTCCCCTATCGGCTAAGGCCCCGGCTACTTTATCCACCCAGGGTTCCATACCTGCTCCGTTATAAATGAACAGGTCGGCTTCCTGCAGTCCGGCCAGGGAGCGGGGAGAGGGTTCCCAGGCATGAGGCTCGGCTCCAGCCGGAACCATACAGGTCAATTGTATGCGGTCACCTCCGATCTTTTTGGTGAAATCGTATACTGGATAAACACTGGCATACACCTTGACCATACCGTCGGTTGGCGTGCTTACCATCTTGTCCGCAGATTGACCACACCCGGACAGCAAACACATAGCCAGCAGGGCAGCAGCAACCAGGGCTGCCATACAGCGTTGTCTCATTAAGCTACCTCCTGTGAATAATTTTTAGGTTGTGGACCCGTATATCCCGCGTCCGCCCCTTTTTTTGATGAATTTTCTCAATGGTTGGGACACCATTCAGGTTTTGAATTAAGAATTACCGTTTAAATAATCCCGTATTTCTCTTTATTTTTAATTGATAGAAATCATAATGAATCTGCGTTAATCCACGTCTAATATTCATTTAGCGTTTTCTAATATACGTTCATTGGAGTGTGTTAACCCGTTCGCTCCAAGAGTTATTTTTGTATTTTCAGCGTTTTCATAAGTTTCGGCGTATTCTGGTCTATTTTTTATCATCTGCATCCATCAGCGTTCATCTGCGGTTTCAAAGTTATTTTTATGGCAGGAACGGCAGTAACCGAAAACTTCCATGGTGTGTCCGGTTACCTGGAAACAATGCCGTTCTACAGTTTCTCCCAGGAATTCCTTCAGGTTGCATTCTGGAAACTCTACGATATCACCGCATCCCAGACAGACCAAGTGATGGTGGTGGGAGTCGTTGATCTCATACCTTATCCGTCCATCCTGGAAATCGACTCCGGCTACCAGGTTAAGACTGATAAGCAGGTTGAGGTTGCGGTACACCGTGCCCGGAGAGATATTGGGCTGTTTATCTTTAAGGGCGGCACAAATATCATCTGCGGTCTGGTGCCGTTTGCCCTCCTTGAGTGTCTCCAGTATAAGGCGGCGTTGGGGAGTGATCCTGTACCCGCCGGTGGAAAGTTTCTCCAGCATTTTCTTCACAACAATCCTCCTAATTAAGAATGATTCCTATTTAATACACTTATTATAACACGCTAGTCAATATGGTATGCATAAAGATGAAGACTTAATCGTAGTTCTTCCCGGGTTGGGTAGGTAGTAGGTACGTGGTACCATTACAGGGAGTTTTTCTATCGATTGGGAGGATTTATGATTTTTAAGTAGAATACTGTATCAAGATTATTGGAGGGTTAATACACCTACGAAAGTCTAAAAGTAAATAGGGTTATATCTCCGAGCCTGCCTACCTAAAGCTATTCTGCTATGGTTACAGGCCGATAGGGTACTCCGGGAAACTGGTGTGCCTTCCATTGTGAAAAGGAGAGATTGGATTATGGTACTTATGCCGGGCCAACTTTGTTTTTACAATGCTGGTCCGGCATTAAGCTTTTTAGGGGTATAAGGATGGATAAGGGTACCGTACTGTATATCCCGGTACGGCATCCTTCCAGGTACATTTAAGTAGTTTTCCAAGAATGCTCCTTGTTTGCCATATCTAGTTCACAAGGCCGAACTACTGGATTAATGCAAAATAATCAGCTGCTAAAGCGACAAAACATATGCTACTGACAAGTGAGCATTATTGCTATGAGGGCTTAAGACCGGATTAGAAAGGGGGGATCGTCTATAAGCGGTAGTGTATAAACGGAAATTTATGTGTCCGTAATAATTATGAGAGGAGTGTTTATTAATTGCTTATTAGGAAAAACGGATGGGGCAAATTATTTATTTGTTTGATGCTGAGTCTGTTTTTGGGATTCGCCCTGATTACAGTTATGCCACAGTCAGCTACAGCTGCAACAACCGAGCTCACCATCAAGAAGCTTGCTTCTGACGGTGTGACTGTCCTTGCTGAAAAAACCGTTGATTATCGCTGGCTGATGGATCCCGAAAATATAGAGGTAATGGGTAATGGGGAGACGCACTACTATCACCAGGGTCCGGTATTTATTGACGACCTTGACCCAGATGAACAAGAGCGACTTCGCTGGAACGAAGAGGAAGATACGAATTACTTGGGAAAAGACATGGGTGCTGCTAGGGGTACCAATGTAAGAGACCTCTGTAAACTGGTAGGGGGTATGAAAGAGGGCGAGACCTTACAAATAAAAGCAGTAGATGGGTTGAAAAAAACCTTTGCTTATAAAAACGTTTACGAGTACTCAGAACGTGAAGGGCCTATGGTGGTTTGCTGGGAAACCTGCTGGGAAGGGGATGTGCTGTACCCGGATACTGGCTACAAAGATGGCATGCGCTTGGTTTGGTTTGCCGATGATAGTGTAAACCCGGATGGGTTACATGTTTTCGGCAACTTTGACTGGAAATTAGCTGCGGATCCTGAATATTGGTACTATTACCAGGATGGTAGTGAAAAATATCCCACTACCACCGGACTTTCGGTAAAATACGTCTCCGAGTTGACGATATACAGCAATGAGTCAGTACCAGAACCTAAAACTTGGTACGTTGACGGCTCTGGTAGCGGTGACTTTACCACTATACAGGAAGCCATTACGGCGTCCGGCGAGGGAGATACCATTATCGTAAAAGACGGTACCTATACCGAGAACGTGAAGGTGGATAAGGCTCTCACTATCCAGTCTGAAAACGGTGCATTATCAACCACGGTCAATGCCGCTGTTTCAACCACACCGGTTTTCAGCGTAGATGCTAGTGGTGCAATAATAGACGGATTTTCTATTCAAGGTGCGACAGGTAGAAACACTGCAGGCATTGAGATGGTAAGTGTAACCGACTGCACAATACGGAACAACATTTGCTCAGGAGGCTACAACGGCATCCATCTCGGTGGTGCAGCTGCAAATAACATGATAATTGGAAACTACTGTCATGAAAATTCTAAGCGTGGCATCAGTGTCCGGGATACCGCCCACGACAACTTCTTCGTAAGGAACACTGTCGAAAACAATGATGCGGGTTTCTGTATCAAGGACATGACTAAGGATAACGTACTCTGGCTTAATAACATTATTGGAGATTCTGAGATACTGACGGGAAATACCTATAATTCTCCGGCTCCTCTTATATATAACTACAAAGGTAGTATTTATACCGGCTATCTAGGTAACTACTGGGAAAACTATACCGGAATCGATATTGATGGAGACGGCGTTGGTGATACTCCCCACAACAACGATTGCTACCCCCTGATGGAGCTATCGGCCAACTATGTGGAAACAGACGAAGTAGTAGAACCAACTACCTATACCGTAATCTTTGTCGTAACAGATGGTGAAAATGCAATTGAAGATGCAACCATCGTGGTTAAGAAAGGTGAAGATGTAGTAACTCCGCAAGCAGATGGAACTTATAACTTGGAAGCTGGTGAATACAGCTACACCGTAACCAAGGAAGGTTATAAAACAGCAGAAGGAACCATTATAGTAGAAGCTGCTGATATAACAGAAACTGTAAGTTTAGAAGAGGTAACAATCCCAGAACCTAAGACTTTGTACGTTGACGGCTCTGGTAGCGGCGACTTTACTACTATACAGGAAGCAGTAACGACAGCCAACGTGGGTGATACCATCGTCGTTAAAGACGGTACCTATACAGAGAACGTGCTTGTAGACAAAAGTCTGGTAATTCGGTCCGAGAATGGAGCAGACCTGACTACTGTTCAGGCGGCTAATGAAAAAGCTGATGTCTTTAAGGTGACAGCAGAGAATGTTACCATTGAGGGGTTTACTGTTTCTGGGGCAACGTCAAGGGGTATGTCAGGAATCTCAATCTGCAGCCCAAGCTCAAGCAGCCCAAATAGAGGCTCCTGCACCGTTATAAATAACAAGTGCAGTGGAAACAATCAAGGAATAACCCTGAAAGCAGGGACTGATAACATGGTTACCAACAATACTTGTACTCTTAGTGGTAACTATGGAATTTATCTGAATAACACGACCGGCAACTTCATAACCGACAACATCTGCTCGAAAAACACCAGTGGCTCAGGTTTTGCTCTCTACCTGGCAGATAATGCTAATAATAATACCGTTAATGGCAACATCTCAAGCTCTAATAATATAGGCATAAGGGTTAAGAATGCACATTTTAATACAATTTTTAACAACACTTGTTCAAATAACGACCATGGATTGGAGATTGCAACTAAGTCTGCCAATAATATGTTCTACCTGAACAACTTTATTGACAACACCAGCGGTCAGCTATCCTTGGGGTTTAATGCGATCGCCGGTAACTCCTGGAATTCCCTAATAGAAATGCCCTACTCGTTTAATGGTAAGCAGTATAACGGTTTCGTAGGCAATTACTGGGGTGACTATACTGGTACGGATGCTGATGGTAATGGTATTGGTGATACACCATACCAGACAGTGGAAACTGATAGTGATAACTATCCCTTGATGGGGCAATGGAAAGATGGTGTTATCGCTGGTTCGGCAGCAGCAACCCATACCGTAACCTTTAGCGCAGGCCAAAATGGAACTTTATTAGCAACAGTTGATGATGCAGCAATTAATTCCGGTGATAAAGTAGAGGAAGGCAAGAGTGTAGTTTTTACAGCAGTACCAGTCGAAGGCTATCAAGTAAAAGGATGGACCTTAGGTGGAGAAACTGTTGCAGATAACACAACTAATACATTAACAGTAGAAAACCTTGCAGCAGACATAATTGTTGCTGTAGAGTTTGAAGCTATTCCAGTAACAACCTATACCTTAACCTTAACAGGGGAAGGTTTAATATCTAATCCTGAAGCTGGAGAAATTGCAGAAAACACAGAAGTAACAATAACGGTAACAGCTCCGGAAGGTAAGCAAGTAGCGACCTTTACGGTTGGTGGAGTAGATAAGAAAGCCGAATTAGTAGACGGTAAGTATATCCTTATTATTACTGCAGATACAGAAGTAGCCGTTGCTTATGAAGCTATCAAACCAACTACCTACACCGTAATCTTTACTGTAACAGATGGTGAAACTGCAATTGAAGATGCAACCATCGTGGTTAAGAAAGGTGAAGATGTAGTAACTCCGCAAGCAGACGGAACTTATAACTTGGAAGCTGGCGAATACAGCTACACCGTAAGTGCCGAAGGCTATGTAATAAAGAGCGATATCTTTACAGTTACTGAAGAAGGTCAAACCGTAACTGTAGTTTTGGAAGAACAGGTAGACCCAGATAAACCTCAATACAATGTAATACCTGCAGATGATACTATTTACACCATCGGGGCAACTGATGATGGTATCAAAACCATGACCGTAGATGCGGGCCAATCCGGTTTCAAGTACTTTACGGTTTCCATTGAGCCGGTTGTAAAACATGAAGGTACAGAAGTAGTCGTATTTACCCACTTAAGGGATATGGAACAGTTACAACTTAACGCCACAGAAGCTGACTTTGATGTAGTCGATACAGCCAAAGCTGGATTTAACGTGGAGCAAAATGATGTAGTAAAGTTATATGTCATGGACCAATTGACCAATGACACTGCATCTAATCCAATCCTTTTACAATAATGAAGTTTATAAAGAACTGATTATGCTTAAGCAGCTGTAGTCGTTTTTGGTTCAGGGTCGTAACATGCGGCCCCGATTTTATATGTTTAATATAGAACTAGTTTTAATTCTGATAATTGTAGTTACGGTAGATTGACCAATTTTGTATGAGAAAGACAGTAGTAGGAGAGGATTTAAGACGAAGTCCATAGAGGTGATCTGACATCTGTTATAGGATAATCAGCATAATTTTAAACTTACACCCCATTGGTGAATAGGGGAGTATTTAACCAACCGGAAGGATTTTCATATTTGAATCATTTGGTCGATCGCCAGAGATACCATGAATTGTATTCTGATGATGGCTGAAGGAATGTTTTAGTTAGAAAGTTTCGCCAAGAATTCCCGTCTTGGGTGTGGTGAGTTATCAAAAGTGAATATAGTATATCTCCGAGCCTGCCTACCTAAAGCTATTCTGCTATGGTTACAGGCCGATAGGGTCCTCCGGGAAACTGGTGTGCCTTCCATTGTGAAAAGGAGAGATTGGATTATGGTACTTATGCCGGGCCAGCTTTGTTTTTCACGAATGCTGGCCCGGCATCAAGCTTTTATGGGGGTGGTAACGGGACTTTGGACAGTACTATTAGTGATTGACCAGAAGGTAAATTTTTTGTTCAAAGATGGGATATTAAATTAACTGTATGAGACAAGCGGAGAAGTCAGTTGAGATCTTTCCGTATAAGGTTAATTATTACCCAAATTTGTTGGGAGGTGGGTTACATGTCGAAAAGAGTTCTGGCGATTCTAACTACAACATTATTTCTGCTGGCTATGATTCCCGGATTTGTCCTGGCGGCTGATGTCGATGCCGTCGGAGTGGAATTGAGTACTGAGAGCGTAATGACAACCGACGTTCTCTACGATGGGGAAGTTGCTTTAACACCGGATGAGACCTTTGAAGTGACTGCATACAACTCGGATGCAGTCTATACTGTCAATAACACCACACCACTGGGCGCCCTTCGGGCAGCTGGTTTCACCTACGACGTTACTGACAAGAATTATGGAACATCGAGTGCTCTTCTTTTAGATAATATAGGAAATTACACTTATGTTAAGGGCGGGAGTAAGTGGTATGCCTACGTTAACGATATCTATAAAGATGGCTACAATAATACTGCCGGTGCCCTGAACCTGATAGAGCTTGGGGATGGGGACCGGGTGGAATTCTACTACGCTGCCGGTATTTCCGATGCGACTGATCTTGATGCAGTTAAGGCGGCAGCTACCGCCGCGGTAAAAACCGTTGCCTCTATAGGTGGTGCTGGTCCTGTCCCGACTGAATGGACACTTCAGCTGTCGGGGGCAAAGGATACAAAGGTAACCAAGGCCTACTTCGAGAATGGTCTGGCTTGTTCCTCAACTCATAAGGTATCCTGGACCGATGATGAAGGCAATGTCTGGGAAGGTATGCCGCTGTGGCTGCTGGTTGCCATGGTTGACGATGACCCCGATGTTGGTGATAAGCATTACAATTTTAATGACGAACTCAACGCCCAGAAGTATCAAGTTAATGTTATAGCAGGCGATGGGTGGAAGGCAACTTTTGATAGTACGGAAATTGCCCGTAATAACGGGTTTATCGTGGCCAATACACTGAATGGCGAACCCCTTCCGCAACAGCTCGATTCGGGGAAGGGCTCATGGCCCTTGCATCTGAAAGGTTCAGAAGTTTTTTCGGGACGACAGGTGGGCAACATTGTTCGCATCGAACTGTCAAATCTTCCTGAACCATCTGAGGGATGGACCCTGGAAATGAGCGGAGAAGTAGGGGATACCATTACCCAGGAAGAGTTTGAAGACGGATTAGCCTGTACGGGTTCAGGCCATTATAAGGAATGGACTGACAAGGATGGTAATGTCTGGTCGGGCGTGCCCCTGTGGGTACTATTAGGTGCGGTAGATGATATTGAAAGCAGCAGTCACTGGACTTTCAATGATACCCTGGCTGCAGATTATACCGTAAAAGTGAGTGCAGCAGACTACAGTAAGACTTTTAACGGGGCTGATATAGCTAGAAGTAATAACTATATCATTGCGAATAAATGTAACGGTATATCACTTACAGATTCAGGGCCGCTGCGCCTGGTCGGTGATGGTGTTACCAGGGATGATGGCTCCCTAAGCGGTGCCAGTGTTGGAAACATTGTGAAAATAGAGATACCTGAGCTGCAGACACTGGAGCCTGCTGACGGCAGTTGGAATCTTACTCTGACCGGTAAAATTAGTGATGTTTTTTCCCAGGCTGAGTTTGAGGATGCTCTTACCTGCCATTCGAAAGAATGGACTGACGGTGAAAATAATGTTTGGTCAGGTATACCTCTTTGGTACTTGACCGGCTGGGTAGATGACCGGCAGCCTCACAAATACAATGCCAGTGCTAATTACACCGTCCTGGTAAAAGCCGGAGACGACTATACCAAGGATTTTGCCAGCACTGATGTAGCTCGGAGCAACGACTATATAGTTGCTAACAAATGTAATGGTGAACCCCTTACCGGTAAATCATGGCCATTACGCCTGGTCGGTGCCGGTGTTGCCAGGGATGACGGATCTCTTAGCGGTACCAGTGTCGGGAATATTGCTGAAATTGAACTAACATCTTTCGAGGCTGCTTTGCCTGTATCGGAAGTTCGTATTATTAAGTACGATGAAGATCACACCACTATCCTCAAAGAAGTTACAGTAGATTATCTATGGATGGAAAGAGACAGCGGGTTTGATGTGATTGGAGACGGGGAAACGGTATACAAATTCGAAGGAATTACCAACAATCCGGACGATGTATGGGATGCAGATGAGACCTATCCCGGTGGCTTTAAAATACAAAATGCTGTGAAGGGTACCCGCATCAGAGACCTTTGTGAGCTTGTAGGCGGTATGGGGGCAGGTACTGAAATAGAATTGGTTGCCAAAGACGGTTATAAAACTATCCTTCCTTATTCCTCCATCTATACTGACCCTTCGGTGCAAGCACGACAGGGTGATGCCATTCTGGCCTGGTGGTCTGATGGAGAATACGTACCCCATTATAATGGTATGCGATTATTCTTTACTCCAGAGGGTGACAACGTCTATGGCCAATGGGATATGCATGAGACACTGCCAGAAAAATATTGGCACTACTACTACGGTGATGGTGTCCGGTATCCTTCTTGTGCTGGATTATCAACCAAGCATATTACAGAAATCAGGGTATACTCCGTACCTCAGGGTGATTGGATCCTGGAACTGGATGGCCAGGATATAGGCGGTTTACACTATGATGTAAGCAAAACCTATTTCGAATCAGCTCTCTCCTGTCAGTTCGGCGCTAATCACCAGGCAAGCTATACTGATTCTAAAGAACGGTTCTGGGAAGGTATGCCCCTGTGGCTCCTGGTTGGATTTGTCGATGATGCTGACCAGCACTCCAACGATGCCTTTAATCATGAACTGGCAATGGCCGGTTATCAGGTGGTAATTACTGCTGCTGACGGTCATTCGGTAACTATTGATAGCACAGGTATTGACCGCAACAGTGACTATATTATCGCCAATTCGTTGAACGGAGCGCTGATACCCGAGTCTGATAGTAACTGGCCGCTGCGTCTGGTTGGACCGAATGTAAGCGGGAAAGATTCTATTTCACAGATTGTGAGCATCAAGTTGCTTGGCTCCGATAAACCGCAATACAATGTAATACCTGCAGATGATGTTGTTTACAGCATCGGGGCAACTGAGGACGGTGTCAAAACCATGACCGTAAATGCTGGCCAATCCGGGTTCAAGTACTTTACGGTTTCCATT
>JAAZLJ010000052.1 GCA_012799365.1 Syntrophomonadaceae bacterium | reverse complement strand
TGGTGGATCTGGTGGCAGCCTTGCTGGATCTGGGATGGCTCGACTCCAGCGGGCTGCTGGTTTCGGACTCCGGGGTGGGGCAGGGAGCGGAATTCGTTCTGGTGCCGGCATTCCAGGCTGTTGGCGGTCAAAGTGTGGCAGTAACCCAGGATGACATACGTCAGCTGCAGCTGGCCAAAGGAGCTATGCGGGCGGCGGTTGACATAATGTTGGAAAGGGCAGGGCTGGCGGCCCGTGATTTGGAGCGGGTGTTTCTGGCCGGTGCCTTTGGCAATTATCTGCGGCCAGACAGCATACTGCGTATCGGTCTTCTACCCTATTTGGATGCGGGTAAAATAAAGCCAGTAGGCAACGCTGCGGCTGGCGGTGCTGTACTGGCTTTGTTTTCGCAGTCCCAATGGGAAGAGGCTCGCTCTCTGGCCCCAAGCATCAATTATATCGAACTGGCCAATGAAGCGGATTTTCAAGAGGTTTTTCTCCGCAGTTTGAACTTTCCGGAACCGAGACGAAACGGTCCTTGATACACATCGCGTCTATCTGCGGTTTCAAAACTATTTTTACGGCAGATTTTTATACAGCGGATTTATAACCAGTCCGGTCAGTAGCTTGGGGTAAAAATAGGTGGCTTTCTGGGGCATCTTGTCTCCCGCCCGGGCTACAGCTATTATTTCATCTATCCGAGTAGGGTTAAGAATAAATGCTAATTGGTGGTCACCCTGGTCTACTCGAGTCAGGGCTTCACGAGCATCTTTAGTGTACTCTACGTTTTTCTGCTCGCGGCGTTCGGCAGCCCCGATGCCCAGTATATGATCCAGAATCAAGTTATCCAGAACAGCGACATCCAGACCTTTCCATGCATCGGATCTATCGGTGGGAAGCTGATTCCTGGCGGCTTCTGCATCCTTTAGTTCCAGAAGATACAGGTGCCCCGTCTGGTCGTACATGCCGAATAGATGTTTTTCCTGCCAGGGTTTAGTCATTTCTGTCAGCAGGTCAGGCAGCTGTTCCTTGCTGCCGAAGGGCCGTACATTAAAAAAGGCCTCCAGCTGTTCACGCAATGCTTGCAGATTAAGATCTTGGAGATCCCCTACCATTCGATGGGTCGGAAGAATTACCAGTCCCGGGTCAAACATGTTGACCAGGGTAGTCATTACATAGTCATACCCCTCATGACCTGCTGCCTTCATTTCCCGTGCATACTCCAGGGCGGTTTCATAACGGTGATGTCCGTCAGCTATAAATATCTGTTGGTCTTGCATAAAATTCACTATGGTTTGGATGGCTTCTTCATTGGTTACTGCCCAGATGCGATGGGCTTCGTTGACTTCGTCATAGATTTCAATGTCTGGTTCCGTTACTTCAACGGCGTTGAACAGGGCTTTTTGTACGACATTTTCGGTATCGGAATAAAGGCCAAAGATAGAACTGAAGTTAGACTGAGTAGCTCGCATAAGCTGCAGACGGTCGGCTTTCGGTTTGGAAAGGGTTTCTTCATGGGGTAGAATGTTACCCTGGGCATAATCTTCGACTTTGAGGCCGCAGATAAAACCGTTACGAACCATGGAGGTGTCATGGGCCTTGAATTCCTGCTGGTAAAGATACAGAGCGGGTTTGCTCTCATAGGAAAGAATTTCGTCCTCAATCCAGCGTTCGAGGTACTGGTGAGCCCGCGTATAGCGGTTGTTAGATTCATCATCATCGGGAAAAACCAGACCCAGTTCCAGTCGAATAATGTTGGCCGGGTGTTCGGCGTAGTAGCGGGCCTGCTCTTTTTCATCGATAATGTCATAGGGAGGTGTCACAACCGCTGTTAAATTGTTAACCTTTTCGTTGTTATACCTCAATCCAATAAATGGGGTGATATTAGCCATACTATAAGTATCCTCCTTTGGCTTTGTATGTTGAACCTCAGAACCTCATCCATTGTATTACAATGCATGTGGTAGAGCAACGGGTTTCTAACAGTGGGAAGGCTTTAAGGTTTGCAAATAACGAGCAAAAAAGATAAAATTCGGTTTAGGGTAGATTTGGCCAGATTTTCGGCCTGGTGTAGCAGGGTGGAGAGGAAGGTTACGGGTGCTGTTGGCAGATTATCATGTACATGCCCTGGCTCATGGCGAGTATGATTATACGGAGGAATGGCTGTACCGGTTTCTTCAGGCCGCCAGAGAAAAAGGCATCAACCGCCTGGGCTTCGCGGAACACGAGGAATTGGTGGAGCGGATCAATCTGACTGCTCTAGAAGCGGTGCGGGCTTCAGCTCAGAAGCAGGATGGCCTGTGGGTGGGAGTGGGTCTGGAAATTGACTATAAGCCGGGCCGAGAAGATGAAATCAGGAACCTGACTAGCGGGCGGGCATGGGATTTCATCATAGGTTCCATTCATTATATAGGTGAATGGGCCTTTGATCATCCGGATTATAGAGACGGTTTTGCTGACCAGGACATCGATGAACTTTATGAGCAGTACTTCAGCCTGGTAGCCGGGGCGGCTGGTTCTGGACTTTTTGACATTCTGGGACATCTTGACCTTATCAAGATCTGGGGACACCGTCCCCGGCGGTACTCGGAAGCCGATTTTGTCCGTTCTATTCTGGGGGAGATCAAGCGTGCGGGAGTGGTGGTGGAGATCAATACCGGTGGTTTGCGTAAGCCGGTGCAGGAGATATATCCCGGCGAAAAGCTGATTGAGGAGCTTTTCCAGGCCGATGTTCCTATCACCTTCAGTTCCGATGCTCACCATCCCGAACAGGTAGGAAGTGGTCTGAGACAGGCGGTGGAACTGGCTAAAAGGGTTGGATACCGCTCTTTTATGGTGTTTGAGGGGCGCCGCTCGTTTCCGGTGACTCTGACCTGAGCATTACTTACATAGTACATTCGTCGTAAAATTAGACGCAGATAAACGCAGATTTATTATGATTCTCTGCGTCCAAATTGTTGGCAAAAATCTGCGTACATCAGCGTTCATCTGCGGTCTCAAAAACAGGATATTAATATTGGGGGAATTGGATTGAATAGCATTGTGTTCTTGCTCCTTAGTCTGGCTATTATTCTGGCTGGAGCTGAGGTTTTTACCAATGGAGTGGAATGGCTGGGCAAGAAGCTCGACCTGTCTGATGGAGCTGTAGGAAGCATTCTGGCAGCGGTAGGTACGGCCTTGCCGGAGACCCTGATCCCCTTGATTGCTATACTGTTCGGAAGCAAGGAGATGGGGAGCCAGATCGGGATCGGTGCTATTCTGGGTGCTCCTTTAATGCTTTCTACGCTGGCTATGTTCGTTACCGGCCTGGCAGTAGTGGGATTCAGTCGGCGCCGATTGAAAGGAAATAAAGTTACGGTAGATCAGGAGGTCATAAGAAGGGATCTGGGTTTTTTCTTGCTGGTTTTCACAGCCGCGATTCTGGCCGGGATTTTGCCTATGCGTCGGGGATGGCAGCTGGCTATCGGTGGATTTATGGTTCTGTCCTATATATTGTACGCTTATGTTACCCTCACCACCGGCCGGAACGATGGTAATCATGATGAGGACCTGCGCTGCTGTTATTTTGCTCCCCGTCAGGACGAGCCCGGGCTGAATGTGGTGGTACTGCAGGTACTGGCCGCATTGGCGGTTATCATTGCCGGTGCTCATACTTTTGTAGGGGCGGTGACTGAAATTGCTGAAGTTTACCGGGTACCGGCCTTTGCTCTGTCAATTATTATTGCGCCTATTGCAACTGAATTACCGGAAAAATTCAATAGTGTTATCTGGATTTCCAGGGATAAGGATACTCTGGCTCTGGGTAACATATCCGGGGCTATGGCTTTTCAGAGTTCATTGATTCCGGCTCTGGGTATATTCTTAACCAGCTGGCAGTTAAGTGCAGGGGCTATGGTAAGTGCTATTCTGGCTCTGGTAGCGGCTGGTTTCCTTTATATACAAGTAGCGCGCAAAGGACATCTGAGTGCGTATGATCTCCTCTGGTGTGGGGCTTTTTACGGTATATTCCTGGTGGGCGTATTTGACGGTATCATCAGATAGCAGACCTCCATGATACCGGAAGTATCACCGTCAGGGACATGAAAACTACATATTTATGGAGTGTGGTTAACCCGCTCGCTCCCCGACTTGTCGCCTGCATAGGTCGCTTCGCCGGGTTAACACACTCCCGTATATAGTTATTTTTTATCATCTGCGGTTTCAATTTTCATAGTCGTGTACAGTACCTATCTGTGGACCTAAATATGTTTCACAGTCAGCAAGGTCGGATTTTAAGAATGAAGTGGAGAGCTTTCCTGCTGTTGGGCGGGGCTCATTTTATTACTGATTTTTATTTAAATTTCGTTCCCGCGCTGCTGCCGGTCATGGTACGCAGGTTGGATATTAGTCTGGCTCTGGCGGGATTAGTGGTGGCTGGCAGTCAGATTACAGCTAACTTCTTACAGCCAATTTTCGGTTATATCTTTGATTCCCGTCCCTCGCTGCGGTGGCTCACTCTTTCTCTGGCAGTGAGCGGGTGTTTTATGTGTGCTAGTGGCTCGGTGTCGAGCTATTTTCTTTTTTTGCTGTTTCCCATGATTGCGGGAGTTGGAAACGGCATGTTCCACCCGGTGGGCTCGACCCTGACCTATCATCTGGATCCGGATAACAGAGGTACCTTGATGTCCCTTTTTGCTTCCATTGGGGCATTGGGCTTTGCTCTGGGACCGGCGGTAGCGGCTTTTTTTCTGGCCCGTTGGGATGCCAGGACGTTATTTATCCTTTTGATACCCGCGGTGTTGATAATTTTCGGACTGAAAAGGATTGAGTTACCTTCTGTGTCCCGGAAGTCGGTGGTAACAGAAGGAAAACGCTGGCCAACTATATCCCGGGTTATGGGTCTGTTGATTGCGGTTATGGCTTTACGGGCGTGGGGGCATATGGCTTTCGGTAATTATCTGGTGTTTTACCTGGAAGCATCGGGCTATACCTACCAGACAGCTGCCAATATTTTGACCTGGTTTTTGATACTGGGGGCTTTGGGAGGGGTAGCCGGGGGGAAGATATCAGATATCCGGGGGCGGAAGCCGGTTATTGGTTGGACGATTCTGGTCGGGGCCATCTGTGCCGGATTGTTTTTGTTGACCAGCGGTATTAAGGCTATAGTTTTTCTGATGGCCTGTGGCTTGCTGGTGCATGCGTCCCAACCAGTGATGGTGGTACTGGCTCAGGAGTTAATGCCTGGTTCCATAGGTTTGGCCACCGGTATTTCGATGGGTTTTGTATGGGGATTAGGTTCTCTGGGGCTGCTGCTCAGTGGAGTGGTAGCCGACATGTGGGGTCTGCCGGCCAGCTTCTGGTTGGCGGTGTTGGTTCTGTTGTTGGGGGCGGGGTTGTCATTGCTGTTGCCGGTAGAAAAGGAGAGAAGGGAGAGTCAGCATGAACGTATATGATGAAGCCCATGATCTGGCCCGTGCTATTCGGCAGAGCGAAGCTTTTGTCCGGGTCAAGACCGTGCAGAAAAAGTTGGAACAGGATGAAAAGGCCTGGGAAATGGTGGCGGATTTTAAACAAAAGCAGTTTGAGCTCCAGCAGGCGGCATTGATGGGGATGGAAATACCGGAAGATAAGGCGAACACAGTTAACAACCTTATGTCCGTATTGAGCCATAACCCGTTAATTGCGGAATATTTTGAGGCGGAGTCGAGCTTTATTCAAATGATAGCTGACATCCAGGATATTTTGCAGAAGGCCATGGAAGCCGATGTTTAATAGGCCAGGGGGATGGTTTATGTCTTGCATACAGTATATCTACTCGGGTTAGTTTACATTAGCTCGGAAAGCATTATAATTTTGATGATAGGGTAAATTAATAGGGGAGGTTGGCAGTATGGCTACTGATGTTGTAGAGAAATCAGGTAGTGCAGGGGAACCGGCTGAATTTAATATGCTGGCCAATGCCAGGGCGTACTTCGAGGCAGCGGCTGACAGGTTGGGGTTAAATCAGAATATTAAAGATATCCTGCAGCGTACGGAACGCGAACTAATGGTTAATATCCCGGTCAATATGGATGATGGCAGTGTTCAAGTATTTGAGGGCTATCGGGTTCAGCATAACAGTGCCCGGGGTCCGTACAAGGGCGGTATCAGGTATCATCCTCAGGTGTCGATGGATGAGGTGAGGGCTCTGGCCGCTTTAATGACCTGGAAATGTTCGGTGGCTGACATACCTTACGGGGGTGGCAAGGGTGGTATTACCTGTGAACCGGCGGATCTTTCAACCAGGGAACTGGAGCAGTTGACCCGTAATTTTGTACGGGCTATCAGGCCGATTATTGGGCCCCGTACCGATATTCCAGCTCCGGATGTCAATACCAACGCTACGGTGATGGCCTGGATTGTGGATGAATACAGTTCTCTGGAAGGACAGGCGGTTCCCGAAATCGTGACTGGTAAGCCGATACTCATGGGAGGAAGTTTGGGACGTCGGGAAGCTACCGGATATGGTGTGGCCAGGACGGCTTTGGAGGTACTTTCTTTGTTGGGTCGGTCGCCGGAGGCGACCACGGTTGCGGTGCAGGGCTTTGGAAATGTCGGTTCGTGGGCAGCGGAAAGGCTGTACCGGGCCGGTTGTAAAATCATAGCTATAAGCGATGTGAGTGGTGGTTATTTCAATCCTGAGGGATTTGATATCGATGATGTTATGCGGTATCAAGAGACCTCACCCCGGGGATTACTGCAGGGGTATCCTGATTGTAGTCAGAAAATAACCAATGAGGAACTGCTTTCTCTGGAGGTTAATATGCTCATCCCGGCGGCATTGGAAAATCAGCTCCACAGTGGTAATGCCGGCGAGGTTAAGGCGGAAATCATCGTAGAAGGTGCCAATGGGCCGACCACTTTGTTGGCGGATAAGATACTTTATGAACGGGGAACCATTATTGTACCTGATATCCTGGCCAATGCGGGCGGGGTTACGGTCTCCTATTTTGAATGGGTACAAAACCTTTACGGTTTTGCCTGGGAGTTTGATGATGTAATCAACAAGATGGACAGTAAGATGGTGACCAATCTCAAAAATGTTTGGGAAATGAGTCAAGATGAAGATATCAGCCTGCGGGAAGCCGCGTTTACCATAGCTATTAAGAGGGTAGTCGAGTCCATGAAACTGAGAAATTCAGGGTATACGGCTATGTGAAAATAGAACGCAGATGGACGACGCTGATTATAATGAATAAGCTGTTTTCACAAAATAACCCAGGAGTGGGTTAACCACAAGCTGGATGATATGCCCGGGTTCGCCCGGGTTTTTATTTGCTATCAGGGTGGTAATAGCGAAGTTTACAAACCATGTCAGGAAGCTTATACTAACGTTAGTTTAGAAATAGAGGTGAGTTATCGTGGGAAAAGACGATGAACATTGCAAAGGATGTGCCTCCTTTACCGAGGGAGGTTGTGCCAGTCAGGAATGTACAGAAGAGAGATCGCTGGCCGGCAGTCTTAATGACGTTAAGAATGTGATTGCGGTAATGAGCGGCAAGGGCGGAGTAGGCAAATCCTCTATTGCCGGCATGCTGGCTACGGCCCTGTCCCGGGACGGTTTCTCGGTGGGGGTATTGGATGCCGATATCACGGGTCCCAGTATACCCAGAGCTTTTGGTATCCAGGGAGGAAAACTACAAGGAACTCCTTTCGGATTGATTCCTCCCGAGAGTCAAGGCGGGATCAAGGTTATGTCGATTAACCTGCTTCTGCCTAATGAAGATGACCCTGTTATCTGGAGGGGTCCGGTTATTTCGGGAGCGGTGAAACAGTTCTGGGATGAGGTTGATTGGCGAGAACTGGATTATATGGTAGTGGACATGCCTCCTGGTACCGGGGATGTTCCTCTGACTGTATTACAGAGCCTGCCGGTAACCGGCCTGGTAATTGTGTTTTCACCCCAGGATCTGGTGATGATGGTGGTCAAGAAGACGATTAAGATGGCACAGAAGATGAATGTACCCATACTGGGTTTGGTGGAAAATATGAGTTATGCAGTTTGTTCTCATTGCGGGGAGCGGCTGGATATATTCGGCAAATCAACCGCGCAGGAGGCCGCCAAAGAAATGGGGATACCTCTTCTGGCTCAACTGCCCTGGGATCCGCAGCTGAACAGATTGATGGACGAGGGGCGTATCGAGGATTGTGATGAGAAATTATTAACCGCTCTGATCGGTAATTTAAAGAAACAGTTTGGCAAGCTGCATAACTAAGAGTAGGAGACACAGGTGATATTGTACAAGGAATGTGCTAAACGGGTGTATACATCTTGTTAAATGTATTTAAAAAGGCTATAATGTAAATGCATCAATGATAATGATTATCATTACTACGGATGCAGAAACGTATACACCCGGGGAATTTACTCCGGGGAAATAACTATGTATCAGAAGGAATGTTAGTGTGGCTATTAAATACGCATTTGACAAACTACAGGAATCAGATGTAAAGATTACGCCGCAGCGAATGGCGATCCTGGAAGTTCTGGACGATAACCAGGGTAAACATCTTTCGGCTGAACAGATCTTCTTGATGGTCAAAAAGCGCAGGCCTAATATCGGTATGGCTACTGTATATCGGACCCTGGAGTTGTTTGCCAACCTGGATATATTACACAAGACCAGTTTCGATGCCGGTGTGTTTCGATATGAATTCTGTGATATTGATCGGCATCATCACCACCATGTCATCTGTGTGGAGTGCGGTGATATTGTAGAATTGGAAGATGATCTGCTGCACCCCCTGGAAAAAGAGGTAGAAAAACGCGGTTTTAAAGTTGTAGACCATTCATTGATTATTTATGGTAAGTGCCCTGAATGCCAGTAGTTGTCGGTCCGGGCCTGCAGTGCCCGGACCTTTTAGACCACTGGATGAGAATGATTATCGTTATTGGAGGGGGGGAGGCTGGATGACTGCAGTTTTGGTGGGTCAGCCCAATGTGGGAAAAAGTTTGGTACTTATGAGGCTAACCGGGGCTCAAGTTGTGGTATCCAACTATCCGAACACTTCGCTGGAACTAACCCAAGGTGAATTAAAGGTCGCGGGCAAGACCATGCAGCTGCTGGATACTCCCGGGGTTTACAGCCTGGGGCTGGCCCAGAGGGAGGAGGAAGCAGCTCGGGCAGCAGTGCTGGATCAGGCGACGGAACTGATTATCAATGTGGTTGATGCTACCAATCTGGCCCGCAACCTGGCTTTGACCCTGGAGCTACGTGCAGCAGGAAAGCCGCTGCTGGTGCTGTTAAATCAGATCGACCGGGCCCGTACTAACGGTATTTTTATTGACCCTCATAAACTTGCTCGTATGTTAGGCTGTCCGGTGTTTGCTTTCTCGGCTCTAACCGGTGAAGGCATCATGGAGGTTATGAAATATCTGCAAACCGGTCTGACCCGAGGATTTTCCCCACCGATTGCGGGGTCGAAACCGCTGGTGGTTGACCAGAAAGCTGATTGTGATGGTAACTGCCGGCATTGTTTTGAAGGGGAGCTGAGAGGGGGAAGCTCTCCAGAACAGGCTGTTTGTGCTCACCATCAGCTGGCCAGTCTCATAGCTGAAATGGTTACTACCTATCGGCCGCCGGAGTCGACCCGTGGGCTGACCCGGGTGGAAAAGTTCATTGATCATCCCTGGTGGGGAACCTTTTCTTTGTTGGTACTGTTGTTCCTGGGATTCGAGATTTTAATTTCTTTTGTAGAGTGGGCTGAGGATGGCATCGTAGAATTATTCGTTCCCATACAGGAACTATTGGCCTCAGCCATAACCTGGTTAATGCCGCCAGGGTTTTGGAGTCAGGTGCTCAGTAAAGGGGTCCCAGAGGGGCTGCTGATACCTATTGCCCTGGTTATGCCGGCCATGCTCATGGTGTCGGTGCTCATGGCATTACTGGAGGATACCGGTTTGTTGGCCCGCTATGCAGTGGTATTGGATCGAGTGGGAGGATTACTTGGAGTATCGGGACAGGCGGTTATACCACTGTCACTCGGGTTTGGGTGCCGTACTCCTGCAGTGTTGGCTACTCGTGTTCTTCCCAGTACGGGCCAGCGATTTATTATTACCACCTTGTTGTCAATAGTGATACCGTGTGCAGCTACCTTGGGTATGTTGGCGGCAGTAATAGCTAGCTTTGATGCCTGGATGGCAGTGATCATTCTGACTATGGTGGCGGTGTTCATCATCCTGGGCGGGATCCTTAAAAATATTTATCAAGAAAAAAGTGAACTCCTCTACGAACTTCCGCCTTTACGTATACCAATGGTGAGGAATCTGGCTTCCAAGGTCAGAATTCGGTTTGCCGGTTTCTTTACCGAAGTATTACCTCTGCTGCTAGTTATGAGCGTTGGGGTAAGGATAATCATCGATTCCGGGGTGCTGAACCATGTACAGGCTCTGGACGGGGTTACCAGAGGTTTGTTTGGTATCCCGGCCCAGGCTTTTACGGCGGTTTTGGTAACGATAGTGCAGCGGTATCTGGCTCCGCTGGTGCTGCTTAATCTTCAGCTTACCCCCCGGGAAGCGACGATTGCCATTTCCATGATTGCGTTATCACTGCCGTGTCTGCCGGTGGTGGTAATAACCTGGCGGGAGATGGGAGGCAGGGCTCTGACTCGTATTCTGGCCATGGGTCTGGCGGTGTCTTTTTCGGTGGGGGTAGTGCTCAACCTGCTCCTGCCGGTCTAATTAACATGTCGGGCAGGGATGGTTCTTGACTTGTATGCTGCGTGTATCTGCGGTTTCAAATTATTTTCATGGCAGAAAGGGGGAGACCATTGTGCGGTGGAGAGGGAACAAAAGGAACAGAGAGTTAATGAGGGGTAACCAATTTAGCCAACCGGCCAGAGTCGTGAGCTCGGGCGGAAGGGATCAGGCAGGGGAACCGCTAACTCTAGCCAATGTCGAAGTAGGACAAAAAGTGAAGATAGTTGGAGTTAACGGCGGATGGGGCGGCCGTGAAAGGCTCCTGAGTATGGGTCTGGGCCCGGAAACCATAGTTGAGGTGATATCAGCCCATCCTTTTCAGGGGCCGGTGGTAGTGGGGGCAGCAGGCGCTCAGGTGGCTCTGGGAAGGCAGTTGGCACATAAGATTATGGTAGAAGAAATGCGTGAAGAAGTATCTCCTTCGCCGGGTGAATAACATAATGCTGCCTTCTTAATATTAGTTTAAACCATAATATAGTGGTTCCAGGAGCCGTTGATGAACGGTTCATTTTTTTGGCTTCCTTTTGCGGGTCATTATGAAAATTAGACGCAGATGGACGCACTCCAATAGACGTACTGTTTTCAGGTCTTTGATGGTGATACCATGGCTATCATGGACGTCTATAAATATAATTTTAAACGGGTATAACGGGAGATAAAGGAACCGTATAAAATTTTTCAGCATTAAGCAATACTTTTTAGACTTATAATTATCGGTTATGCTATTATTGTAATGTAGAAACACTTTTTAGCGAAAGGGGAGAAAACATGCTCGAACTAAAAAACATCAAGCTTAATTTCTCCAATGGAAATGGCACCGCTCGGGAAGTATTGCAAGATGTCAATATTAAATTGGAGAAGGGTAAGTTGTATGCTATTACCGGTCCCAATGGAGGCGGCAAAACTTCTCTGGCCAAAGTCATCATGGGCATCTACACTCCCAGTGAAGGACAGGTAATACTGGACGGAGAAGATATTACGTCCCTCAGTATAACGGAAAGAGCAGATCGTGGTATTGCCTACGCTTTTCAGCAGCCACCGCGTTTCAAAGGTTTAACCGTAGAGAATGTGATGAAGATCGCACAGCCCTCCCTGGATACGGTTCAGATAAGAGGTTATCTTCGTGATGTGGGACTTTGTCCTGAGGATTATTTGGATCGTGACATAGGACCTGGTCTGAGTGGGGGGGAAATCAAACGTATTGAGGTAGCCCAGCTGTTGGCCAGGCAGGCCCCGGTGAGTATTTTCGACGAACCGGAGGCCGGAGTAGATCTGTGGACCATCCAGAAGCTTATTGGCATAATCATCAGGAGATACAAAGGTAACAGTCGGGGTATGGCTATAGTTATTACCCATAATGAACAGTTTTTGCCCATCTGTGACGAGATTATCCTGGTAGCCGAGGGAACCGTTAAAGAAAGAGGTACTACAGAAGAAATCTGGCCGTCGATCAGGGAAGATGTCATCTGTAAGATGAAAGGGCAGTGTGGAGGTAACGTATATGGAATTCAGTAGTGTGGAGAAAAGTCTACTGGAGTCGGTAGCGGATCTTCATTCCATTCCGGCGGGAGCCGTCAACATTCGCCGGGATGGTGAAGCCGCTTTACGAAGGTCGTCATCCCATATTGATATAGTAGCTAAAACCGATCGGCCGGGTATTGATGTAATTGTCAAACCCGGGACCGTCAACGAGTCCGTTCATGTACCTGTTATACTAACCCGCAGCGGATTCAAGGATCTGGTCTACAATACCTTTATTATCGGGGAGGATTCCGATGTCCTGGTGGTGGCCGGTTGTGGTATTCATAACGCCGGGCACCAGGATTCACAGCATGACGGAATCCACGAGATCATTGTTAAAAAGGGTGCCCGGATGCGTTATGTAGAAAAACATTACGGGGAAGGTAATGCTGAAGGAAAGCGCAGTCTTAACCCCACAACCGTCATTACCGTGGAAGAAGGAGCTTACGCAGAAATGGAGATGGTTCAGCTGCGTGGGGTAGATGACACCCGCCGGGTGACCAGGGCCTCGGTTCATGACCGGGGAAATCTTAAAATCGTGGAAAAACTGCTCACCCATGGGGAGCAGGAGGCCGAGTCGGAGATCGAGATTAACCTGGTGGGATTGGACGGCACGGCTCAGGTAATTTCTCGTTCGGTGGCACAGGACAAGTCCAGCCAGGTCTTTCAAGCCAAACTCATCGGCAAAGCCAGAAGCAACGGCCATGTGGAATGTGATGCCATTATCATGGGTGATGCCCAGATTCATTCGGTACCGGAACTGGTAGCCGAGAATGGAGACGCGGTGCTGACCCATGAAGCAGCTATTGGCAAGATAGCCGGAGAACAGCTGATTAAACTAATGTCGTTGGGCCTGACCGAACAGGAAGCTGTAGATACAATTTTGAGAGGATTCTTACGGTGAATATCATGAAAGACATGCGACTTAATTTATTTAAAACCTTCGTCAGAGTGGTAGAGATTCAGAACCTTTCCCGGGTGGCCGAGGAAATGGGTATTTCTCAGCCTGCGGTAAGTAAGCAGATCCAGAGTCTGGAAGAAACCTTTGGAGTGCTGCTGCTGGAGAGAGCAGGACGCCGCTTAAAACCTACGGAGGCGGGAGAGGTTCTCTATGAATGTTCCATGGATATTCTGCGGGTATGGGAGCGTACCGAAAAAATAATGGAGGAAATGGCTGATACCCACCGGGGGAATCTGCTGCTGGGCGCCAGTACTATACCGGGCGAATATATAATGCCGACTTTGCTCAAGGATTACAAGGAAAAACACCCCCAGGTTAACATTTTTATGGACATTGGGGATACGGAGGATATTATCAGCGGGGTAACCGAAGGAGAATTAGATGTAGGCATAGTAGGAGCTCCTTTTGACCACCGCCGCCTGGATGGGTTTGAGTGGATAGAAGACGAGCTGGTACTGGTGGTACCCGAAGAACATGAACTGTCTGCGGGTGGAAAGGTCAGTGTGAATGCTCTGATGCATGAGTACTGGCTCTTTCGGGAAAAAGGTTCTGGAACCCGGCAGACGGCGGAAGAGGTTCTCCGTCATCTGGGCGTTAAAACAGAACAACTCAGTATCGCCGCTGAGCTCGGCAGTACCGAAGCTGTATTGTCATCAGTAGAGGCCGGATTGGGTGTATCTCTGGTTTCGGTCTGGGCGGTAAATAGAGCGCAGAAAGCGGGAAGGCTGAAGAGTTTGAGGATTGCAGGAGCCGATTTTAGCCGTCGGTTCTATGTCATATTTCCTCGCCAGAAACAGCGCCGCCGTACGGTGGAGGCGTTTCTGAATTTTCTCAGACAGGTAAAAGAGGAGCGCGCTTCTATTTGATAATAATGAAGGGACATATCTAACTAGTTTTATGACTATATTTAAGTATAGGGGGAGAGTTTTGATAACTCTCCTTTTTTTATTGACTCCTCATAATTGATGAACAAAAATCTGCTTTAAATTTTGTCCGTATTTGATACAATAATAGCTGTGCGTTCAAAGCGCAGCCAGTATATGGAAGGGGGTTGTTCGCATGCTGCAGTTGAGTTTTGATGAGGCCCGGAGCCTGAAAGAACAGTATGGGACCCCGTTGATGGTGTTTTCACGTCGGGAGATAATGGAGAAATTAAGTATTTTAAACGAGTATCTCCCCGGGGTAGGTTTGTACTATGCGGTTAAAGCCAACGCCCATCCCGAGGTGCTGGAAGTAATTAAACAATGTACTGATAAATTCGATGTTTGTTCCCCACATGAAATCATGACCGTTAAGGACATCGGGGTGGAAGGCGACAATATGATTCACACCAACCCCATCAAGAAGCCCGAAGACATTCGATTCGCCGTTGACCAGGGGGTCAAATGGTTTGTGTTTGATAATGAGTACGAACTGGAGAAGTTCAAACCTTACGGGAAAGATGTCAATCTCATGCTGAGGTTGAGCTTCCCCAATACCGATTGCGTGGTTAACCTGTCTTATAAATTCGGGGTTTATGCTGATGAGGCGATGGAACTGGCTAAAAAAGCCACTGATATGGGATTGCGGGTCAGGGGGCTGTGTTTCCATGTAGGCTCACAGAATCTGAACCCTTTTAAGTACAAGGAAGCGATCGCCGAGTGCCGAAGAGTATTTAATCATCTGCTGTTAGAGGGTATCTGTCTGGACCTGCTGGATATCGGAGGTGGTTTTCCGGTGGAGTACGTTGACAGCATAATGCCGCTGCGCAACTTTTTTACTCCCATACGGAAAGCTCTGGACAGTTACTTCCCTTCTACCACCGTAATTGCCGAGCCAGGAAGGTTTATCGTCGGTGATGCGGCCAATCTTATCCTCACGGTAGTGGGGAAATCCAAACGAAATAACGTCTGGTGGTATTATGTCGATGACGGATTGTATGGATCCTTTTCCGGACGGGTTTACGACCATGGAAAATACCTGCTTTTGACCGATAAGGAAGGGCCGCGGGAACAGTGTATTATTGCCGGGCCCACTTGTGACTCTATTGATGTCATTTACCATACATCGGTAATGCCCGAGCTGGATATCGGAGACACTTTACTCGCCCTGTCCATGGGGGCATACACCAGCTGTAGTGCCAGTCATTTTAACGGCTGTTTACCGGCCAAAACCATCGTTATAGACTAGGGTATCTGGATATTGTATTGCCATTACTTTTTTGCTAATCTGGTGTTAGACTGTAAGGGCTTCCATAGCAGACGTCTATGATACCGTAGGCATCACATCGGAGACTTGAAAACAGCATGTTTATTGGAGTGTGATAAACCCGCTTGCTCCCGGACGTCGGCTTCGGCCGGCGCTCAGGCTTCGCCTTCGATACGCCCGGCACTTGCCGAAACATCGTCGGCTTCGTATGTCGCTTCGCCGGGTTACCACACTCCCTCTAAGAATTATTTTCATAGTAAGTAGAATGGTTCTTGCACAAGTAAAGGGGGAGTAACAGTTGTCACAGAATGATGTTATCCGGGAAGAATCCATGGAAGATCTGTGGAATGTCTGGTATTCAGAACTCCATCACGGACGGGCTGGACTTACCTTGAAGGTCAAGCAGGTAGTTTATAGTGGACAAAGTCCTTTCCAGAGGATTGATATTCTGGACACTTACGAATTTGGCAAAATACTGGTGCTGTATGGTTCCATCATGATAACTGAAAAGGATGAGTACATCTATCATGAGATGATCAGCCATGTTCCCCTGTTCACGCATCCGCATCCTCGTCAGGTGCTGGTAGTCGGGGGAGGTGACGGCGGAACCATTCGGGAAGTTATGAAACATCCCCAGGTGGAGCGGGCTACCCTGGTGGAAATCGACCAGATGGTAGTGGAAAAAAGCAAAGAACACTTCCCGGATGTTGCCTGTGAATTGACCAATCCCCGCACCAGAATCCTGTTTGAAGACGGAGCCAGGTTTGTGGCGGAGACGGAAGAGAAGTTCGATATTATCCTGGCTGATTCTCCGGATCCGGTGGGGCCGGGCGAGGTATTGTTTCAGAAGAAATTTCACCAGGACATCTATGATCGGTTAAATGAAGACGGGATATTTGTGGCTCAATCCGAGTCGCCGTGGTGGCATCAGCGTACCCTGAGGAGGATGTATGAGAACATCAGCAGCATCTTTCCCATAGTGCGGTTGTACTGGGCTTATATCCCCACTTATCCCAGTGGTTCCTGGAGCTTTATCCTGGGATCCAAAAAATACGATCCGCTTCAGGACTTCAAAGCTGATCAGTATGCCAAGCTTAACATCGAAACCAATTATTACAATGAAGGTATCCACCAGGCAGCCTTTGCCCTGCCTAATTTCATCAAGCAGGCGGTATTCAATCGGTAGAGCTGGATAAATAATTGAGGTTAAAACCTAATACCGTTGACTCGTTTAGAAACGCATGCTATAATTAGTATTGCTTTGAGGTCAGGCAATCAAAGCTAATTCGGAGCCGTAGTGTAGTGGTGTAACATGTCGGCCTGTCAAGCCGAAGATCGCGGGTTCAAATCCCGTCGGCTCCGCCATATTTGCCTCGGTAGCTCAGATGGTAGAGCAGTGGACTGAAAATCCGCGTGTCGGCGGTTCGATTCCGCCCTGAGGCACCACCTGGTGCGGAAGTAGCTCAGCGGTAGAGCATCGCCTTGCCAAGGCGAGGGTCGCGAGTTCGAATCTCGTCTTCCGCTCCATTTACTTTCGATTAATATCATTGAGGGCGAGTGGCGAAGCGGTAACGCTGCGGTCTGCAAAACCGTCATTCACCGGTTCAAATCCGGTCTCGCCCTCCATTTGTTGTTTATTCTTAATGTATATACTGCCGGGGTGGCGGAATAGGCAGACGCAACGGACTTAAAATCCGTCGGTCAGTTATGACCATACCGGTTCGATTCCGGTCTCCGGCACCACTTGTTTTCATAAATAGTATAGAATTAGTAATCCCGCGGATTTCAGCGGGATTTTTTATTAGATTGAAGCCGGGAACCAGCCCGACGTCAGAAATGAGGATGTGCTTACTTCTCAGGTCCTCTCACTATTTGGTACCTACTAACCTTCGCGTGCCATGTCAACTTCTGTGCCAGGCACACAATCTAGTGGTTTATTTGATTGATAATCCAGGGGAGTGACAGGCTGAATGAATATGTCAAATGAAAGAAAAAAGGAACTTCAGGCCCAATACAAGCAACTGAAATCAGCTATGGGCCTATTTGCAATAATTAATAAAAGCAATTCCAGGTATTACCTGGAAACCACCCAGAATCTAAAAGGCAAGATAAACAGCACCAAATTCAAGCTGAATGCCGGTGTTCATCCTAACCAGGCACTGCAAAAAGATTGGCTGGAAGTGGGCGCGGATGGATTCGAAATCAAGATTCTCGAGCAAATCGACTATGACAAGGATGAAGCTAAAACTGATTATTCAGATGAACTGGAGATATTGCGAATGATATGGATTGAAAAGCTGACCACGGAAACCGTACAGTTTTATCAGGAGATATAAAACATAGCTAACCGGGTGCTGTATTACTACAGGGCTTTAGCCAGATTTTCGTCATCTACCCCAACTGTGCACCGAACTATGAGCTGGATACGGTCATCCAGCTCTTTTTAAATTAATGGTCTCACCGCGTAAAATCGTCACCATACCCTGGCCTTTGGCCAACAGCATTTTTAATGCGTCACCAAAGGAATACAGGCGTTATTATCGAATATACAATGTAGCATCACCGGGAGCCACCATTAACGAGAGCGGAGGGGAACGGCATGGTCAATAACAAAGGGTTAAAGTTGTTGGAGCCTATCACGGTTGGCAATCTGGAGATCAGAAACCGCATCATAATGCCAGCCATGCATCTTGGTTATTGCCCGGACGGGTTGGTTACCGACCAAATGATTGGTTTTTACCGTGAAAGAGCCCGGGGAGGAGCAGGCCTTATTATAGTAGGTGGCTGTAGCATTGACCGGCACGCTTACTTGAACATGGTTTCCTTACGGGGCGATGAATTTATACCCGGGCATCACAGGTTAGTCAAAGTAATAAAGGAAGTGGGAGCGGCAGCGGCAGTGCAGCTATTCCAGCCGGGCTGCTATGCCAGCTCTAAAGATACCGGTATACAGCCCATAGCGCCATCGGCGGTAGCTTCGGGGTTGACCGGAGAAATGCCTCGCGAGATGACGGAAGAAGATATCCAAGAGGTGATTACTGGCTTTGCTGCTGCTGCCAGTCGGGCGGTGGGGGCAGGTTACGATATGATCGAAATCATAGCCAGCGCCGGCTATCTCATATCTCAATTCCTCTCTCCGGTGACCAATAAACGTACGGACAGTTACGGGGGAGATTTCGATAACCGAGCCCGGTTCGGGGAGGAAGTCCTCGGTGCTGTCCGTCGGGCTGTCGGGGAAAGATATCCGATAATGGTGAGGCTGGGCGGCAGTGATTTCGTTCCGGGAGGTAACACGAATCTGGAAATGGCCCGGTTTGCCAGAAAACTGCGTAGAGCCGGAGCTGATGCCTTCAATGTAACTGGAGGGTGGCACCAGAGCAGGATACCGCAAATTACTATGGATGTACCGCAGGGGGCCTATGTATACCTGGCTCAGGGGATTAAGCAGGCTGTTGATGTACCAGTAGTGGCAAGTAATCGTATCAATGACCCATGGTTGGCAGAACAAATTCTTCGTGAGGGTAAAGCCGACCTGATCGGTATGGCCCGTGGACTGCTGGCTGATCCTGATTTACCACAGAAGGTTATGGAAGGGCGCTTCGATGAGATCCGTAAATGTATAGGGTGTAACCAGGGGTGTTTGGATCAAATATTCAGAGGAAAGAGCTGCCATTGTCTGGTTAATGTCCAGGCAGGACGAGAGGACGACACCCGTATAAGACCTGTAGAGAACCGGAAAAAGGTGCTGATTATAGGGGGTGGTCCTGCAGGAATGGAAGCGGCCCGGGTGGCGGCATTAAGAGGACACCGGGTTTCCCTATGGGAAAAGAGCGGAACCCTGGGCGGGCAGTTAAGGCTGGCAGCTGCGGTACCCGGGCGGAAGGGGTTCATAGACCTGATCAGATACCTGGAAAACAGTTTACAGCGATTAGAGGTAGATATACGACTGCAAACAGAAGCCACCCTGGAGCGGGTAAGAGATTTTGCCCCACAGTCCATCATAGCCGCCAGTGGAGCCGCACCGGCTGTACCTGCTATTACCGGGATAGAACTCAACCACGTAGTTAATGCCTGGGAGGTTCCGGAAGGTAAGGTTGAGCTAGGTCGGCGGGTGGTCGTGGTGGGAGGCGGTCCCACCGGATGTGAGCTGGCGCTCTACATCAGCGCCATAGGCACTCTTGATAGTGAAATAGTCAAATTTCTGCTGGTAAATGAAGCCGAGACCGTAGAACGTATCAAGGAACTGGCCACCAGAGGGGTAAAAGAAGTGACCCTGCTCGAACAGGAACGAACTGCGGGGAAAGGGATAGGTAGTTCCACCCGCTGGATTATTCTTCAGGAGTTGAGGCGCCGGGGAGTGCAGATACGTACCTCCACCAGGGTATCAGCTATCGAACCAGGTGGTGTTCTGGTCGAAACCTCGGATGGGCATCAGGAAAGAATACCTGCTGACACAGTGGTTGTTGCAGTCGGGTCCCGGTCCGAGAACAGTCTGTATGAACAATTAAAACTGGAATTCCCCGAAGTTTACCTGATCGGGGACGCCAAAACTCCGCGGCAGGCGGTAGAAGCTATGAAAGAAGGGTTTGAAGCAGGCAGTATGATTTAAGGGAAAGCCCGCCTGACTGCAGCTGCATACAGCCACCGGGGATACAGTGCTATGAATTTTGTTGAGCTCCGGGTGGTTTAATTTTAAATGAGTGAAAGGCTCGCAAGTTATTTCCGTATGATTGTATAAGATAGTTCCCCAATTATTTAAACAAAAGGAGCTATTTAATAAGATTTAAGGAGACATACATTCTATGAAAAAAACTATTCTATCATTTGCGCTAATCATTACATTGGTATTATTAAACACTAACGGCGTTTATGCAGCTGATTTAGAAAAAGGAAACCCTGTAGGCGATTATCGTCATGATTCCATTGATTTACCTGATGGTCAGACAATAGAACTTAAAGACAATCAGACTCTTTTATTTATTAATGGAACCCTGGCAGCCGATCATAATCTAATTATAAGAAATGATAGATCATTAGTGCCTGTAAGATTAATTAGTCAAGAATTGGGTGGAGTTGTAGACTGGGATGGAAATAAGCGTATGGTAACCATTCAAAAGAACCAGGATGAAATAAATTTAACTATCAATAAAGATAAAGCATTCGTTAATGATAAAGAAATAACCCTGGACTACCCTGCCATATTATACAACGACTTAACCTACGTACCGTTAAGATTTGTTGCTGAAAACCTTAACGCAACGGTTAAGTGGGCTCCACGATTAGGTGATGAATATAAATGTTATTATGATACAAAAATGCCAATCTCGCCTGCTGACACAATCATTAGAGATTTTCCTAATATAATCATTGATGAAAAGTATGATTCTGAAAAAGCAATTACAAAAGATAAGGCTATGGAAAAAGCAAAAGAAACATGTATGGAAGGCCTGGAAAACTTTAAAGAAAGTACTATAAAAAATCTTATAGATGCTGGAGAAAACCCGGAAAGAATGGACGAAGAATTTAAAAGTATAGAAAAAGAAATTAACCGAATGATGTATATAGGTGAAATATCAAGATACTATAAATTCACTATCGGGCCATATGACATACTATATGATAAATATAACGGAAACATATTTTTCCAAAAATATTCATCAGCAACCATTGTTAAAGAAGTAGATATTAATGATAAAGCACTATACATGGATATATTTATTGTAGGATAAGCTGGAAGCCAAACAG
>JAAZLJ010000051.1 GCA_012799365.1 Syntrophomonadaceae bacterium | reverse complement strand
TTGGATAAAGGAAAAAGCTAGATCGCCGTCGTACTAAATGGTATGATGGCGTTTTTTTGTGCGGTTTTACTCTTTTACGCCCGTGATGGTCGTTTTTTGGACGGTTTTCGCACTGTGAGGGGGAACACTGGGTGGCAGTTGGCCAGCAATTTATAACCTTGCTGCCAGGTCAACCTTTTGGTGGGCGAACCTCGTGCTGGCGGTGGGCGGGGGGAGCCAGGAGTTTGGTTTTCCAGGTTAAAATTCGTAGGGGAAAAAGTCGAGGGAGAGTGAGATGAGTGGCTGAGTGTTGTACGGTAAGTGTGGTGAATTGGAAGGGTGGAGTGGGGAAGACGACTCTGACTCATCATCTGGCAGTGGGATTGCAGGTGATGACGGAAGCGGAGCGGGAGGAAAAGCTGGGGATGAGGCGCAAGCCGCGGGTGCTGCTTATTGATAACGATGCTCAGTGCAACCTGACCATTTCTTGTTTGGGGTCGGATAAATTTGAGAAGATGGTTGAGAGAGGCAGCGGTACCATGAGGGAGCTGTATGCTACCTTTTTAAGGGACGAGGATCCGGACAGTGATGTAGAGGAATTCATAGTGGAGGGTATGGTACGGAAAAGTAAGTACGAGAATTACGAAGACATCGATGTGTTGTCTTCACATCCAGACCTGATATATACGGATATGGATTTTGCCATCTATTCAGAACCTGATTTCAAAAAAAGCATGCTGGGGTCGAATATCTACAAATTCCAGGTATTGGATCGTATTCTGGAGCGGGTGCGGGAACGGTATGATTTTATTTTTATCGATTGCCCGCCCAGTATGCACTACCTGACCCAGAATTCCATCTATACCAGTGATTATTACCTCATTCCTATGCTGCCGGATTGGCTGTCGACTTATGGTATCCACTCCATCGTGACCAAGGTGGATGAGTTGAACCGTATGTTTCGCCTGGCTGAGGATGGTAACTATGTGGAGACTGAACTGGTAGGCATCGTAGCTAACAAAGTCCGGGAGTACAAGGAGAAGCCTATCCAGTCCCAGAGTGCCATCATCAATGATCTGAAAGAGCAGCACCGGGATCAGGTATTTGCTCAGTATCTTACCGATGGGGATGGTATTTCCCAGGCGAGCTCGATGGGGGTTCCGGTATACGCTATAGCCGGGTCGGGCGGTACTGCCCGTAAACAGAGTGAACTGCTGCAGGAGATTCTGGGCGAATTTTTAGACAAGATCTGAGGTGTTAAGTATGAAGGTAAAGAGATTGATGGAGATTCTGGACCTGGCCCGACCGGTTCTGCAGTTCTATCAGGAGTGGACGGTGGAGGAGATGCTGAAGGACCTGGCTCGGCGGTGCCGGGTTGAGGGGGAAGAAGTGAGGGAGAGGCCGGTTGGGGTTCCTGCTCTGCAGCCGGTGGTGACGAAGCCCGCTGGCGGTAGTCGGGGGAAGGATGAGGATTTTGATGCTGCAGCGGAGGTGGAAGTGATTTCGGGGCTGGAGGTAGAGGAGATGGCTTCATACCTCGACCGGTACACGAAAAAGAAGCTGCTGGCTATCGGTGAGGTGTTGAATCTTAAGCTGCCTATGAAATACCGGAAGGATATGATGGTTACTGCTATCATCAACCACTATGAAAAGAGGGAGTTGGCGGACCGGATGGCCCGGCGGATGCCGGTAGATGATAAGGAGTTCATGGAGGAGATGAGCCGGAAGCTGGGTCGGGGAACGGTGTAGTACCTTTAGGTTATGCTAAGGTACTATAGAGGGACAAGGGCAAGTCGGAACTCCTCGCATAAACCTCGCAAGTCAACCGGAACTTACCAGTAGTTGTTTTACTGTGGGTTGGACTCCAGATTAACAAGTAAGGGAAATGTATATGTCTAAGAAACGAATTCTTTCCTGGATAGTAGTCTTACTCTGGATGCTGTTAATTTTTCATTTATCATCTCAGGCAGCCGAGGATTCTAACCAGCTGAGTACAGGAATAACCAGGGTGGTTGTGCAGACGGTGGAGAGATTTTTGCCTGATACGGATATAGATATCGGAAGTGTCAATCATATAGTAAGGAAAAATGCACATTTTGCTGCCTATTTAGTGCTGGGGGTGCTGGTGATGAACGCTCTGAGGAGGAGCGAGGTATACGGATTTAGAGCTCTGGCTATAGCGCTGGGGATTTGTGTCGTATATGCGATAAGCGACGAAGTACACCAGTTGTTTGTCCCGGGCAGGGGAGCCCAGGTTAAAGATGTAATTATTGATAGTCTTGGTGCGATGGTGGGAGCAGGGTTAGTGCTGCTAAAGCAAAGCTATAAAAATCAGACTCAATAACTGAAGAACTGAAGGAAGCGATAATATGGCGCACCCTGCAGAAGCATACATGGAAAACCAAGGTGCTTAAAAACTTTTATTTTTTGTACTGTCTACTTGACGGGGTGCAGTTTACTGGTCCCCGGACTTATTGGGTTACCTGGAAGGCATAATTTTCCTTCGGGCGGGCCAACCGCTGGTTGACGGCCATGACCCTGGATCCGCCGGTCTGTCCAGCAGCACTATGGATATTATCCAGGCCCTGGAGGCGGAGAATATCGAGTCCCGGCCGGTGTGGAAGCTCATGCATTTGCAGCCGCTGTTTGCTGGGTGCCGGTATTTTACCCATGGGGAAGAGGAAAGCGTAAGTGGCAGGCTTTTCCAGCAGGGAGTCTGCCTGCCGTCAGGAACCAGCCTGACCGAGGAGGAACAGGAGCGGGTGATCCGCTGTGTGAGGGGTCTGTTCCTGTAGCGCATGTTTTCGGTAACTGATAATGTTTCCTGCGAGTTTTTGGATGTACTAGTTCCACCTTTTTCATCACGTTGATGAATCGCTGCTTATCTAACGAATAGCGGCTATCCTGGAGAAGCTGGAGTGGATCGAGCGTAAGCTGTAGATAGAGGAGGGGGCGGTGCCTGCTTTACATAAACCTGGGAGTCTAAGGCCAGCCTGTGTCACACTTCGCTGGGATGATAGAGTCTTGCATGCTTTGACCTTGTTATACAGCTTTCTTCGTTGGTCAAGGGCCGGGATAGTTTGCGCTCCGTAGTTTGCTCCGCGGCTGGTTTGGTCTTGGTTGGTTCCTGTC
>JAAZLJ010000050.1 GCA_012799365.1 Syntrophomonadaceae bacterium | reverse complement strand
CGCTCTACCAAACTGAGCCACATCCCGACGTAATTGATATTGACCTAAAAATCATGCGTATACTATTTTAACACCGGCCCCGGGCAAAATCAATGGAAACGAATGTTCCCTTGAGGTGGTACAGGTAGTATGGAGTTTAATTTTCTTCAGCTGGCAGACTTCCCTGATAATATAGCTGTCCAAAAATGTTGGCAAACACCACCTGTATATAGAAACCGGCGAAAAGAGCTATTATCCAACCGACGATGGGAATGAACATAACCAGGAACATGAAAAAGGCGATGACTATGGCCAGTACCCAGGCTACTATGAAGTCTCCCAGCACCACTTTGAGATGGTCAAATACCTCTCCCAGGGAAAAGGCGGCCCCGAACTGCTGCCGGGCCACGTAGTTAGCCATTATCATGGGCATCAGAAAAGCTACCAGGAACAGGGCCATCGTTCCGAGCAGTAATCCTGCACCCGTCGCTCCATCGCTTCCTAATCCTCCCGCCGTCATAAGTATAATCGGAATTAAACTGTAGATTACGCTGATGATTGCTCCCATCAGTCCCAGAACAAACTTATCCAGCCAGTTTTCCCATTCAGGAAGCTTCTCATGTCCCTGAGTTCCCATCCTCATGGCCTCGAGACTGAACCCGGCTGACAGCAGATTGGCTACGGGAACCAGATTCAACAGTCCACCCACTATCAACTTGGTAAGCCAGTCCGAGTCCTGAAACGGATATTTCAGGCTGCGCGTAAAATTCACCCAATAAACTCCCCTTTCCACAATTCACTTACGTCCCGGCGGTAAACAGCAGCTCAAATAACCGGGCTCCGTCTGAGCACCATATAATCTTGGAATAAGTACTGGTAGAAAAACTATCTATCTAATTATGTTCTACACGGTACCGGATGGTTCCTGTTCAAACATACAAATTCTTACCATGCTATAGTCAGGTTTTCCAACTTGTGCTATTATCGTGACAAAACATGAAGATATGACCGGACCGGGGATAGACTTATCCAACAGGGGGTTAGGATGATGGAAGGCACACCGCGCGGCATGCGATTGCACATAGCTATTTTTGGTCGGCGTAATGTAGGCAAATCCAGCCTCATCAATGCGCTGACCGATCAGGATATCGCTCTGGTTTCTCCCCTGGCCGGGACCACTACGGATCCAGTTCAAAAGGCCATGGAGCTCCCACCTATTGGCCCGGTGGAATTGATCGATACCGCCGGTATCGACGATGAAGGCCTGCTGGGAGAGCTAAGAATAAAAAAGACCCTGGAGGTTCTGAACCGGACGGATCTAGCTATTATCGTGGTGGAGCCGGAACAGGGAATCGGCCGGTATGAGCAGGAAGTAAAAGGGCATATCCAGTCCCGAAAAATTCCCATGGTATATGTTGTAAATAAAGTGGACACGGGAAAATATGACCCTGCTCTGCTTGCCCGGTGGGAAGATGAGCTGGGCAGTCCGATGGTGCCAATCAGTGCGCTGACCGGATGGGGCATCGAAGAACTCAAACAGCAGATCATCAAAATGGCTCCCCGTGCCCTGGAGGAGCCAAATATCGTCAGTGATCTGCTGCAGCCCGGCGACCTGGCCGTTCTGGTGGTACCCATAGATGCTGCCGCTCCCAAAGGAAGGTTGATCCTCCCTCAGGTTCAAACCCTGCGCGACCTGCTGGATCATAATATGCTAGGACTGATCGTGAAAGAAACGGAGCTGCCTGCGGCCCTGACTTATCTGCAAAAACAGCCGGCTATAGTTATCACTGATTCCCAGGTGTTCAACCAGGTGGCAGCAGTTACCCCGCCCGAGATAGCCATGACCTCATTTTCCATCCTGATGGCCCGCTACAAAGGAGACCTGACGGAACTGGTGCGGGGAGCAGCCCGGGTGTCCCGGCTGAAACCCGGTGATCGGGTCCTCATCGCCGAGGCCTGTACCCATCACCGCCAGGAAGACGATATCGGAAAGGTTAAGATTCCACGTTTTCTGCGTCAGATGGTGGGAGGAAATTTGGAGTTTGAATGGTCGTCCGGTGCCCGCTATCCTGACCACCTGGAAGACTTCGACCTGGTGGTGCACTGTGGGGCCTGCATGATCAACCGGCGGGAAATGCTTAACCGTATCGCCCGGGCCCGGGAAGCAGGAGTTCCCATCGTCAACTATGGAGTTTTCCTGGCTCTGGCCCACGGAGTCCTGGAAAGGGCTCTTCTCCCTTTCCCCGAGGCTTACCAGGCCTGGTCCGATATATAGTAAGATAATTACTGGTGTGTGGTAACCCGCTCTACCGGGCTACCACACACCCTTTTGGATATTTTTTGTGTTTTCGGCTTTCTCTGGGTCTATTGTTATCTTAATCTGCGTCCATCAGCGTCTATCTACGGTTTCAAAACCATTTTTCAAGGCATTACTATGAGTAATTCTGCAGATCCATATTACTACCGTATTCTTTTTGAATCTTCTGGATCTGAGGTGCCCAATTCTGAATTCTTTCCCGGACATTGTCTTCGCTGGCTGAATCTACAACCAGTACCCGATCTTCATCCAGCTGCACCCCGAGCTGAAGGTAGCCATGTTCCACATCTCCGCTGACCAGTAAGCCTTCGTACTGTTCCTTGCCGTAATGACCCCCGGCCATGAATTCCTCTTTACTGATTATCTGCCCTCTTTTGACCGTCATATGGTTCCCTCCTATAACATTCTTCTGTTATAGTCTTTTCCCGGTCATCAGCTTTTATGTACAGACATCCATGATACCGAAGGTATCACCAACAACAGCACAAAAACAACACGTATTGGAGAATATTAACCCGCTCGCTCCGACACTCATCAACTGAAATTAATCTGTTTATTATGTGCAGCTGCGAAGTGTTCGTCGGTAGAGTCATTTGCAGAGGGGTTTAATAAACCAGACGAATCGATTGCAGAAGATATCTATGTACCTATGATACAACTATAACGCATCTTTGTGATAGAGTGGACACATGTTGGAAAGGAGGTATCGTACATGCTCGATATTCTTATCGTTGAAGATGAACAGGCAATCTCCAATCTGATATACATAAATCTGAGTGACGAGGGCTATCACTGTACCTGCGCTTTTGATGGAAAGCAGGCTGCCGACATCATCGAAAAAGAAGATTTCGATCTTATTTTGCTCGATATTATGTTGCCCGAGATTGACGGCTATGAGTTGCTCGAATATATCAAGCCGCTTGGAACACCCGTGATTTTCATTACTGCAAAGGGCATGGTCAACGATCGGATCACTGGACTGAAACTCGGAGCCGACGACTATATCGTCAAACCTTTTCAAATCGGCGAGCTGTCTGCACGGGTGGAAGCGGTTTTGCGCCGATGCGGTAAATGCGAAAAGCAATTATCCTTCCATGATGTGGCTATCAACATTGAGGCCCGACTGGTGAAAAAAGATGGGCAGATAATTGACCTGACCGTTAAAGAGTTTGATTTGTTGGTTGAACTTGTACGTAATAAGAATGTGGCGCTATACCGTAACCGTCTCTATGAAAAAGTTTGGGGAGAGGAGTTTTTCGGAGAAACGCGGACACTGGACTCTCATATCCAACGCCTCAGGAAAAAACTCGGGTGGGAGGAGCGCATTAAGACAGTTTTTCGCATTGGCTACCGATTGGAGGGATAGTATGTGAGGTTGTTTGCCAAGATATTCCTTTGTGCAACACTCGTACTAAGCATGGCTCTATCCCTTTCTGGCTACCTGCTGATTACTTCTTCCTACAAAAATGCAATTGAGCGCGAAACGGAACGTGCGCTTGACGAATACCAATACAATAAGTTTTCCGTACAGGCCGCGCTTATTACCAACGCGAACAGCTTTCAGGATGCTCTTCCCTTCGATTACGACAGTCAGGTCGCGGTTTTCGCAGAAGATAAATCCTTGGTTTTCTCGAACCTTCCGCTTGAGTACCGATTTGAAATGCTTGAGATGGTATCCGATGATACGGTGACGCACCGCGTCGAGCAAATCGGTTCAAAGCAATATATCATGGTCTGTGGAAAACTTGTTCAAAGTGGACGAAATTTCTATTTATTGGTTGCTTCGGACATCAGCTCGATCAGCATGCAAAAGGAAAAGATGATACAGAGCTTTGGACGAGTATACTTTCTCACGCTCGGCGTCAGTATGCTCTTAGTATTTATTCTGGCTACCTTGCTTACTCGACCCATCAAAAAGCTGACTAAAGCATCCGTATGGATTGCAAGCGGTCATTATGACAAGCGGATTTCTGTTTCCACCAGCGATGAAATGGGTGAGCTTTCCGAAAGCTTCAACATGATGGCGGACGCCATTGAGGAAAAAATCGATGAACTATCCACTAATGCCCAGCAAAAAGAGGATTTTGTCGCCAGTTTTACCCATGAACTTAAAACACCACTCACCTCGGTCATCGGATACGCAGACATGATTTATCAAAAAGAGCTGTCACGCGACCAGGTAAGAAACGCCGCAAGATACATTTTAGATGAGGGCTTACGTCTAGAAGCATTATCAGCAAAACTTATGGATTTGATAGTGCTAGATCGTCAGGATTTTGTCCTGGAGGAAATGCTTGCTGACGATTTACTAGAAAATATCGCTCGACCCTTAATGCCCTTATTGGCAAAAAAGACGATAGAACTGCAATTGGAAACGGAGCACGCTTACATCCGGGTTGACTATGACCTGTTCAAAACATGTTTGATAAACCTCATTGACAATTCCCTTAAGGCAGGCAGTACGAAGATCAAAATCACCGGCAAACGGTACGGTAAACGGTATTGCATAGGTGTTGCTGATAACGGACGCGGGATACCAGCTCATGAAATAGAGCGCATCACCGAAGCGTTCTATATGGTGGATAAATCCCGTTCGCGTAAGCAGTACGGTGCGGGATTGGGGCTTGCTCTAGCCTCAAGGATTGCCGAGATACATGGTACAACTCTCAGATTTGCCAGTGAGGAGCAAAAGGGCACCCTGGTTGAGATAAATCTGCTCTGCGAGGAGGGTAAGACCGATGGATAAGCAAGGTATATATACAGCTTTGGGGGTTGCATTTTCACTTATGATAGCCCTTTGCGGGTGGATACTGACAAACACTCTGCTCGATAGACAGGAAGCCATGCTGCTTGTAGCGACCGGGAACATCCATGTCCCATCGGTATTGGAGGCTACAGCAGGGACGGGCAAAGAAGCAAATTCAAGCTCAAACCCAAATGTAGTGAAGCTTAAAGAAGAGACGATGGCCAAAATATTGGCAAATTGGAATACTCCTGGTGGCAATGTACGGCCACATGAACCGGTCGAAGGCCAGCTCAACATGGAACAGGCTCTTACTGCAGCGAAAGCTGGATTATTATATTTCAGTACACATGGGATCATTTCACTGGAGCTGTTGGAAGATGAATTCACTCGTACTAATGCATCTCTTTGGGAGAATCGGCCGGCTATGAAAGGGAATCAACCAGATAGGTGGGTAAGGATAAGCACGGAACTGCCACCTGAATACAGCTATTGGGCAATCACGTTTGACAATGAAGAAATCAGTATACGACTGACGCTCAACGCCGTAACGGGGGCAATATGGAGAGCCGATGTTTTCTCATATCAGGCCGGAACAATACTTACCGAACTTGATGTTGTGGAAATGATAGAGATATATGCAGCATACTTGGGGCTTAACGGCGGAGACTCCCTTACCTTCATCGTAAACGAAACTTGTGCAATAAAAGGATTTGCAGGCAATATCATTGGTGTTACAGCGGTAAAAAGTGAAAAAGGAGCGGGCGACCCGAAAAGCTATAGCGGAATATCTTTATATTTATCCGAATCTGGCCCTCCAGCAAGGGGCGAGGATATTGCAGTGGAGATAAAAGACTAGAAGATACGAAAGGCCGTGGCCAAGGTTTTTACGTGAAGCAGTAGATGTAACAACTTTGACACATCTGTAAGACAACTCTATGAACCCCCCTGTTATGATTGTGTCAACAATCATAACAGGGGGGTTCATTTTTGAAAAGACTAATATCCACACTGATGATATTCGCATTCGCACTCGCGTTATTTGGGGAATGTGCTCTAGTTTTCGAGAAATACACCACAGATACAAGGATAAAACCCATTACAAGAGAGATGATCGCGGCTCAAATTCGCATAGAAGAAAAACTGTCAGAACAAACCACGGTGAACACCGGTGAACCGCACAAGTCTACTCCATCCAGGCAAGATAATGGGGCTTGGATGCTTACGTTGGTGAACGACAAAAACCCTCTTCCCGATGCATACAAACCCATATTGAAAAGTCTTTCCAATGGTCTGCAATTCGATAGGCGTGCCATAGAGCAACTGAATTCAATGCTGTCGGATGCAAGAGCACAAGGCCTATCTCCTGTGGTTTGTTCCGCAT
>JAAZLJ010000049.1 GCA_012799365.1 Syntrophomonadaceae bacterium | reverse complement strand
GTCTGGTCCGGGGCATCGGTGCGGTGCGAAGGGAGAAAGGGCACTATCGTGGGGGGGAAGATTCAGGCTCGAGATGAAATCTCGGCCCGGGTTATCGGTTCCACCCTGGCTACCCAGACCAATCTGGAAGTAGGCATAGACCCGGCTTTACGTGAAGAGTACCGCATTTTGATGGGTGAGTATCGTGACAAGAAAAAAGCCCTCGAGTTGGCTGCTCAGAATCTTCAAAGCATGCAGCAGCTGGCCAGGTCACCGGAAAATCTTTCCTCCAGTCGGCGCCTGGTGTTGATCAAACTTCTGGAAGATTACAAGGTCATGCAGAAAGAAATAACCCGGATGGAAAAGCGGCAGGCAGAACTGGAACGGGAATTCAATCGGGTACAAAGAGGAAGGATAAGAGTTTTTGATGTGGTATACCCCGGTGTGCATATCGCTATAGGAAGGGCAATTTACGTGGTTAACGACCCTATTAAATATGCTATGTTTATATTGGAGGATGGAGAGGTAAAGTTAACTTCGTTAAGTTAAACCCATAGGGGGTAAGAATCATGACCATCAAAAGCATAGACATGCAGGTATTGATTCCCAAGGTTAATGAAGTCTCGCGGGTTCAGCAAATACAACAGCAGGCTAACACCAATCAGCAGCAGGAGTTGGCTGCCCAGATGGCTCAGGCTGCGGTTAAGAACGAGACTTCGGTTAACGAGTTACCGGCTGGTGAAAAAGCTGTTATCAGAGATAAACCGGGAGAAGAAAAAGATCGAAATAAGTCAGGAAAAGAGGATAAACGCAAGAATATAGAGAATGAAGATAATGAGGGGGATAACGAAACCCTGGTGGGTCGGAATATTGATGTGATAGCCTGAGGTGAACAATATGGGATGGTCAATGATGGTCATCTTTGTGGCCATTTTTCTATGTGGTACCGCCTTATACAGTGTTTCCCAACAGGAACGATTCGTGAAGGAGTTTACGGGCAGTCTGCAGGATCTGCTGGAGGAAGCCGATATAGTTAAACAGGATCTGGAGGCGGCCATGGATAATGCGGTGATAGTCTCCGAGCAGATGGTAACCAGTCTGGACGAAAGAATTTCTTATCTCGAATCTGTTCCTCAAGAACCTCTTTCTTCGGGGATGCCCCGGCAGAATCCGCCACCAGAGGTGGTTGAGTCTTCATTACCTTTTAACCAGGAAGAGCTGCGTCAGGCGCATCCGTACCTGGTGGTACCCCGGTTGTATCGTTGTGGATATGATCTGGAGGAGATAGCCCGGATTCTGGGACGGGGTCAGGGAGAGATAGAACTCATCCTTAATTTATATAAGAAAAAGCAGGCATGTGTGTAGTGTCAGCACCTTGCTGTAGCCATCAGCCTGTTCTTCAGCCCGGTTAAATCCCGGGTTTTTATGTGCTCTGGTCGCTCTGCTGCTATGAAAATTGAAACCGCAGATATACGCTGATAAACGCAGATGATAAAAAATAACCCTATACGGGAGTATCGTAACCCGGCGACGCGTTCTTACTAAAATGTATCGTACTGGCTTATTAT
>JAAZLJ010000048.1 GCA_012799365.1 Syntrophomonadaceae bacterium | reverse complement strand
TCTAAATCGGTCTGCAGTACATATTCCAGCAGTTCCTGCTGCCTCGGCTGACCGAGACTGAGCCGGTAGAGCGAAAGAATTTTTATCAACCTTTCATATTTGGCCTGGTCCCTGCTCAGTGGATACATGGGTACAATTCGTTCTATTTTTACCGGTGTATCTTCAGCCAGGCACCAGAAGGGAACCAGCTCCGGACAGTTATCATCTTTTTCCTCCTGGTGGGCTCTGGCAAACATCTCACGCCAGATGTCCTCCTGGAAGTGTATATCACCATATTTTTTCGCGATATTTTGCCGAATAGCCAGGCATTTGTAGCGGTTAATGCGTCCCTCACGCTGCTCTATGTCGATCGGATTGGAGGGCAGATTCCAGTGAACAACTTTTCTACAGTAGAAATGGAAATCCAGTCCCTCCTGCCCAACGGAAGTAGTGGCCAGCACGAAAGGTCTAAAGGGAGAATTAAAGGCCTTGCGCAGGCTGTCTTTACGCTGCAAGCTCTTCTCCCTGCCGCCTACGTCGTAAAACCCAACTGCATAGCCGGTTCGCATCCTAATGAATCCTGGTTTCTTACAACTCCGGCGGCGAGCCTGGCTTCTTTTAACGCGGTAGCGAAATTTCGGGTATGTATCGACATTGTAGCTGGCGGTAGTGGTTTTGATGGCCGCCTCCATCAGTTCACAAAGCCTTTGGGCCCGAATATCTTCAGCCGTATACCGCAATCCATTATCGTCGATCAAAATATGGGCGTATTCGTCAAGTACTGCCTGCAAATTCCCATCCACACAGTAACGCAGTACGTTTTTCCAATGTGGTCTTTCCGAACCATAACACAATTCAACAATGGAAGTTGCCTCTTGTATATTAAATTGATCCAGTAGAGTTTTGGCAAACCGAGCTGCCAGTGCGGAAGAATCCGCCAAATCTGTCCCCAGCAGCCGCAGGGCACATACCGCTGGAGAGGCCATAGCCATATCCACCAGCACATCAGCCAGGTCTTGCGGCTGTCTTCCCAGTACAGCATTATCTGCCTGGTGGAGAATATCTCGTAATTCGTCAAAGTGCTTTTGTAAAGCACTACGGTCATCATCTTCGCCACTGTTTCCCTGTGTTTCTTCACCCTGGAGGTACTGAAAAACATCCGGCTTATTCAGCCAATCTTGGATCATTTTCTCGTTCCGGTCAAACAATATCGGGGCCGCCGAATACCAGCGTTCGTCATGACCGATCTCATCCTGTTTGGGGGTAAAGGTAATCGCAGCGAGCAGGGCCTTGATCTTGTTCCGCAGTTCGGCCTGGATTTGTTCCTGCGTCAGACCCGCATTGAGATAGTCAACCGGGTTGTACAGCTTGGCCAGCGTAACGCAGGGGTAAACAAGACTCATGAGCGTCATATTGGCGGGTTGGTTATCCCGCATACTGAACCTGAGACGTGGTCTGGGAAAACGAACCTTATTATCCTGGGGGAAATAGCTGCGGTTCTCCCGTTCGGTACCAGGCGACTTTCTGATCAGGGCCCCGATGGTTAACCGCTCCGCTTCATAAGAAAGCATGGTGGCTATGGCTCTGGGCACCATTACCCAGGAAGAAAACACCAGCACTTTGGAAAAATCTTTTACCCGGGAGAACACGGTACCCGGCTCGTAATAAGGCCGGGAAGGAGGCAGCCACAACAGCAGTTCTGCACCCGGGGGCAGGGCCTCATCTTGCAGCCGCTTGAGTCGGGCATTGGTGTCGGGCAGTTTTTTATATCTGGCTATTGACCGCTCATTTACCCATAGCCCTGACCTGCGTGCCAGTGTCAGCTTATCCGGATTTTGCCGAAAATAGTCAAAAACCTTCGTCTTTAACTTGTAATCTTCCATGAAGGAAAATATGTATGGTGCTGATTTAATATAGTCAACCGGCACCTGCTGTTGGAGACCGATATCCTCCAGCAGCCTAGCGGCTTGAACATAGGAAATAACATCTTCTTGGGCAATCTCCAAAGTGTTATTGGCGGCATCCACCAAACTATCTGCGTCCTTTACTGACAAACGCTCGGTTCGGCAAATACCCTGATACAGTACATCCTCTGCTTTATTCTTTCTAGCAGTTAGGATGGTCAGATCGGTTGTCCCTATTTCATTCAAGGTCACCGAGTAATCGCGCCATACCTGCCTGAATTCAGCCTTTTGCTCGGGGTTATTTTCGAACAGAAAGTCAGTAACCTCCATGAACTCGCGGTAGTGTTCGTCTGCCTGGCTTTCGCTTATTTCCTCCAATGTGGAGTAGAGTTTGTAAGGTGTGGCTGACAACAGTAGGATTTTTGTATTCTGGTTATCATCCCCGGCTGGATTAAAGAATCTTCGTGCCAGCACAGCAGTTTCACTATCGTCATCGTTTTTGATAAGCTCCGGAAAACGCTGGAACTCATCCATGATGACCAAATCGGCATCCAACATTTCTGCACCGATTTCTGCCATCATTTGACGGAGCTTATGGATTGTTCGAAAAGCCCCCGCTGGCCTTTCACCTTTTTGTTCTATTTTCATACAAAAACCGGTTACCTCTGCTAGAAGTTCATCATGAGTGTCAAAATAGTCGTTCAGGTGTTCCTCCATGGTCTTCAGGTACCGCCCACAACTGGCCTTATTGCACTCGGAAACGCGTTTCTCAAAGTGTTCTTTATACCATGACCAGCTTTTTTCGGCATTAGCGATCATCAGCTTTTCCAGACCGTCCAGATATCTGCTAAAACCTTTGTGCCGCCGCAAAACTGCAAATATCAAGGCCCGCTCCAGTACGCTGCCGCTTCCACCGGTCATATTGAACGAAGTCCCTGGCGTGAGTGGGATGAGCTGGATATAGTTTTTGCGCTCCTGGGCAGTCAGCTCGCCCTCGAATATCTTAAGGTGCTGCATCGATAACCTGGTATCTGAAAGCGTTTCTATGGAATCTGTCTTATTTATCTTGAGTTTGGTAAGATTCTGACTGGCGATGCTCTGATTGGAACAGATGTAGACCACTTTGAACAAATCTTTTTTCTGATGATAAACGGCGGTTTTGGCTATCACTCCGCGGGCAATCAGTGTTTTACCAAGGCCCACTTCATCCGCCACCAGGACGCGATTGTGCCCACTCGTATACAGATCGAAAACCCGTTCTACCGTCGCTCGTTGAAAATCTTTAAGACCCTCAAGAATTTGTTTTTCTCTTAAAGCAAGGTTACTCATGACTTTAGCCTCCTACTCGCTTGCAGAAAAGTCGTATAAAGTCTATCAAATTCCGGAGGGACGATATCCGTATCATCCAACAGCTGGATAATTTCATCAATCTCACGCAGTTTTTCCGGAGAGCGGGCGGCCGCCTTCAACATGTTTTCATAGAGCACCGGCCGATCATAGCCGGAAAAACTCCAGCTGCTCGAGCCTGTTTTTCCCCGTTCCGTTTGCTGTTCCAGTAAGGCCAGCAGGTAATCATCAGAGAGTAAAAAAACCACATAGCGCAGAAAGGTGTCCTCATCTTTAATGATGGTTTTGAATACTTCTGCATCCCGCTCTGCCGGGATGCCTCGGGTAGGAATTTTTAAAATGCGCTGCAGGCTTTCTTCGCCCAGCTCTGCCGTCACTATATAAAACTCGCCCAATTCCAGCAGGGATAAACCTGACAGAACGGTTGTATTCTGAATTTTCGCCGCACTGCCCCCTCCCAGCAATTCGATAGTCATGTCAATCTCAGTATCGACCTTCTGCAGATCAAAGCGAATAGTAACAGCGTACAGGCCGTTATTTTCAGTAACGTTAGCTCTGGGGCCTGAGCGGCAGAGACTTTTTATCGCGTTCTGCAGCAGCTGCTGCACATCATCTTCATCATGGTTTGGTTCAGGCATTTCAACAATTCTTTCAAAGGGATTGTGCCGTTCATCAAAATCCTCTTTATCCCTGCCAAACAGCTCATCAATGACCTGGGAAATGCGAAAGCCCCATTTCTTATATCTTAACCGCAGCATAAATTCTACGTTCCCATTCCAGGCACTGAGGGAACAATTGGCCGACCCGATATAAAGGTCGTGTTCGGTATATTTGGTTTTAAAATAGAGCTTGGCGTGAATATCCTGTTTTTGGATGTCTGCCATGGCGCTTTCAGATTCGCTGATGGCTTCCTCACCATCGACCACGGTATCTTTAAGGCAGTAGCAGGGAAAACTGTCCAGCATTTCTTGGGTCAGGTGGGGTATCTCCGACCTGCGCGTGATCAGCGTTTTATGGGAGTTGGTTAGTGACAGTCTATCCAGTTCGAGGACAGTGGTTCTGCTCAAGAAAGGAGAAATAACCAACAGATGATGATATTTCTTAAAAAGACCAGTGGACTCCTTGTTATAACCCTTACCGATTCCCAGAGGAAGAAAGGAAAAATCAATAAAATGTTGGTCATGGGTCTGAAAATGCACCCGGGGAAGTTCCTCCGCCAGGGCCCTGATTCGTTTTTCCTTATCAGCAGCCGTGGTTCTTGCCTGTAAAAACCGCAAGAAATCAATCAGGGGTCGATTTTTATCCGTTACCTCTTCACTGACTTCACCCTCTAGAACCACTGCTGCATCCCAGCTGCGGTCGAAAGTTAAATTACGGCTCAGGGTAATGAAACGATAAAGCAGCTTTTCACTATTGCTATCAACGTACTTGATTAACCACACCTTGGGATGAAAAGACTTCTGGTTTTTTAGCACTACCTCGAAGACACTGTCTTCTAACAGTGCAAACACTGGATTCGTTCGGGGCACCTGGATTTGCCCACCTTCGCAAAATAAGGCTATCTTATCCGCACTTTTTCGCAGTCCCTCCAATATAGCGATCGGGTTTCCTAGCAGATTTTCGTCCATTTCTTCCCTGAAGAACAGAGCCAGGGGCACCCCCAGCATAGTCTCCAAATCCAAAGAATATGTAGTACCAACAGCAATCTCACATACAAAGCCTGCCGGCGGTCTTAATATCTCCCCATAATCCAACCGGTCCTGTGCTGACCTAAACATCCGTATCACCGCCCAGTCCCAGCCCATTGAAAATGTCCGCAAGCAGCGTACGTACATTGCTAAATCGATACTGCAGTCGACCGCCCCCCAGCCAGGTACCCTCCTGCCAGTGATAAACTTTGCTGTTCTGCAGCTTGGCCCGCTCCCTACCTTTTAGCTCGATCTCACGGGAGATTATGAGATGGTCCATTTCTGTGATATCCCCGGTAAGCACCGCTTGTTTCCACTTCCTCATAAAAGGAAGGATTCGGGCACGGTTGCGACCGCTGATAGAGAGGCGATCAAAGGGTTCATATACATCGTAATTCTGGATAAAACCCTGAACAGCTGCTTCATACCAGCAATTCCATTCCTCATTGGCTGTCTCATTCTGCCCACTCGATAAAATAACGTTGTAACGGATGTTCGCACCATAGATGAATCTGGAAAACCGCAGGGCCATTTCATAGTCGCTGCGAATATCCTGAGGAAGCTTGATTCGTTTACCAATAATTGATATATCATCGTAGGTGGTTACTTCAGATAGATTTTTCTTCAAAATAAAGGCCAGCAGGGAGTCTTTTGAGTGCTTGGATCTGATGACTCTTCCCCGCAGAAAATGGGCCTCTTCACTGGTAAGCTCGATGGTCAAGTTTTCCCGCCATTTATCCGGAGGCGTGACATACCAGAAACTGCCCACGCCGCCAGACAGGCTGCTGCTATCATCAGCTTGGTCCACTCCTGCCGAAGAAAGCAGGCTTTTTTCTCTTTTAATGGCCCAAACCGCTCGTGCATAAGCGTTCAAAGAAAGCCGGGTCGGATAGCGGAAAATGCCATAGGTATAAAGCCCATTCCAATAAATGCTGGAAGGCTTTCGCTGCAGCTTCTCACCTGCACGAGCACCGATAACACCTTCAGCATTATCCTTGCTGAGTACCGGTATGAGTGCCAGTTCTTCCCGGGCCAGACGATCAAGCAGCACTGCGGGGGTCAGGTTCTTCTCCCGCTCTAATTCCATCAGAATATAAGGAACTAACAGGAAATATTTCGCCCTGGTCTGAATCGTCGAGGTACCAGGAAAAAGCAGGTCAGCAAACCCATCTCTAACCACTCCGATACCCAGTTCGTCTACTGCTGCAGGAAAAGATAACAAGCTGAGAACAGATAGTATCTTGTCTCGATCTCGACTATTAAAATCAATCCAGCCTATTTGCACCGGATAAGCCAATAGCGGTTACCCCCTTACAACAACCGTTGTTACTAAGATTCACCTTATTACGAACATTTCCCTTCCCCTTGTATTATCCAATAATTTTATCTAGAAACGCCGGCATCTTCTTCCACTTTAATTATAAACCATCGTTGTGATACCTATGTGTCACTGGTTCGACCCAAAACACAAAGAAATACGTTCAACTCAAAGAAATTTCTTGGTTGAACCGCTTAACTTCTCCCGATAAATAATATTAATACCAAGAATAATCAGCCATGAAAGCCATTCCGTGGCGGTATTCTTTAAAAAATAAACGCCACCCTTTCCTTCCATAACAAAAGCAGGGGCTTAATCCCCTGCTCATACTTCCTCAGTGTAAATAAGGCGCCGGAGCTTGCGTTATTAGGAAGATCTCCCTGCTGATACGTTGTCTCCAATTATGACCAGATTTTCCGGAGGCAAATGAAGGTGATAGCTTTTCCCCACTATCAGCCTGGGCCCCGAACTTTTGGGTATATTGGCTTTAAGATTAATCTTTTCATTAAAGCGGAAGCTATAACTATAAAACGAAAGCTCCTCAGTACTACCAGTTAACTCGGCTAAAATACAGTTTACATCACCTTTATCAGCTAACTTGATGTAGTCCGGACGTATAGCTAGAGATACTTCCTGATTAATCTCAAGGCTGCTCGGATTATCCAGATACAAACTTAAATAGTCTGTACCCAGACCAATATCCAGCCTGGAGCCTTCGATTCCGCTTACTATACCATTAAAAATGTTTTCCATCCCCGTTAGATAGGCTACCTTTTTATTGGCTGGCCGTTCAATAATAGTTTGACGGTCACCCCACTGTATCAAACCGCCAGTTTCGTAAACCGCCATTTTGCTGCTTAAGCGATAAGCTTCTGCCAGGTTATGAGTAACAAAAAGTACATGCCCCTGAAAATCAGCCTGTATCTCCAGCAGCTCTGCTTCCAACCGTTCCTTAACCTGGGTATCCAGAGCCGAAAAAGGTTCATCCAGCAGCAATACCTCCGGTTCCGGCGCCAATGCCCGAGCTAAGGCCACCCTTTGCTGCTGTCCCCCGGATAACTGCGCCGGGTAACGATGTCCAAAACGCTCCATTCTCACCTTGCTTAACAGCTGCTGCACCCGTTCATTTCTTTGAGCAGCTGGTAAGCTTTTTATCCCAAAGGCGATATTTTCATGAACAGTGAGATGGGGAAATAAGGCATAATTTTGAAACAGGAAACCAATATTGCGTTCCCGGGCCGGCAGGTTAATTCCTTGCTGACTATCGAATAATGCCTGTTCATTTAAAATAATCTTACCCTGGTCGGGAGTCATCAAGCCCGCTATGCATTTCAAGGTCATAGTTTTGCCACAGCCAGAGGGCCCTAGAATAGCCATTATTTCCTGGTCCACAGCAAAGCTAACCTCCAGCTTGAACTCGGGCAGGGTCTTCTTAATATCTATATTAAGAATCAGAAGTCACCTCCCGGTTCGGGCGACTGCTGAATCGGCGTTGGTGTTTTTTCCAATAGTTCAAGGCTACTATACTGATAAATGAAATCAACAAGATTACCAGCACCCAGATTAAAGCTTGCTGCTGCCTGCCGCCTTCTACCAGAAAATAAATAGCCACCGGTATAGTCTGGGTTCTACCTGGAATATTTCCGGCCAGCATCAAGGTAGCCCCGAATTCCCCCAAGGAACGGGCAAAGGCTAAAATAGTACCTGCTGCTATTCCCGGCCAGGCCATAGGTATAGTGACCTGCCAGAAAACATCCCATTCTGAAGACCCCAACGTACGGGCAGCATCCTCGATATTAGCGTCAATCTGTTCGAAAGCCCCGCGGGCAGTTTGATACATCAAGGGAAACGATACTACCGCAGCCGCAATAACTGCTGCCGACCAGGAAAAAACCACCGGTCGTCCGATTTCGAAAAACAGTGAGCCCAGCCAACCGTTTCTTCCCAGAAACCACAACAGGATAAAGCCTACTACTGTAGGTGGTAAAACCAGCGGTAGAATAAAAATCCCATCCAATAAGCTTTTACCCTTGAATTCACGCCTGGCCATCCAGCGGGCTATGATAATACCCAGAACAAAAGTGATGGCGGTTGCTACCAATACTGTTTTTAATGATACCCAGAGTGGATTTAAATCCATCGCTGCCATAACATCTACCAATTTCCTATTAAACTCTCCTTCCCCTATCCGAAGAGAGCCTCAACATCCAGGACCCGGCACTCAGTAAATTTAACTGAGTGCCGGAATCACAACGTTTGCTTATTTTACCATAGTAAAGCCATGTTTCTCGAAAATTACCGCCGCTTTTTCACTACTTAGGAAATCGACAAAGGCTTTGGCCTCCTCCTGGTTTTCAGTATCCTTAATTACTGCTACCGGATAAACCAGAGGGGAATGCAAACTTCCATCAGCTACTGCCGCTACTTTTACCTTATCTGATATGTTGGCATCAGTCTGATACACTAAACCAGCTTCGGCATCGCCACTTTCTACGTAAGCCAGTACCTGACGTACATCCTTGGCATAAACCATTTTGTCTTTTAACTTGTCCAATAAATTAAGATTGGTCAAAGTCTCAGAAGCATATTTACCTGCCGGAACTGAGTCCGGTTCACCCATAGCAATTACCCTGGCTTTTTCTAAATCCTCAAAGCTTTTAATGGTGTCATTATCCTTACCTACTACCAAAACCAGAGTGTTTTTAACTACGTCTTTACGAGTCTCTTTTACAATTAAATCTTTTTCTTCTAGAGGATCCATCTTACCTTTGGCGGCAGAAATAAATACATCAGCCGGAGCGCCCTGTTCAATCTGCTGCTGCAGGGAACCGGAAGAACCCAGGTTAAAATCAAAGCTTACATTCGAGTGTTCCTCCTGATATGCCTTCTCAATATCAGCCATAGCATCAGTCAAACTGGCAGCAGCTGATACCAATAAAGTAACCGGCTCTGCACTTTGCTGCCCTTCATTTCCTGGGATATCAGCATCCTGGCTGCTGCAGCCAACCAGAGTAACTGCCAAAAATACCATCATAAGACCGACAATTAACCACTTCTTGGATCTAAAATTAGGCATTTCCCACTACCTCCTTAACCATATAAAATCTTGCTGCCTT
>JAAZLJ010000005.1 GCA_012799365.1 Syntrophomonadaceae bacterium | reverse complement strand
TGATGTAGGCTACACAAACATCGCTCTTGGAGCGTTTACCTATTTTCATCAGTTCCAGCCGCAGCTTGGGATCCCGAACCCGCCTTCTGAGCAGGGCCGTATTAAAAACTATCGTCTCGGTGAAGCCATCTCGCGAACCCCTGACTACCCGCTCCACGTCCGGTTCCTCCGGCTGGCGGGCAGGATAAGTTCGAGCATCTATGATAAAAGCCTGATCACTACCGTCGATGATTAAAAGGATAGACCCGGATAACACCGAATACAGAAGGTCATCCACCTTATTTTCGGTGTCTACTTCCAAATAGGGAATACCCCGGGTCAATATCTCTTTCACGTCATTTTTTAAAAACCCAACCGGCTTTAAACCAAAGAGAGATTTCATGACTTCAACCATGATGTCGTCTTTGGCAAACCCATCAAAACAGATTAGAGCCGCCTTCTTACCCAAAACCTCGAATTCACGAATGATGAGATCAAAGCTCTCCCCCTCCCCCAACTCCTGCTGGAGAAAAGCGAGATTTTCTTCATACTTTTTACCCAGATAGATATTCTTGTCTTGCTGCTGCATCATCTCTCACCTCACCTCCCTTTCTCATTTAACCTCCCACACCTCATCCCCGATTAATACGCTCTACATGACATACGCTCATGATACCGAAGGTATCACCAACAATAGCATGAAAATAGAACATTCATTGGAGTGTGGTTAACCCACTCGCTCCCCGATTTGTCGACTGCAGTACATCAGCTCGCTTCGGTGTGTGACTGCGACGTCGCCTGCTCGCCGGCGCTCAGGCTTCGCCTTCGATACGCCGACACTCGCCAAAACATCTCTGGCTTCGTAGGTTGCTTCGCCGGGTTACCACACTCCCGTATAGAGTTATTTTTTTATTTTCAGCGTTTTCATAAGTTTCTGCGTATTCTGCGTCTATTTTTTGTCATCTGCGTTCATCAGCGTATATCTGCGGTTTCAAACACTGCTATTCTCCAGAATTTCCTGAAAACAACGGGTGGTAATAACCGCCCCTTTCCGGTAATCGTCCTGACCCTCCATTTTACCCAGGTCGCCACAACCCACCACTTTTACTTCTGGATAACGGTTCAGTATTTCTACCGTGTCCCCTTCCAAAAACTGATGTCCCGGTGCTTCCGGTACCCCGTCTTTATCTACCGGACGGTGACAAACTTCCCCCTGATTGGTGACCGCCCTATCCACCCTGACACCTTGAGCTTGCTTGGTATCCGACGCTACCGCCACCACTCCTAACACCTCTATCTCCGGCTCCTTGAGTAAGGTTTCCAGGGCCTTTTCACCAATACCCTGCCCCACCTGTCCCCGGTCATCCAGCATCACCACCACCGGATCATAGGGAGCCGCTTTAATGAGCAAAACCAGCTCCGGTCCGGAAAAAGGAGTGGGATTACCGGCTGATAGAGTTAGAGGATAAGCATTTACATTCAAACTGGCCTGATAGACCGCTTTTTCTGCTGTCACATCTCCATCAGTAACTATAATCACTCGTGTTTTTTGCAATCAGGATTACCCCTTCGGATTAAATAATACTGCCATAATATAACCGAATACTATCGAGGCAGCGATGCCTGCCGCCGCGGCTTCCACTCCACCGCTAAAAGCTCCCACCAATCCCTTTTCATGTACACCATTTAAAGCCCCCTGAGCCAGCAGGTGACCAAATCCCGATAACGGAACCGTTGCTCCCGCTCCCCCCAGTTCCACCAACGGCTGGTACAGCCCCAGTCCGCTTAGAATGGCACCGCCTGTCACATATCCCACCAGCATGTGCCCCGGAGTGATGTCCGGTTTGGTCAGATCCATTATGAGCTGGCCAATGAGACATAACGTCCCCCCCATCAGGAACGCGGATAAATATGACATATCACCATCCTCCTCGGGTTCTCATAACCTCGGACATAGTAACCTTAATGAATAGCACACGTCCGAAAAGTATGCCTCTGGTTAATTCTCCACCGCCACCGCATGGGCGATGCAGGGAATACTCTCACCCTGCAGAGTACTGGTAGGACTCATTAAAGCACCGGTAGCTACCAGCAGCACGCGATGGTATTGACCGTCACGGATACGGTTTAAAATCGGCCCACAGAACATCGATGCCGAACACCCGCAACCACTGCCCCCGGCGTGAGCGTCCTGTTCAGGCTTATAGATAATGACTCCACAATCCACCATCCGTCCACTTTCCACTGGATAACCATATTTCATACTCAGAGCTTCTGCCGCCGCCAGACCGTATTTCCCCAGATCCCCGGTTATAATCAGATCATAATAGTCGGGAGTTCTCCCCATATCCTGGAAATGGGTTACTATAGTAT
>JAAZLJ010000233.1 GCA_012799365.1 Syntrophomonadaceae bacterium | reverse complement strand
GTAACCATCATCTTGATCCTTATGCATGATAAACCTCCTCTCTTTGTGATCTGGTGTGCCAGAATACTTGGGTATGTTAAACCCCACGACGCAATAAAACAACATTGCAGGTACCCCGTAAAACACGGAGTACCCCACCCTCATAATCCAAATAAGACGCTTATGCGCCCTCTTGTTCCCAGTGTTGTTTATACCGGGAAGTCGATATTTTAACCTGGCTTCACTAATGTGTACCCAGGAATGGAGCTTATACTCCCGACTGCCCACTCGTCAGAATGGGCAGATGCAGTATAAACTGTTTTTAACAATATTACGATGCCCCCAGAAGCAACCGCCTGGCTTGCGTTGTATGAAGATTTTGGGGGCCAACTTATAGAGGCTTATGCCTGCAAAGCAAGATGTGCGCTCTAAAAATTGTTCCAGGGCCTCTTTTGGTTGGGATTAAAGGCGAGGACTTCGACTGTCATAATCAAAAGAATGGTAGCAACAACTGTTGTTCTACTCCTTTGATCTTCTTCAACTGCCTTTTGGGGACTTCTACCCTGCCTTCTTCTATTAGGTCTGCCAATGTAACCAATGGCATAGAAAGAGAAGTCTTGGATCTTGTATGGCGACGAATTTCGCCAGAGGGCAGAAAAGTCTCATCAATTTCTTCTTCTTTGGTAACGTGAAGCATCCGGGCTACTTCGGGTTTGTATGCTTCAAATATATCATCGGCGTTTTCGATCTTTATATTGTCTGTGACTATCGAGATTACGTCGCTGAAAGAAGTGTCGTCTGCCCCGAAGTTCCGAAGCCCTTCGTTGGTTATATCTCCTTCTAATAACCCTGCTGCGTTGAGTTTTTTGCCGACCAGCTGAAAGCATGTCTCTTGTAACGTGTCTTTATAAGCGAGAAAGATTATCTTTACTGGCTCTTTCTGGCCGATACGCCAGGAACGGCTTGATGCCTGTCTTATAGTAGATGGCACATAGCCTGTTTGCAACCAAATAATAGTTACACAGTCATATAGGTCTAAGCCGGTTTCTACCAATGCTGGATGGCATATCAAGCAATTGGCACCTTCATCGAATCTTTCCTGTACCCATGCTTCCCGACATGCTGGCCTTACTGTGTTAGACCGTAGGACAATTGGATCGGCTCCAGGTACTCCGTTTACAACGTATTCAATGCGTGGCAGACAGTCTTTGATGTTGCTATAAGTAGAGAATATTAAACACTTCCTGCCTAATTCCAATTCAGATTGGAGTATTTCTTGTAAAGCGATTTCTTTATTATAGAGTTTGTTTTTGTCTAAAGGTGGGATTGTTATTGAGATTGGATCATGCAAACGAAGCGTGATTTTTGAAGGGGTTTTAGCGTGGTCTGGGTAGCTTAAACAGGTATGAAGCATTTGACTGGCTACCCTGGGGCCACCTTCCCGAATATGCGTATAGAATTTCCTGTATATATCACGATAGTTTTCTTGTAAATCCTCGTCCATTTCTATTAGATTTACGTATTCGGTCTTGGGTGGTAAATAGGGCGCAACATCAGAGAGTCTTAGAAAGATGGTACGCTCAAGTAGGAATTTGGGAAAGGCATCAATTGTGTAGCCCGGCAAGGGCTTGAGTATAGGGCGAGTGTACTTGTTTCGACTGGTAGTACCGTATTCCGAACTTTCCCGGACCCTGCTTTTCTGGATCCAGAATCCATAGTCTTTCTGGAACCGTGCCCGACTGGACTCGTTGTGACGGTACCTCATCTTTTTGAATAGTGCCGGACACAATCTCCAGAGGAGGAAGTACAAACCCTGCGCATAGCCATCTGCCAAAGTTCCGGTCATGGCTATGGTGTAGTTGGCTTTTGATATGACCCCTCCAAACGCCATGCCTTGGGCTGTAGCGTTTTTGTACTGGTGGGCTTCGTCGGCTATATAATAGTCAAAGAAACCTTTAGGGATCAGTTTTTTAATAATGTCTCCGACACTGATTTTGCGATAGCCTTTGCGCTCACCGTCGGCTTGCCACAAGGGTTCGCCACATCGGAAACATTGGTGGTTTCTGGTGTTGTGATTCTTGAAGTCATCTGGCGTCATTTCCATCCAGATTTCTTCGTCCCTCTTCTTGACCCGATACATGAGAATGGAACCACATCCGGGACATGCAGCCAGGTCAGCCCAAACTCTTTCTTCTAACTCGGGATCAAAGCGCTTTCTTCTCTTAATAGTAAACCCTGGCTTTTGAATGTATCCGCCCCGAAGGGTTTCGTTGGATACAATCCAATATTCCGGGGTTTCTGGATCGGTAGACTCTTTCCACTGGTCGAAGAAATGCTGCCATGGCTTTTTGCCATCTTTTTCTACAAAGACTTTTGTCTTGGCGTCAGGAACCACTTCCTTGATCTCCCTTTTCCATTTGTTTAATAAATGGCTAGGACAGGTTACTATGGCTCGAAACGGTTTTCCTTGGGCATGATAGTAACACATGGCTGCACCAATAGCAGTTTTCCCGACCCCCATTTCTCCCATGACTATGACGTGTCCCAGGCGATCTAAGGTTTTAGAACCGGCTGCTGTTATATCTGCCTGTTGTGGAAACAACGGGCGTGGACATTTGTCCAAAAGCTCCTTGCTGTAGTCCCCCGGGGTGTGCAAATATTCTACTTGATCGGCTACTTTGTTGCCGATTTCGTTAGAATATTTTTCGATGTAGTCAGCCACCCCTTCGATCCCTGCAAATAAATTGTCAGGTGATGCTGGAGATGGAATGAATTGAGCGATTTCTTCAGCGGCTTGTTCCCTGAATTGATATTTTAGCTCTTCTTGCGGTAAATATATGTGTGCTGTATCCATCTCTGGCAAAGTTGTCATTATGGTTGGTCGCCGGAAATACTGTGCATTTACGGCTCTTTCTAAAACCCTGTCCATACATTCTTTAAAGATGGGTTCACGTGGTGATGGGGCTGGAACGTCTATCTCAATTAAGTGTCTATACATTGCTTGGTGCATTTCATCTTGGTTGAATGCGATAATAAGACCAGGGTTTATGAGTATTATCTGATATCCTTGATCTGTTCTGGTTCTGGATCGAACCTCTAGTTGATACTGCGAAGAAGTATAAACCCTTTCTCTGCCTAGTCTAAAATTACTGGCTCTTGAAAGCATGGCCCGGTAAGCCTTAATGCCTATTTCCGGGCCAACAATAGAGATAGCGTGGATATACGAATGATTTATGACTGCGAAGTCGCTCCACACTGGCTCCAATTCTCTGCTTTGAAAAGCAAACATGCTGTACCCCCTTATTCTATGACCGTGATCCTGCTGCCTTCTTCATTGGGTTCTTTAGTGAGGCAGTAGAATACAGTTCTAGAGACTTTTTTGACAATTTTGAATTCCTCGTCTTCGTCAACTGCAACTTCTTCAATTTCTTCATTTTTGCATT
>JAAZLJ010000047.1 GCA_012799365.1 Syntrophomonadaceae bacterium | reverse complement strand
TCAGTTCATAGTCTTCAAATCTCTTCTGCAACTCGACCAGCTCTTCCACCGTTTCCTGATACAACTCCTGGTCATCCTCCTGCACAGTCAATTGCAGCAGGCCGCAAATATCCTCCGCTTCCTGGCACAGTTCCTCATGCACCCGGACGCTTTCCCGCAAATCACTGATCTGCTTTAAGACTCGCTGTGCCTCCTGATTATCATCCCAGAAACCTGTCTGACAGGTCTTCTTCTCTAATTCCTCGATTTCACGCTTCAATCCCTGCGGGTCAAAGAGATTCACCTATCTCTCGCAAGGAATTCCTGATCTCCACGGCTTTCCCCAGAGCATCTTCGAACATCACTCAACCTCCTCCGGCTCGCTTTTCATTTGGGGCGGTTCAAAATAATCATACTTTTGTTTCAAAACCACTATATCAACCCGGCGGTTCAAGGCCCGGTTGAGCTCGCTGTCATTAGGCACCAGAGGCCGATACTCACCGTAACCGCTAGCCGACAGCCTCTCCTCAGGAATATTGGCTTCCTCGCTCAACACATGCACCACATTGGTAGCCCGTAAAACCGACAATTCCCAGTTGGAAGGAAATTTGGTGGTATTAATAGGCAGATTATCTGTATGCCCCTCCACCCGAATAAAGTTAGGCAGTGTCTGCAAACTTTCCCCCACAGTAAGGATTATATCCCGAGCCCCGGGGCTTAATACGTCTGAACCCTTGGGGAACAGCAGCGTATCTTTAATACTTATCACCAGCCCCCGTTCCTGTTCCATCAGGAGAACGTTCCCGGCCAACCCTTCCGTGCTTTTAATATACTCGTGCAGCTGTTTTTCCAGTGCCTCCAGATTACCCTGTAACGAAGTAGTATCACCCGGACCCTCTCTAATTATCTGTCCACTGCGGCCTTCAACCACCGAAGGCCCGGAGGTCTCCAGAATGGAAACCGAGCTGCCCCCCAGCACCTCGCTCAAAGCATTGGCTACCGCTTCAAACTTCTGAGCATCTACCTGGCTCATGGTATACATTAAAACAAAAAATATCATTAATAAAGTAATGAGGTCGGAATAGGTTAAAAGCCACCTCTCCATACCCGAACCGTCCCCATCCCCCCCGGTTTTTTTTCTTCTTCTCCGCCTGGATCTGGCCATATCATATCTCCATCCGTACCTGTTCACCCGCTGCCAGGGCTGCCCGTTCATTCGGGGGCAAGAATGTCAACAATTTCTCGCGAATAACCCGCGGGTTCTCCCCTGCCTGTACCGAAAGAATACCTTCCAGTATCAACTCCATATGGACTACTTCCTTACCGGTCTTGACCTTCAGCTTGTTACCAAACGGTATCCATAGTATATTGGCTGATAGTATCCCATAAAGAGTAGCAATAAACGCTACCGCTATAGCCCCCCCAATCTTATCGGGTTCATTAATATTACTCAGCACCTGCACCAGGCCCATTACCGTCCCAATGATCCCCATGGTCGGGCCAAAACCACCAGCCGCCATAAAAATATCTATACCCACCTGCTGCCGACTTTCATAAGCTTCAATCTCCATTTCCAACATATTGCGAGTCAGTTCCGGATCCGTACCATCGATAACCAGCTGCAGCCCCCGCCGCAGTAATTCATTGTCGATCTCCTCCAGCTGGGTCTCCAGACTCAGAAGTCCCTCCCGCCGGGCCTTGTCAGCTATACTGACCACTATATCCACCGTTTCTCCGAATTGGATCTTCTTCTCCGTAAAAACCTCTTTAAAAAAATAGGGTACGGTCTTAAGTTCCTCGGCACTAAAACTGATCACTACTGCCCCAATGGTTCCCCCAAAAACAATGAGAGCTGCGGTCTCTTTCAGCAGCATGCTCATATGGCCGCCTTCCAGCAGGAACCCGACAATAAAACCAGCAAAGCCGATAATTAGACCGAGAATAGTCGTAAGACTCATTAGCTAAGCTCCTCTTCCACAGCACTTCTTATACTTCTTACCACTGCCGCAGGGACAAGGATCATTGCGCCCTATCTTTTTGCCTACTCGCACCGGCTTTCGGGCCTTTTCTTCCTCACCCCGATTTTCCACCATCGCTCGCTGCTCGGGTTGGGCCACCACTCGAACCCGGAAGATATACCGAACCATATCCTCCTTAATACTGTTCACCATATCCTCGAAGGCATTGTAGGCTTCAAACTTATACTCTACCAGAGGATCCCGCTGCCCGTAAGCCCGCAGGGAAATCCCGTGCCGCAGCTGATCCATGGCATCGATGTGATCCATCCACTTTTCGTCGATGATACGTAACATCAAAGCCCTCTCCAACTCGGCGAATACCTCTTCCCCCATCTCTTCCTGGCGCTGCGCGTACAGGGCTCGGGCCTTCTCCTTCAGCAGCTCACAGACCTCATCCCGGAGCATCCCCTTCAGATCCTCCGCACTGAAATCCGGCTGGGGAAGATATATCTGTTGGACATAGCTCATAAGACCTTCCAGGTCCCATTCCTCAGCATACTTCTGTTCGCCGGCAAACCGATCCACGATGTATTCAGCTACATCATCGATCATCGCCAGGACCGTCTCGGTCAGATCCTCACCACTCAGCACCTTATCACGCTCAGAGTACATGACCTCTCGCTGTTGATTGATGACGTCATCATACTCCAATACATGCTTTCTTATATCAAAGTTACGGCTCTCTACCTTACGCTGGGCATTCTCTATCGACCGGGTAATAAGTTTGTGTTCAATGGGAACAGAATCATCCATCCCCAGCTTATCCATCATTCCCTCGATATTCTCCGCCCCGAACAGCCGCATCAGATCATCCTCCAACGACACGTAGAACCTGGACTCCCCTGGATCCCCCTGCCGCCCGGAACGGCCCCGCAGCTGGTTATCAATACGCCGGGACTCATGGCGTTCGGTTCCCAGCACATAGAGACCTCCAAGATCGGTAACTCCTTCACCCAGGACTATGTCGGTACCACGCCCTGCCATATTGGTAGCGATGGTTACCGTACCCTTATGCCCCGCCCGGGTAATAATCTGGGCCTCTTTCTCATGGTGTTTAGCATTCAGCACCTGATGAGGTACGCCCCGCCGGGACAGCATGCTGCTCAGCTTTTCCGATTTCTCAATAGAAATAGTCCCCACCAGAACCGGCTGCCCTTTCCGATATCTTTCAACAATATCTTCCACTACAGCCTGGAACTTACCTTCCTCGGTCCGGTAAATTACATCTGGTTTATCTTCCCGGATCATCGGCATGTGGGTGGGTACTACCACCACATCCATGTCATAGATCTTTTGGAACTCCTCTTCTTCAGTAGCAGCAGTACCCGTCATCCCCGCCAATTTCTCATACATGCGGAAATAGTTCTGGAATGTAATAGTAGCCAGGGTCTGTGACTCCCGCTCGATCCTTACCCCTTCCTTGGCCTCGATGGCCTGGTGCAGACCATCACTGTAACGGCGCCCGAACATCAGGCGACCGGTAAACTCATCAACGATAATTACTTTACCATCTTTCACCACATAGTCCCGATCCCGTTTCATCAGGGCATGGGCCTTCAAACCCTGATTGATATGGTGGGCCAGTTCTATATAGCGCTCGTCCCCCAGGTTATCGATGTTAAAATACTTCTCCGACCGGGCGATCCCTTCATCGGTCAGAGTTACTACCTGAGCCTTTTCGTCCATCTTAAAATCAGATTCCGACCGCAAACGCGGAATAAACTTCGCTATCTTGTAATACAGGTCGGTGGGCTTATCCGCCTCCCCGGAAATAATCAACGGGGTACGCGCCTCGTCAATTAAGATGGAGTCCACCTCGTCAACGATGGCATAATACAGATCCCGCTGCACCTTGTGATCCGTGGAAACTACCATGTTGTCGCGCAAATAATCGAACCCGAACTCATTGTTGGTTCCGTAAGCAATATCCGCCAAGTACGCCTGCCTTTTTTCCTCATGGTTCATCCCGTGCACCACCAGCCCCACGGACAAGCCCAGGAACTCATAAATCGGTCCCATCCACTCGGCATCCCGCTGAGCCAGATAATCGTTCACGGTTATGATATGCACTCCCCGCCCGGTAAGGGCGTTCAGGTAAGCAGGTAAGGTCGCCACCAGGGTTTTACCTTCCCCGGTCTTCATCTCCGCTATACGACCCTGGTGAAGCACAATGCCTCCCAGAATCTGCACATCGAAATGACGCATACCCAATACCCGCCGCGATACCTCGCGCACCACTGCAAAGGCTTCTGGTAATATATCGTCTAAATCTTCCCCATTCTTTAATCTTTCCTGAAATTCACCGGTCTTGGCCGCCAGTTCAGGGTCGCTCAGTCCTTGTATCTGCTGCTCCAGCTCATTAACCAGCTCAACCGTATGAGACAGCTTTTTGATCTCCCGCCCGTTATCATCTAACAGCTTTTTGATAAACCCCAATACCATGGTTTCAACCTCTTTCGCAAACAAACGAGGAACCATAACCGGTTCCTCGAAAGACTGTACTTATGCATAACAATATCTTACCACTTTAAAACCGGTACCTTCAACTACTCAAATTCCGGCTCAATCAGCCCATAGTTGCCATCCCGTCGACAGTACACCACATTCACTTCCTCTGAATCCGCATTGAAGAAAACAAAAAAGTTATGCCCCAGAAGGTTCATCTGCATAACTGCTTCCTCTACATCCATCGGTTTAAGCGCAAAACGCTTGGTTCTGACTATCTTGAATTCTTCTACCTTTTCTTTGCTTTCCAACGATTCGGATACTAACTTCTTCAGGCCAGCACCCCGGTAACGGCGATAAAGTTTGGTCTTATGTTTGTTAATCTGCCTCTCCAGCTTGTCGACCACCAGATCCACTGATCTGTACATGTCCTCTGAATCTTCTTCACCCCTTAAGATCACACCGTTAAGCGGAATGGTCACCTCCACCCGATGGCTGTCACCCTCCACCGATAGGCTCACATGAGCCACCCGATTCTCATCGATGAATCGCTCTAACTTGGAAAGCCTCTTCTCCGCATAGTCCTTCAACGCTTCTGTCACTTGAATGTTCCTGCCTCTTACTTCAATTCTCATGAGACCACCCCTTCCAAGTATTATAATTATTATATTCGCCAATCAGAAGTAAAATCCTGTAGAAGCAAATAATATCATCAATCCCGGCCATCGCCTGCTATTATTTTCCAGATTCTGTCTGAAGCCGCGCCTGAACGTCAAATATATCCAGGAGTCTGCTCCAACCAGACTCGAAAAACCGCACCACATCGGCACGATTCCTGTGGATAAGTATGTTAACAAGTCGTGAATTCACCTCAGGCAGTGTGGATAACCCCATTATTTGGCTGACAAACTCGACCTCAAATGAAAAATTTATCGAATCGTGGCTTTCTGGCTCCAAAAAAGGAAAAATAAACCCGGGCAATAATTGCCCGGGTGCAGTTTGCCGTATCTTGCTCAGTAATCGACTAGAATCCTTCCCTTTGCTTAGCAAAGCAGTCCTGACAGTAAACTGGACGGTTAGCTACCGGTTTAAAAGGAACCACTGCTTCTCCTCCACAGGCAGCACATACCGCCGTGTGCATTTCCCGCGGTGCTCTACCATTTCTACCATGTCTTGCCTGTCTACACGGCTTGCAGCGCTTGGGCTCATTTTCAAAGCCCTTCTCTGCGTAAAACTCCTGTTCGCCTGCCGTGAAAATGAATTCCTCACCGCAGTCCTGGCACACTAAAACCTTGTCTTCGAACATCTTGAGTAAACCCCTCACTTTTTTGATAATTCTGCTCCGGCTCAGTCACCCGAACCGGCAAAGTTGGTTTAAAGACCGCCTTGCCTCGAGATTACTACCGAGCAGTTAACATTATTATACTCCCGGGCAAAACAAATAGCAAGGAAAACAACCAGAAAACCAACATCTAACCAAAATAACTTATCTTATGCTGGTCTATTTCTTCTTGTCGAAGAACCAGGCCCCACCAGGTGGTACTTCCCCCGTATAAGCCTGCAGTGCCTTACGGCCGGTTCGGAGCTCATTTAATTTCTGAGTTATATGATTTAACTTCCCCTGAAGCAGTTCCTGTGACTTCTCATCGTTAGCGCAGATGGAGCTCACCAGATTAAGTATCTTTTGCACCCAAAGACGGTACTCATCATATCTTTCACTACCGAGTTCCACCGCAGCCGATTGACCATCCGGTCCGATCAACCCTATCTCTTCCCGTAATTTGTGCAGCCGCAGCATCAGCTCATCAATCTGCTCCATGATGGCCTGACGGTGATCAATCATCTGCAGCAAACCATCCAGTGAAGCATCATCCTCGTCCAACTGGCGGCACAACTCCACCTGAGCCGCAGAAATATCCAGTATCTCCTGGTAAAGCTGCGCCTGCTGCACCAATGTTGTCCTAAGGCTTTCAAAACCGTCCATAAATCCTTAACCTTTCACACAAACCCTTTGCGTCTTATCGGCGTTTGAAGTACTGGTAGATACATTCCGCTTTATGGCCTCCTGCCAGGTATCCCGCAGCTCTACCAGAAACCCACGCACCTCATCTACCAGTTCAACATCCTTTTTAACATTGGCCTGTATCAGCTGGCGGTACATGTAATCGTACAGACTGAGAAGCTGTTTCGCGATCTCGTATTCCATATCGAGAGTAGACATAAGCTCTAACAAGATATCCTGAGCTTTTAGCAGACAATCATTCGCTTGCACCGTATTCTGGTCTTCAATCGCCCTGTGGGCTGCATCCAAATTGCGAATGGCGGCATTATATAACATCAACAAAAGCCGCCCCGGACTGGCAGTCTCCACCACCGAGTTCCGGTACTGCTGATATGCCCGTGCATTCACGCTCATCCTAACAGCCTCCCCTATTATACAAACTCATCCACCAGCACCCCCACCATCTTATGGAAAGTATCCAACATCTGCTTGATGCTGGCCGACAATTCTAACATTTGCTCGGGAGGAATCTCCCTTATTACCTCCTGTGACCCTGCATCAATCACCTTTACCTGTACCCTCCCACTGTCTTCATGAATTCTGAACTGTAGATTGTACCTTGATATTTCCATCGCCTGGTTGGCCAGTTCTACCGCCGCTTCCAGTTGTTCAGAATTTGCCGACAGGCTGGCCCGGATATCCTCAACCGTTGTCCTATTCTTCAACTCCGCTCCCGTAACAACTTTACCGGCACCCGCTTTCTCGGATGCCTGCTGGCCCAAAAGCTCATTCTTAAACGAAGTATAGTCCGCAATGGTCCTGGCCGTATCCGTTCCTTCTACCCGCATACAATTCAGCCTCCCTGCCCCAAATTTTCCGTGTATATAAAATATCGAATCTTCCGTTCAGAGACTTTAACCTTATATCACCAGTATACAAGTTGGGTTTACTGACTGTAGGAAGCAAACTGCTGGGTCAGCCACATGCTCTGCATGTTCATGTGCTGAAGAGCCTGCTCCATAGCGGTGAATTGGCGATAATAGCGCTCTTCGGTGCGGACCAGACGGGCTTCCATGGTATTTATACGCTCATCCATGCGACGGATTTCCTCACCCATAAAACTCTGGTCATAGCCAGCATCCGCATAACCAGCTCTAACGGTTATAGACTGCATACCCCGGTTGACAGCTTCATAAGCCCGGGCAGCTATGCCCCGTTGGGATTCTACTTCACTGCTGCGGGTAAAGAGGTTCATAACCCCTTCCAGATCGCTAGTTAAGGCTGCCCGCAGTTTATCCTCATCTATATGGAGCTTGCCGCCTTCCAGGTAATCCTGCGTGGTGATACCTATGGCACTCAGGTTATTTAAGTCCTGGGGCAATCCCTCGACCCGGGCCATGGTGCCGCTGCGCAGCTGCTGGTTAACACTGAACAGCAGAGCATCTCCCCGCAGCAAACCGCTTTTAGCTTTTTCCTCCCACTTTTTAATATCATCTTCCTCTAGTTCTTTCTTCTGTTCATCGGTAAGGGGCGGAAAATCATAGTGGCGCTCCTCCTTGAGCTTGTCAGACATAAGTTCCACCGCGCCATTATAGGCGGTGACGAAGGCTTTGATTTTGTCCATCACCGCATCCACGTCGTTGCTGACGCTGACGTTAGCCGTACCTTTGCTTTTCAGATCGAAGTTGATACCGTTAACCGTAAACTGATTGCTGGAAAAGGTGAGTTCTCCGGCATCGTTAAGATTGATGCTGGCATCGGTTCCATAGGACTCGGCTTTGTCCCCACCAACGTCTAAACTTAGATTTCCAGTCAGGAAATTATCGTCATCAGCTACCACATGGAGTTTAGCCTGACTGCCGGTATCGCTGGTCATAAGAAAAAACCGCTCCAGGCTGCCATCATATGCAGCTTTGACACCGATATCAGCGTCGTTTATGGCCCTGGCTACCTGATAAATATTGGCGGTGCCCGTATTAAAGGTAAAGGTCTTTTCTTTAGGTTCACCGTTTACAGTTCCCGCCAGAGTAAAGGTAATGGTTTCACTGATGCCAACGAACTGTTCGGCCAGGGTGGCGTTTCTGGTGCCATCAGCGGTCTCCACTTTACTGGAGTTCAGGGCTTCGCTGCTGAACCTGGTGACCCCGGCCGCCAGCTCATTGACCCGAACCGTATAATTAGCCGGCAGAGCATCGCTGCCAGCGGTGGCAGTAAGAACCGAATCATCCGATGAACTGGCGGTTTTGGCCGCAAAGGCACCCTGCAGTTTCAGGTCAAAGCTGGCATTACGCAGGGCCAGCAGTTTGGTATTGATGCTGCGGTAGTCATCCCGCTGCCACTCCAAAACCTGCCTTTTCTGGTACTGCTGATCCACCCGGACCCGCTGAGCTTTCATGATATCGGTGACCCACTGATCGATATCCAACCCACTCGATAACCCGCTCAATCTCATTACCATCTTATTTCCCCTCCCCTTTAACCTGTTTCAACAGGCCGGCAGCACCACCCGCCTGGAGAACTGCCTGCCGATTCTCCTGTCTGATAGCCTGGTAGATCTCCTCCCGGTGAATCGAAAGTTCCCGCGGTGCATCGATGCCTATACGTACGTTATCTCCCTGTATCTCGATCACGGTGATCTTGATGTTATCTCCGACGATTATGGATTCATCTATTTTTCTGGTCAGTATCAGCATACCTATAACCCCTGTCCGGCCGCAGCCTGTTTCTGAGGACTCGGTTTATCCGGAAAGATGGGATGCCTGGTGGTATAACTGGAAGTACCCGGTACAAACTGAAGACCGCACTTCTGGGCGGGGTTGATTATCACCGGAGCCAACAGGTTGGCGGTGGTCTTTTTGAAATCCTCCGGTACAGTGAGAACTACGAATACCACCAACTCTTCCGTATCTTCTTCCACCTTCAAATTCTCCAATACCGACCCGGGCAATTCCATCTGGTAATCAGGAAAGAATACAAAAGGAATGCTCAGCAGCAGACACAGATCAGGATTAGTTACCGCGTGCAGGTAATAGAATGGACTTTCCTGCTCCAGCGGTAGAATGACAAACTGCTTTTCATCTTCAAACCCTGGAATCCCTTCGGGGAATATTATGATCTGATTATCATCAATATCTATTTCACCCAGATGCCTGCTTTTCAGTTTCACGCAACTCTCTCCTTTTTGAAAAATAGCTATGGTTATGTAACCGCAGACGGATACAGATTAGTCGTAAAATATCAACTAAAGACGTATCTTTACCAGGAGAGTATTAACCGAGCGAGCCGGTTAATACTCTCCGAATAATATGCTGTTTTCATTCGTGGGTGGTCAGGCTGCGATGTCGTAGTTTTGCCCCAGATACTCGATCTTGAGATAAGGCTGCTGCCGCAGATAGACATCAACCCGCCCCCAATCGAGTTCAGTGTATACCCGTCCCCGATTAAGGTGCAGGTCCACCCTTCCCGGCACCGGATTGAATTCCACCGGTTGCAGCTCAAACTCAATCCGGGGTCGGTGTTTGGGAATGAAATCTATATTCCATTCCACATAGTCATCAGTATTGGCCAGAGCGATATCGGCTATGGTAGGACCACCCTCGATGGCGGCCAGTTGGTCACCTTCTTCTGCTATCTCACCGATACCATTCAGAGCTGCCTCTCGCGCCAGTCCAGACCAATACCAGGAAAATTCCAGCGGTGTCCGCCGCTCCATATCGGCAAAGCATTCGCTCTGGTCGATGTGAATACGCGGACGCGAACTGTGCATCTCCACCCGGGCCCGAGTTATATCCAACTCGACGCGAGGTGGCGATGTTTCCATCCTTAAAAATGGCTTTTTGATGTCCAGACCCAGTAATGCTGGCTGAGAAGTAATGCGCAGGTACATCTTCTAACCATCCTTCTTCACCTGAATAAAACCGCAGATACACGCTGGTAAACGCAGAGGGCGAAACATACTGCAGTCGACAAGTCCGGGAGCGAGGCGGGTTAACCACACTACATAAATATACTTTTTCACGGCTTTGATGGTGCTGCCTATCGGTATATGCTATGGCACCGATGTATTCACTTAATATGTAAGCCTGATTCTACTCCAAAACCCATGAAGATATTAAATATATGGTTAAAAGGCAGCTGGTCTTGAAATTAAGAATTACCGTTGAGATACTCCGCTGCCAACAGATCCTACCGCAGAAAGTCGACCAGGCTGGGCATGATGATACGAGCCCCGGCGGCCAGAGAAGCACGATACACGTTTTCCTGCATCTTCAGATCCATAATGACTTCGGCCATATCAGCATCCTGATTCTTGGAAAGCAGTTCAGTATAATCGATGCGGGTACTCTCCAACCGATTTTCCTGCAGCTCCAGGCGGTTGACCCGGGCCCCCACTACAGCCCGCTGGGCCACGAATTCATCCAGAATGCTTTGCAGGCCACTGAGATTCTTTTGTAGTTTAGCAATATTATCCTCTTGCGGCTCATCATTTGTGTTCTCCAGATTATTCGCTATGTCGTCAAGCAGCTGATTGATACCCGGATTATCCGGATTAGTATCAGCATCAAAATCAGGATTAAAAAAGTACTCGCCCATAACCGAGTTAATAGGAATGGTAACCCCGGCCCCGATTTCCAGGAACATTTCCTCGTTATTCCCCTGCCACTGCCAGGTATCGCCATCCTTAATCATAGGAGACTCGGTTACATTGGTACCGGCAAATATATGCTTGGAACCGAAGATAGTGTTGGCAATAACCGCTATCTGATCGGCCAGCTCTCGTATCTCTTTAGCTATCGCTTCCCGCGAACCCTCGGAGTTAGTACCGTTGATGCCCTGAATCGTGAGATCGTTGGCCCGGTGAATGATGTCGGTGACATTACCCAGGGCACTGTCCGTGGTATTAAGAAAGTTCTTGGCTTCATTGATTTTATTGAGATATTCCTCGGCTTCCACTATGGTGGAGCTGTAGCGCAGGGTATTGATAACCCCTACCGGATCATCGGATGGCCGGTGGATACGGCGACCGCTGGAAAGCCGTTCCTGATACATGTTCAGATTGCGTGTATTAATGTTCATAGCCCGTTTCAGATTGTTGACCATCATCAGATTGGTTACCCGCATAGAAATTCCCCCTCACTTTGAACCTCAAACCACCTGTGAAAAAATTGAAACCGTAGATGACGCAGATTCTACCTCCCCACCAGCCCCATACGGTTGACAATGACCTCGATGGTCTCATCAATGGTGGTGATGTATCGGGCCGCCGCATTATAAGCGTGCTGGAAACGAATCATATTCATCATCTCTTCATCCAGAGAAACCCCGGCCGTAGCCTGACGTTTAAGCTCCAGCTGAGAAACCAGGGTTTCCTGGTTCTCCACCATACGCCGGGCCTCCTGAGCCAGTACCCCCACGGTGGAGACCTGGGAACGCCAGAAATCATCGATGGTTCCGCCGGTGATTATCGAACCGCCCTGGTATTCGTCCTGGTCAACGGCCGTAAAAAGATAATGTTTGATCTGGGCAATTTTTAAAGCATTGGCCCCATCACCGAAATTGGTCGGTACCAGTACTGGTTCACCGCCTTCTTCTATCAGGTTACCTTCTTCGTCTACAGGGTTACCATCATCATCTACCAGTACCTTATAAGTAGGTTCCTTCGCCGCCGCTATATTCTGGGGATTATCTGCGATATCCTTTGATATTTCAATTAATTTGGCCCATTCAATAACTTCGGTAACGTCATCCGGCTGAACAAAAAAGTTAAAGCCATCAGCATCATCTGTAGTATTGTTCAAGCTATAACCCTGACGATGAACATAGTTCGTACTCAAAACCAGAGTTTTGGCCATCAAGTTCAGATCCTCTATCAGCCCGGGAACCAATCCCCTGCCACCCGGGGTTGAATTATCCGCCTGGCCGCGGGCGTCCAACAGGCCCAGAAGAGCTCCTGACTGCAAAACCACCTCCGGATCCGCAGCATCTACACCATTTCCGGTTATCGAGGTGCCGGGGTGTTCTTCCGGATGAAGATCCCACACCACCTTGTACAGCCCCTGGGCATCGGTATTGAGCCCCATCCGGCTATGATTTATCCCCTGTATCAGAGGAGTACCCCCGACCATAACCGTTACCATACCATCCACCTCAGGGACAATATGAGTATCTACTATCTCCGATAACTGATCCAGCAGCAGGTCACGGCTATCCGTCAGATCGTTGGGCCGCTGACCCGAAATGGTGATGGCCTGTATCTGCTGGTTAAGGTCGGCAATCTGCTGGGCCATGGAATTGACCTCATCAACCCGCGCCTTGACCTGGGCATTCAGATCCTGCCGCAAATCCGCCAGCTGGGCATACATATGGTTAAAGGTATCGACCACCGCGTGTCCGCGCTGCAGCACCACCGCCCGCACCGATTCATTTTCCGGCGATTCACTCAAGGCCTGCCAGGAACTCCAGAAGCTGTCCAGAACTCCACGCAGCCCTTCTTTGGTGGGCTCGTTCAACACCACTTCTATTTTATCCAGAGCCATCTCCATCGACTGCCAGTATCCAGTGGTCCGATTTTCATCCCGGATCTGCAGGTCTATGAAATCATCGCGCAGCCGCCGAATATCACTAACCTGCACCCCCGTACCGAACTGCCCCACCTGTATACCGCTGTTCAGAGAAGGGGTACAATAAGGCGGGGTGGTCACCATGACCGCATCCTGCCTGGTGTATCCCGGGGTATTGACGTTGGCCACGTTGTGCCCGGTAACATTCAAGGCGCTCTGGTGGGCCATGATGGAACGACGGCCTATTTCCAAACTGGCAAAAGTAGAACGCATTAATATAACCTCTTTCTATAATAGGTTTGAAACCGCAGAAGAACAAAGAGCAGACGCGGGAAACTCAAGTTTAACAATCGTTACAGGAGTGTGATAACCCGCTCGCTCCCCGACTCGTCGGCTTCGTAGGTCGCTTCGCTGGGTTAACACACTCCATGAACGCGCTAGTTTCATATCCCCGATGGTGATACCTCCGGTATCATAGACCTCTGCTGTAAAAATAACTATGAAACCGCAATCTATATTTTATAAAATTCTGCGTTCTCTGCTTCTAAAAATAAATCTGCGTTATCTGCGTCTAATATACGGCGAATGTACACCCATGATTTTGCAATGGAATCATACTTTACGATCCAGAATAGTAAGCTTGCTTTTGCTGTCAACCATGGTGCCTTCCCGCGAATAGGTGGAAGCACCACCTCGGGTAACAGCTTCTTCCAGGGACTGAATGAAAGCCAGTGACTGATTGATCAGATCTTCGTTTTCCCGGTTCAAAAGCTTGAGCATATTTACAGCAGCCTGCATTTCCTCCAACTGTTCCTGCAGAGCCTCTACACCAGAAAAGCCCTTTTCTCGCACCATCTCCAGCAGACGGGACGCCCCCGACTCTTCTCCCGCTGCCCCCAGCAGGTGGATTAATTCTCCCTGGCTGTGAAAACGCCGCTCCTCCAAAGCCTCCAGGCTCATAACCAGCCCGGCCTCTTTTTTCAACAGTCCATCCAGCTCGCGCACCTCACCCAGGATGATATACTGTTTCTTCTCCCGGGTCAGCTCCAACAGTCCCCGGAGCACCCGATTTTGCTGGGAGAGTATCTCGACATACTGATTGAGCTTCTGGTTCATGCCGCTACCTTCTTTCCTTGCCAGCAGGATATTCTTTCAAATAAGGGGGGACCTGGTAGTCCCCCCTTACAAGCCTTATATACAATATGAATTAACTCTACAACAGCTTATCCACCAGCGACCGGTACAGCATCTTTTCCGCTACCCCATAATCAGATATCTCATAGGTACCGCTGGAGATCGCCTCTTTCAAGTACTCCACCCGATCCTGCCTAACATCAGGAGCCTCTTTAGCCGCCTGGATAGCCTTCTGCTTGATCCTGCCGGCACCGGAGATTTGGAGCTTATCTTGCCGAGCAAAAGGCTTTACTACGTCCTGTTTACCCGCTACCCCTTCACTCCGTATTCGTTTTCCGTACACCTTTAGAACATTCTGTACCTGGTCATTGGAGATTATCATGGTGTCCCCCTCTATTAATCCTAATCCCATGAAAGTCGTCCTTGTTATGTTATTCGAATCAACTGCCTGACTAATTAATGTCGTCAGCAGTCATCTGCAGTGATTATCATCATTTTATGTAGTTCAGCTCTTTTTTTGACCGTCATATAGCTCTCCGGTTTAACCCTGATCAAAAGACTTTCCCGACTTTATATGCATACGGTCTTTGCCGTGGCGGGTTACCGACCGTTCTTCCCGCTCCACCCCTGTTATATCCTGGAGCGATTGCTGCAGACCGCTGTCCAGTTCCTCAGCACAGGCCCTGCAAAACCTGCCCGATTCGATGCGTTTACCGCACCTTTCGCAATTAAATACAGCCGTAGCCCTTAACCCTTTAGAAATAAGACGACCCTCTCTTAAAAAATGCAATATTCTCTCTTCATCTATTCCCGTAGCTTCAGCCACCTCAACCACACTGGCCCCACTGTGCTCACGTACATATTTGCGTACCGCATCAAAGTCCTCTTCTTCCTTTTCTATACACTTCGGACATACGTCCCGGCCCATGAATACGAACAGGCCTCCACACTCAGAGCAGTTGCGTAAATCCGCCATACTTTTAACCTCCCTGAAATATTCCTACGACGTTCCCTATATTAGAATCCTCTGCCCGTAGCCCAGGTCACCACCGCCACCCGCTTCGCCCCTGCCTCCAACAAGCCCAGGGTACATTCTTTCACCGTAGAACCAGTGGTATAAACATCATCGACCAATAATACATTTTTCCCCTGAACCTTATGAGCCTGCTGTACTATGAAAGCAGCCCTTAAATTCTGTTCTCTTTCCTCCTTGGAAAGCTCCCGCTGCGAAGGCGTCTCTTTGACCCGGGCCAGAACCCCGGAAGCCATCTTGAGCTTGAGGTCCCGGCTGGTATAGTAAGCCAGCACCTCGCTCTGGTTAAACCCCCGCCGCTTCATATTCTCCGCGGAAATAGGAACCGGAACCACCAGATCCAGAGGCCAGTATCGGGGTTCGTTTTTCACCACCTGAGCCATCATCTCTCCCATACGGATTCCGACATACCGGCGGCACAAAAACTTGAGTATTTTTACCGCCACCTTGTGATCACTCTCATACGGCCCCACCGCGCGAGCAATATAAAAAGGAGGTTCCTTTTCCCTGCATCCTGAACATAACGCCCCACCGTCACACAAGTACTTGCCGCACCGGTCACAGATAACCTTGGTCTCCTCACCGCTGCGCAGTTTGGCATCACATTCCCTGCACCACGGCTTTTTGCTCCAAAAAATACCAGGCATTCGACAAAGAGCACATGCATCATGGGGAAAAATCATGTCAAACAGGAACTCTAGCATAGGAACCACCTCTCGCTTCCTGACGCTCGGCTGTGCCTGCCGGTTCTCTTATCCCCTTATCACCTTTAATACTCGACCAGGTAAATAAACTCCACCTTTATTACCAATATTCTCGCACCAAACTTCAATAACTGTCAATTGTTTCGAAAAATTCCACCGGTAAACTCCAGGCGGTCACCCACCCGCACCCCACACCGACGAACAGTGTCAGCGGGCAGCTCAACCACCGTACAAGCGTCTTTGATCAGCGGACTTAAACGAAAAGGAGGTAATCCTTCCATTATGTATACTACTTCTTCATTTTGATTGATAAAAAGAACATCAATGGCGATAAACATGAAACAGGTATGTACCGCCCGGCAGGGATAAATCACCAAAGCCTCATCGGCTTCAACCCGCAGCCGCCCCATCCACCCCCGCAGTCGGGTCCAAAAAGAGTCGGCCAGTCGGGCATGGGAAGCAATAAGACCGCCCCGGGTCAGGTTAACAATACGCAAAAAGACCGCCCCCTATTTGGCAAACATCTCGCCGATGCGGATCATCGCCGGCCCCAGCAATACAATGAAAATGGTGGGGAAAATAAATAGTAATATAGGTATAAGCATTTTTACTGGTGCCTTCTGCGCCTTTTCCTCTGCTCGTTGTTTTCTTTTCTCCCTTACCTGTTCCGCCTGTATTCTCAGGACATTGGTGATGCTAACCCCCAGTGTATCAGCCTGTACAATGGCGCCGACAAAGGTAGAAACGTCATCCACCTCCATCCGGGCCGCCATATCTTTCAAGGCCTCACGCCGCGGTTTACCCATCTTGATTTCATTGAGTGCCTCGGAAAATTCATCCGCCAGAGGACCTTCACTCTTCTCCACCACTTTTTGCAGTGCCGCGTCAAACCCCAACCCCGCCTCCACACTCACGCTCAGGAGATCCAAAGTGTCGGGCAGGCTCCTGGTAATACGATCTTTCCGTCGGTTACAGCACAGATTCAGATAAATATCAGGCATAATAATACCCAGGGTGCCCAGAATGAGCAGCATTAAAAAAGAACGGGAAAACAGACCTCCCAGAATCATTACCGCCAGTACCGTATACTTGGCCACCACAAAAGTCTCAGCGTCCAACCCATATGGATACCCGGCCAGGGTTAGCTTCTGTTCATAAGTTACTGCCTTCTCCTGAGGAATGGCCCGCTTTATATTAGACATAAGGCGGTTCCACAACGGTTTAAAAACCCGCTCACTTAAAGGCTCAGCCAGTTCCTGGTATACGGTCTCCTTTTCGTCCTCAGTATAATGTTCCAGGCGCTGCACAATGCTGATACGATCCCGGGCCATCGTATAACCCAGCCCCATGGTCAATGCAAACACGGTCAGGAACGAGCCAGCATATAACATAGCTTCCACCCAATCCACCCCCTATTTTCACGATAATGATTAATATACACCGCCGATGCCAACCGGGGATTAAATCGACATGTTTATTATAGTGTGTTAACTACTTGCTCCCCGACCCGTCGACTGCAGTACATCAGCGTTTACTGCGTATAGCTGCAGTTTCATTCTAATAGAACCTGATTAATCTTCTGTGTCCATTTTGTAATTCATCTGCGTCCATCAGCGTCTATCTGCGGTTTCAAAACCATTTATATCTATACATCTATATCGACAATCTTATTAATAATCATCAGACCCAACAGCTCCGACAAGGCCGCGGCTCCCAGCAAAATAAAGCCATAATCTTCCTGCAGTAGGGAATTCATATAGTCCGGATTTATTATCAATAGTATGAACAAAAGCGCTACCGGGAGCAAGCCGATAATAAGTCCGGATAAGCGGCCCTGTGCGGTCAGGGTCTTGATTTCCCCTTTGATACGGGTTCTATCTCGAATAGTGCGGGAAATATTGTCCAGAATTTGAGCCAGGTTCCCGCCTACCTGCCGTTGGATGAGCACTGCGGTCACAATCATATCCAGATCATCGCTTTTGACCCGTTCACTCATATTCTGTAAGGCCTCCTCAGTGCTGGAACCCAGCTGGATTTCCCGTAAGGTCCAGGCAAACTCATTGGCAATGGGCGGAGGAAGTTCTTTGGTTACCGTATCCATCGCCTGCTGGAACCCAAACCCCGCCCGCATGCCGTTGGCCATGATGACCAGGGCATCACTGAGCTGCTGGTTTAGTTTCTTCAGTTTGTCATTTTTCTTATGCCGCACGTAAAACCGAGGTCCAGCTGAACATATCAGAATTACCAGCACCGTAAGAGCAGCATTGTAACTTAAGAACCAGGTGATTATTGGCCCACCCAGGCCCGCCAGAAGCCACACCGTAACAAACTCTTCCCCTTTAAGAGGTATACCCGCCTGCAGCAGCTCCAGTTGAATTCTCTCGGTAAAGGTGCGGGCAGCAAAAATGCTGGATATCTTTTTGAAAATACCCACCAGGGTCACCCGCTGCCGTTCCCGGGTCCGGTGCTTATCCTCGTTAACATACATTTCCAGCCGATCCTGGATATCGCTCCTTTTATCCAGGGCCTGGAAAATGCCCAGGGAAAGACACATTATGGCCAGAAAAACAATCAGTCCCACCGCTAACTGCATATTCTCTCCCCCTATCCTGCAAACAGTGATACTTTCTCCCCTGCATGAGCAGATAATTGCCGAAACATCGCCGGCTTCGTA
>JAAZLJ010000046.1 GCA_012799365.1 Syntrophomonadaceae bacterium | reverse complement strand
GCCTGGTAACAGACCTCTACGTCCGCATCATCAGGATCAAACTCTATATCATAATATATGGCAAACGGAGACCCGGTTATGTCGATGCCGTTTTCCTCACAATACTCGCTCAACTCACGAGTGGCCTTACCGATCTCCCACACCGGCAGGTTCTGCCGGGTACTGGCTACCATCATCTCCTCCAACTTTTTGATAGTTGGCTTACTTTTCATGCTGTACTCTCCCTTCCCTCATACGATTTCAAATAGATACACCCCCGCGTTCCAGCAGGTCCCGCACCACCTCAGCCGCCATAATCAGACCGGCTGCTGGCGGCACCAGGGCCATGCTCCCCACTACCCCCCGGTTCTCACCCATAACCGGGAGAGGCCTTTCCAGAGAAAAGACGGTTTTAACCCCGCTTGCAATCCCCGCTTCACGCAGACCCCTGCGCACCTTGCGCGCCAGAGGGCACTGCCTGGTTTCACTGATGTCCCCCACGGCCAGGCAGGTGGGATCTACACGATTACCGGCACCCATACAGCTTATAATCGACCTGCCTCGGGCCAGGCAGGTCTTGATCAACAATATCTTATCCGGTACCGAATCAATGGCATCTACCACATAATCATAGGATACCGCCATTATATCATCATTAGTCTTTTCATTATAAGAAGTGGAAAATATGGTTATACTGGCAGAAGGGTTGATGTCCAGTATCCGCTCTTTCATCACCGCGGACTTGCATCGGCCCAGAGTGGAACGCAATGCCAGCAGCTGACGGTTTAGATTGGAAGGAACTATGATATCGTAGTCAACCAGGGTCAACTTTCCCACACCACAACGAGCCAGGGATTCGGCGGCAAAAGAGCCCACCCCTCCCAGCCCCAGGATAGCCACATGAGATGCAGCCAAAATCTGCAAGCCGTCCTCACCGATCATCATTCTGGTACGGCTGTACTGGTCTTCCATCATTTATCACCTGAAAATCAAAAGCCCCACCGAGTCGTGTCACACCGGCTATTTTGAACCTGCTTCCCCTGCAGGTGGGTGCCCTCCTGAATGTTTTTTACGTCCCTTCTAACGAGGGCCTGCAAGCTACACTCAGAGGCCAGGCTCCCTTAATTTTGGTGTTGGGCCAAAATCAACCGGCTTATCACGAACACAGCAGGGACTTAACGCCTCGTGCTATAGTTCCTTTGTCATCACCAATATTAGCACAGCCGGCCGCACTTTTCAAGCTGCCGCCGGCTTCATATTACCCCGTATTTACTGTTTAGGTACGCCTTTCACCCTGAGCCTTATTCCCAGCTCCTGCAGTTGTTTGTCCGCTACTGGTGATGGCGCTGCAGTCATAGGGCAGGCTGCCCTCTGGGTCTTGGGAAAAGCAATAACATCGCGAATACTCTCCCTGCCCGCCATCAACATCAGCATCCGATCCATCCCAAAAGCAATACCCCCGTGAGGCGGAGTACCGTATTCAAACGCTTCCAACATAAAGCCAAATTTATCCGCCACTTCTTCGGGTGTAAGCCCCAGAACAGCAAACATTCTTTCCTGCAGTTCCCGGCGATGAATTCTTATACTGCCTCCACCCAGTTCGGTACCGTTAAGCACCAGGTCATAGGCCCGGGCCCGAACCTGTAGTGGTTCGCTTTCCAACCGGGATATATCTTCCTCCCGCGGTGAGGTAAAGGGGTGGTGAACCGCCACATACCGCTTCTGGTCTTCATCATACTCCAACAGCGGAAAATCAGTGATCCAGACCAATTCGAGCGCATCCTCATCTGCCAGATGCAGACGACGGCCCAGTTCTAATCGCAGGTTACCCAGGACCCTGGCCACCACGTCCTCCTGGTCGGCACAGAACAGCAGTAAATCACCCGGCTCCGCCTTCAGCGCTGACAGTATCTGATTCATAGCCTCATCACTGAAAAATTTGGTAATCGGAGACTTCAATCCCTCGGTCGTCACATTGATCCAGGCCAGGCCGCGCGCACCCCAATCCAACGCCAGCTCGGTAAGGTCATCGATTTCCTTGCGCGAGAAGGAGCCACAGGTTCGGGCATTAAGCCCTCTGACCACGCCCCCGGCTTTAATGGCCCCCGAAAACACTTTAAATTCGACCTCACGTACTATCTCGGTTAGATCGACTATCTCCCAACCGAACCTGAGGTCTGGGCGATCAGAGCCGTAAAGCCGCATAGCCTCCTGATAAGTTAAACGGCGGAATGGCGTTTGTATATCCCGGTTCATTCCCTGTTTAAATATATGGGCCAGCATGTCCTCCACCAGCTGGAAGATATCTTCCTCCTCAATAAAGGACATCTCTATATCCAACTGAGTAAACTCCGGCTGACGGTCGGCCCTCAAGTCCTCGTCCCGAAAACAACGGGCCACCTGAAAATACTTCTCCATCCCCGCTACCATCAGAATCTGTTTGAAAATCTGAGGTGACTGGGGCAGAGCAAAAAACTCGCCCGGATGCACCCGGCTGGGAACCAGATAGTCCCGAGCCCCTTCCGGTGTGCTCCTGGTTAGCATAGGAGTCTCAATCTCCAGAAAACCCCGCTCATCCAAAAACTCACGTAAAGCCTGGGTAACCTGATGACGCAAAACCAGGTTCTTTCTCATCTCCGGTCGGCGCAGATCCAGATAACGGTAACGCATGCGCAGCATCTCATCTACATCAATATTATCTTCAATATAAAAAGGAGGGGTCTGGGCCCGATTGAACACTTCCACCTGATCCACATAAACCTCGATCAAACCGGTTTTCAGGTTCGGGTTCTCGGTATCCTCGGGGCGGATTCGCACCAACCCGGATGCCCCAATAACATGTTCTCCCCGCAGCTGTTCCCCGGTGGTAAATGCTTCCTGGTTAACTTCAGGACTGAACACCAGCTGCACCAAACCGGAACCATCCCTGAGGTCTACAAATATGAGACCCCCATGGTCTCTTCTGGTATCCACCCAACCATTTAAAACCACTCTCTGCCCTGCCATCTGGGGAGTTATTTCTGTGGCCATGTGAGTTCTTTTTAACACGGATTTTTCCTCCTCACTACTTCATCAAAATCTTTTTTATTTCAGCTATCAGTGCGTTCTGTTCTATTTCAAACTGTTCTCCGGTGTCCATATCTCGCAAGCTGTAGGTTCCACTTTTGGCTTCATTTTCTCCGATCAATACCGTCACCACCGCCTGGGACCGATTCGCCTGTTTCATCTGGGCCCTGAGACTGCGATCCCCATAATCCCGTTCGGCTTTAATATCAGCCGACCTGAGTTCATTCAGTGCTATATTAGCCAGTGGTTCTAGTTCAGGGGAGTTAAAGGCTACATATACCTCTACTCCCTCCCCATCCACTAATTCCACCTGGTTTTCTTCCAGGGCTAAAAGCAGCCTTTCCATGCCCATGGCAAAGCCGATACCAACCGTATCCGGCCCACCTACCTGGGCCACCAGATTATCATAACGGCCTCCACCGCCCACCGCATTCTGAGCCCCGAGCCCAGGAACCAATAGTTCAAAGGCGGTGTTAGTATAGTAATCCAGACCCCTGACCAGACGCTCGTCCAGTATATACTGAACTCCGTATAAATCGAGTACTGATTTTACCCGCTCAAAATGCTCCCGGCATTCCTCACAGATGGAATCCAGGATAGAAGGAAAGCCAGCCAGAATTTCCCGGCATCGTTTTTCTTTACAGTCCAGCACCCGCAGCGGATTCGAATCTACCCTACTCTGGCAATCCCGACAGAGGTCAGCCTGCAGTGGACGCAAAAACTCCGTCAAGGTCTGGCGATAATGAGGCCGACAGTTCCCACATCCCACGGTATTGAGGTGTAGTTCATACCGCCTCAGCCCCAATCTCTTAACAATGTCTACCATAAGAGTGATTACTTCCGCATCCACCGCCGGACTGCGGGTACCGAATACCTCTACCCCAAACTGGTGAAACTGCCGGTAACGGCCTGACTGAGGACGATCATACCGAAACATGGGGCCTATATAATACATTTTGGTCGGCTGCGGCTGGTTGTACATCCGGTGTTGAATAAAAGCTCGGGCACAGGAAGCAGTACCTTCCGGGCGCAGGGTAAGGCTTCTACCCGCTTTATCCTCAAAAGTATACATCTCCTTCTGAACAATATCGGTAGTACCACCTACCCCTCGTTCAAATAACTCGGTGTATTCGAAGATAGGAGTTCTGATTTCCGAGTAACCGTATATTTCCGCAGTTTTTCTCAGTACCTGCTCCATTTTGTGCCATATCTTTATCTCATCTGGTAGTATGTCATGCGTGCCACGTGGCCCCGAAATATCCATGTTTACCTCCCAAAAACAAGCAATAACGCCAGAAATACTAGAATTAATTCTAGGTTAAGGCCAACAGGTTGTCAACTTTACTTCTTATGAGGCGAAAAAACAAAATCTCCCGCCGATCGAACCGGCGAGAGGTTTAATGAGCTGATAGCAGACATTCATGTCGGTTAGACCGACACCACCGACGAATAATAACAGCATTATTCGGAGACTATTAACCGGCTCGCTCCGATACTCCTCGACTGCAACACATCGGCTTGCCTCAGTGTGAAACGGCCCCTTTCGATTCGGCGTTCATGCCCTCGGCTTCGCCGTGTGCAGCAACGTCTCGTCGGTCGGCCTTCAGGCTGCGCTTCGATTCCACCGACACTTGCCGAAACATCGTCGAATCGCAGGTCGCTTCGCGGGGTTAACACACTCCTGGTAAGAGTTATTTTATATCTTCAGCGTTATTCATAAGTTTCGGTGTATTCTGCATCTATTTTGCTAATTATCTGCGGTTTCAAAACAGTTACAAGAAAGGATTATGTTTGCGTTCAAACCCCACCGTAGTGGCTGGTCCATGCCCCGGATATACCACCACATCATCTTCATAGCAGAGGATCCTGTTCTTGATGGATTCGATCAAGGTTTTAAAAGATCCCCCAGGGAAATCGGTACGTCCTATGGAGCCATAAAATAGCGTATCCCCGGCAAATATCATGTTGCCCGTCTTGAGACACACCCCACCCCGAGAGTGGCCGGGGGTATGCATAACCTCTAATTCAATAGTATTGCCAATTTTAATGATATCTCCATCTTTAATAAACTGCTCAGCACCGGGGCTGGTAATATTGCGTCCCATAAACATGGAAAAATTGGAAGCAGGATTGGTCAACATACCGGCATCCTCTTCATGGATCAGGATGGTAGCTCCGGTAGCCTCCTTGACCTGTCGATTAGCCCCCATGTGATCTATGTGCCCGTGGGTGTTAATAATGTATTTGATCTTAAGATTCAAATCCTTGATCACTCGCAAGATATCCTTGGGCGAGCCGCCCGGGTCTATGACCGCACCCTCCATGGTCTCTTCACACCCGATAATGTAGCAATTCGCCGCAATAGCACCCACTTCCAATGCCTTCAGGATCATAAGTGTCTCCTCCTTCAGAAGTTTCTTTCACTATCCAGAAGTATGGTACAGGGGCCATCGTTGTGTATCTCTACCAACATATCCTCACCAAAAATACCTGTTTCGACCTGAACCCCTTTACTTCTGATTACCCGGGTAAAAAGCTCTATCAAAGGAGCCGCTTCCTCGGGCAAAGCTGCCTGACTAAAACTGGGACGCCTGCCTTTACGGGCATCCCCATACAGGGTAAACTGGGAAACCACCAGGGCAGCTCCCCCCGTGTCCAGCAGGGATAGATTCATTTTGCCTTCCTGGTCCTCAAAAATTCTCAGGTTGCATACCTTTTCCGCCAGGTACTCGGCATCCGCATCTGTATCACCCTTTTTGCTCCCCAGTAAAACTACTAATCCATTTCCTATTCTACCAATTTCCTCACCACTTACCAATACCTTACCTGAAGCAACCCTTTGCACCACCGCCCGCAAGACTTTCAACTCCTATCTACCACAGCAAATATCCATGCCCGATTATTTATAGCCTATAAAGTTATCTTTTGTTTTCAGTGGGTTCATAAGTTTCAGTGTATTCTGCGTCTCTGCGTCCATCAGCGTGTATCTGCGAGAATACTACATATTTATGGAGTGCAGTTAACCCGCTCGCTTCCGGACTTGTCGACTGCAGTACATCAGCGTCCATCTGCGTCTAAATTTCACAGCAGCTAGGAATGTATAACCCGCCGCACCTCCATTACATCCCTGATCTGTGATATACGCTGCATAATAGCCTGCAGATGTTCTGGATCCTTTATTTCTACTTTAAGTTTAATAGTAGCCAGCTTGGTTTTCCGGACCGCCCGGGAGAAAATCGAGTTGATGGGGATTTTGGCTTCCGCCACCACCGCCATCACATCCATGGTGAGCCGGGGACGGTCAATGGCCACTACTTCAACCTCAGCAGTGTATACGCCCTGATTATCGTCGTCCCATTCCACCTCGATCAGCCTTTCCCGATCCGTATCATTCTGTCGGTGGGCCTGAACATTGGGACAATCCCGGCGATGCACCGAAACTCCCCGCCCCCGGGTAATGTAGCCAATGATTTTATCCCCCGGTAAAGGATTACAGCAATGAGCAAACCGGGCTTCCAGGTCTTGAATGCCCTTAATGGTCACCCCGGCACCCCGTTTAGCCGTCGTCGATTTTTTCCTGACATTACGCGAAAGCAGTTCATCCAACCGCTTCTGACGAAAGAAATCCTCGGTAAGCTTTCCAATCACCTGGTTAGTCGTCAGAGAACCGTCACCCAGAGCAGCAAAAAGATCATCCGCCTTACTCAGGCTGAACTTTTTCCCGATTTTGAGCAAGGTCTCTTCTTTTAAAAACTCCCGGGCATCCAGATTATAATTATTCAGTTCCTGCTCCAGTAGGTCACGGCCGCGAATGACATTTTCTTCCCGTTTCTCTTTTCTAAACCAATGCCTGATACGAGCCTTGGACTGGGAGGTCTTGACAAAGTTCAGCCAGTCCCGGCTGGGCCCGGTCGATTGTTTGGAGGTCATGACCCGTACGATATCCCCATTGGCCAGCTGGCAATCCAATGGAACCAATCTCCCATTTACAGTAGCCCCTACACAGTGATGTCCCACTTCCGTATGCACCCGATAAGCGAAATCAACCGGACAAGCACCGCGGGGTAATTCGATTACATCGCCTTTGGGAGTAAAGACAAAAACGGTATCTGCGAACAGATCGATACGCAAAGACTCCATGAACTCCCGAGTATCTTTAACCTCCTGCTGCCATTCCAAAATCTGGCGCAGCCAGGAAAGCTTTTCATCCAGGTTCTTATCCCCCGGCTTGCCCTCCTTATACCGCCAGTGGGCAGCAATACCATATTCGGCAGTGCGATGCATCTCACAAGTTCTTATCTGTACTTCAAAAGGCTCTCCTCCAAGACCAATTAAAGTGGTATGCAGGGATTGATACATATTCGGTTTAGGCATAGCAATATAGTCTTTGAAACGGCCTGGCAGCGGTTTCCATAAGGTATGAATTATCCCCAGAGCCCCATAGCAGTTACGAACCGAATCCACTATCACCCGTATGGCGATTTTATCATAGATCTCATCCAGGTCTTTTCCCTGTTTCAACATCTTGGTATAGATGCTGTAAAGATTCTTGGGACGGCCAGCAATATCTGCCTGCAGCCCGGCCTTCTCCAATTCCTGCTCGATGCGTTCAATCAGCTGATGTACATACTCCTCCCTTTCTTTCCGCTTGACCTTCAACCTGCGAGCCAGTTCATGGTAGGTTCCAGGCTCAAGATACAGAAAAGAAAGGTCCTCCAGTTCCCACTTAAATCGAAAGATACCTAACCGATGGGCCAGGGGCACGAATATCTCCAGTGTTTCCTGGGCGATCTCACGCTGCTTCTCTTCGCTATGATATACCAGGGTTCTCATATTATGCAGGCGGTCTGCCAGCTTAATCAAAAGCACCCTGATATCCTTGGCCATGGCCAGAAACATCTTACGCAGGTTCTCTGCCTGGGCTTCCTCCTTGGACTTGAATTCCAACCGGCTCAGCTTGGTAACCCCATCTATGATAAGAGCGACCTCCTCCCCGAACTCGCTGGTGATCACCTCCAGCTCCACCTGAGTGTCTTCCACCACATCGTGGAGCAAAGCTGCTACCAGGGTGGCCACATCCAGATCCAACTCACTCAGTATTAAAGCCACCTCCAGAGGATGACTGATATAAGGCTCCCCGGAGATACGATTCTGCCCATCATGAGCCGCTTCGGCAAAAGCATAGGCTCTTCTCAGCAGAGCCACATCTCCAGCCGAATGATGCTTCTGAATGCGCTTAACGATTTGTTCTAAATTCACTATATCACCACACTAACCTGGCGGCATATCTCCAACCACCTGGTAAAACTCTTCTTCTCCGCTATACCTTCCCGGAAATAAGGCGCATCGAAAATAACGTTTCTGGCCCTGGCCCCGGGCAGAAAAACCAACTGCAGCTGACCTTTATGCTGCCGAAGTTGACACAAATCCAGCTGAGTCAGAATATGTAAGACTGCCTTCAGTTCCGTACCATCGACTTCTCTTTCCAGATAGGCGCCCAGCTTTTCTACCATCCTACCATCTATAACCAGAACGGCCTTGCCTTCCTCCTTAAAAAATTCCAGGTAAGCCCTGACCACATCGAAGGAGGGGAAAACCCTCTGTAGATAGGAGCGATTAAAATTCAAATCATCTCCGGTAAACGCCAGCCATACTTCGGCAGATTGGTCTCCAGCCTGGCTTATGAAACTGTATGCCTCCCATAGACCGTAGGGAGAATCGGCAAAAACTAGATGCTGAGCCTGAGACAGCATGGGAATATGGGCACCAAAATTGGCATCGGAAATCAGCACCTCGTAATCCCCCTGCAGGAAATCAGACCGCATCTGCCGCCGCCGTTCCAGTTCTATCACCCCGGCTTCTACAGCAGACCTCTCCCAACGCTCGGCCAGGGCAGTCACCGTGCGAGAGCGGTTGGTATACACCAACGCTCGAGTCAAACCATTCCACTCCGGTAAAGGTTGTAACCTGGTTAAAGACAGATCAAGCGGATGCTCTACCAACCTGATCTGATTACCTATATCGGGCATTTCTACCTCTGTCTCCGGCCATAGAAAGTGAATCTCCTGCAGATTGTTCGGTAAAGAATGGTTTTCTATATAATATTGTAAAAAGGCGTTTGTTGTCAAAAATATGCGATTTTCTCCTTGCAACAGCTTTTGCATGGATTCAGCCCGCTGCCGCTTGCTCTGTCTTCCGTTTAAGCCTACCAGGGCAGCGGCCGGGAAGGTATTTCTCAGTGATAACAGGTGCCGTCCCAGACAGCGCAGGTTAGGATATACCAATAAGACCGGACGCGAGGAGTACAACTCCTGCCGCATCTCATCCACCAGAGAAGCAAACTGACTGGATACCCGAGTATCAATCTCCCGGTCATCCCGGAGCGGGTTATCCGGCCACCAATCCGGCTTAAGATCCCTTACCCGTAATACCACCCTGGTATCACCACCATAGGTATTTAAAACCGGATAAAAAACCAGATCAACATAGTGGGCCGAGTATTCCAACCGACTAAACTCCGCCATCCCAAAACCGATGGCCTCCAGCCTGGTACCACTTTTCTCCACCCAGAATTTAAAATGCTCAGATTTCTTCCCCACCAGGGTCGGAGATACCACCTGCCCCTGGCGTAAAACCAGGTCAGGTCTGGGGTTACCTTCTCCATAAGGTTCCAGCATCTGTAAATCTTGCACCAGCTCCGAACTAATCGTATCAACCCCAACTTCTGCATCTATACGTAGAACCGGGCCGGGTTTGGTTTCCCCTATTTGTTTCTGGGCCGCTCGATTGAGTTCCCGTTTAAGATCTTCAAAGTGGCTCCTCTCCACAGTAAGCCCGGCCGCCTGCGGATGCCCACCGAATTTGAGCATCAAGTCTCCGCACTCACACAGCATCTGGTAAAGGTCAAACCCGGGCACTCCCCGTCCAGAGCCTTTCCCTATTTCTTCCTCCCAGGATACCAGAATAGCAGGACGCCGGTAGGTCTCGGAGATACGGGAGGCGACAATGCCTACCACTCCTGGATGCCAACCCTCCCCACCCACCAGTATAATCTTATCCCGAGCCAAATCAACCGTAGCAGCGACCTCCTGGCGAGCTAGTTTCAACACTTCGGCCTCCATCTTCTGTCGTCTACGGTTCTGCTCATCCAAGAAACGAGCCAACTCCTCAGCCTCACCCGCATCCCTGGTCGTTACCAGTCTCACAGCTGCAGAAGCCTCTCCCATGCGACCAGCGGCATTGAGTCGGGGAGCCAGGACAAAGCCAATGTGCCAGCTGTTCAGCCGGAGCCCATCTAACCGATTCTGTTCCAGCAGAGCCTGTAAACCCGGTCGGCGGGTCCGACCCAACCACTCCAACCCTTCTTTAACCAGAATACGGTTTTCACCCTGTAAGGGAACCACGTCAGCTACGGTAGCCAATGCCACCAGATCCAGATAGCCGATAACATCCAACCCGGAGGTCAACCGCTGCTCCAGGGCCATGACCAGCTTAAAAGCTACACCGACTCCGGCCAGGTCACGGCAGGATTCCTCCGCACCCAGCCTGGGGTTAACCACCGCCCGGGCCGCCGGAATTTGGTCCCCGGGCTGGTGGTGGTCGGTCACTATTACATCCACACCCAGACTGCTGGCCAGTTCCACCTCTTCGCCAGAAGTAATACCACAGTCTACGGTAACTATGAGCTGGTATCCCTGCTGACTGGCTTTCTCTACTGCGGCAGAATTAAGGCCATAACCCTCGGCAAAACGGCTGGGTATGTAGTAATCATGGTTTATTCTCAGGTACTCAAAACACTCCTTCAGCACCGCAATACTGCATATGCCATCAACATCATAGTCGCCATAGATAAGTACCTTTTCACCTTCACGATAAGCCTGTTCCAATCGCTCTACCGCCGCTTCCATACCTGGTATCGAAAAGGGATCCGAGAGGTCACTCAGACTTCCCCATAAAAACTGACGGGCCTCTCCTACCCCCACTATCCCACGATGATACAGTACCTCCGCCACCACAGGTGATATGCCCAACTCGGACTGCAATTGTTCAACTACCTCTTTATCTAGCTCTGGTTGATCCCATACAGCAAATCTTCTCATCAATCCTGCTCCTTACCAATCCCCTCAGTACGATTAGACTTGAATTACATGTTATCACAAACGGGCAGCGAACTTGAACCCTGCCACACAGATGCTCAAAAAATTTAAAGCCCGGGCTCCTCACCACCCGGGCTGACCTTCAACATCTCTTAGTATTTGACTTATTCTCCCGTATACAATTCCTGTTCCCGCTCTACATCTTATGCTGTTCCTGACCCACGTCTCTTCATGTCTATATGTTTTCGTTGTGTACCGCTGTATAGTTCCGCAAACCACCGTGCAAGTATTATCGGTTTCTACCAACTAGATATCTAACCCCACCCGGCGTAAATAACCAAACAGTTCCTGCTTGATACGCTCCAGTCCTTCGGGGCTGGTGCCCTCACACCTTACAATCAACTCCGGCCCGGTGTTGGAGGCCCTGACCAATCCCCAACCATCATCAAAAAGGATCCTGGCCCCATCCACGTCTATCACCTCATACCGACTCTGGAAATGCTCCAAAACCTGGTTTACCACTCGGAACTTTTCCTCGTCCGTGCTCTTCACCCGCAGCTCAGGGGTAGCGTAATAGACCGGTACACTGGCCAGCATCTCGGTTATAGTCTGTTCGCTGTTGCTCAGTATACGCAGCAGCCGGGCCGCCGCATACAGCGCATCATCATATCCGTAATATTCATCGGCGAAAAACAGATGACCCGACATCTCCCCGGTAAATACCGCGTCCATCTCCTTCATTTTAGCCTTGATCAGAGAATGGCCGGTTTTGTATATTACCGGACGGCCGCCCAGCCGTTCAATCTCATCGATGAGAGCCTGGGAACACTTAACTTCTACAATGCACTCCGATCCCGGATATCTGGGCAATATCTCCCGCCAGAAGAGTATCATCAACATATCTCCCCAGATGATGTTCCCTTCCCGATCTACCACTCCCAAACGGTCACCATCGCCATCAAACCCCAGTCCCAGGTCGGCATCTTCAGCCTGCACCACCTTGATGAGATCCTGGCAGTTTTCTACCTTTACCGGGTCCGGGTGATGGTTGGGAAAATCAGGGTCTGATTCACAGTACAGCTCCACCACTTCACATCCCAGTTCCCGAAATAACTGGGGGGCAAACAAAGAAGCCGTACCATTACCACAGTCGATGCCCACCTTCAGTTTCCGAGGCCCCAGCTGGATCCTGGACTTAATCATGGCAAAATAGTCGGGAGCTATATCTACCTGCCGTACACTTCCTCCCGCTGCCTCCATGGACTCTTTTCGTTCCACCATCCGGTACAGCTCCTGAATTTCTTCTCCGTATATGGTAGATTCACCCAGCAGGATCTTAAAGCCGTTGTCCTCACCCGGATTATGGCTGGCGGTTATCATCATTCCAGCTTTCAGCCCCAGGTGCCGGGCAGCGAAATAGAACATGGGGGTTATCACCACGCCCAGATCCACTACCTCGCATCCGGAGGCCATCAGGGTTTCCACCACCAGATCTCGAAACCGGGGAGAAGATTTGCGATTATCCCTCCCTATCAACACCTGGCGGTACCCGGCCCGATCTGCATAGACGGCAAACGCCCGGGCAATTCCGGTTACCACCTCTTCGGTAAGTTCCCGTTCCACATTCCCCCGAATATCATACTGCCGAAAAATGTTACGACTGACCATTAGACCCCTCCTTAAATTTACAACAACTCGCTGCGGCCCTGTTCCTGCAAGTAGTCGACGACTTTGCGTATGTCTTGAGAATGATCCTGGTGACAGACCAGGACGGTATCACCGGTTTCCACCACTACCAGATCCTCAACTCCTAATAAAACCACGGTTTTTTGCGACTGCCTGACCATACAGCCGGTGGCATCCATCGCCACTACATCACCCAGCAGCACATTGCCCCGCTCATCGCCCGGTAATAGCTCAGCCAGGGCCTTCCAGCTTCCGACATCACTCCAACCAAAGTCGCCTTCCACCACCGCTACCCGGCTGCTTTTTTCAGCTATACCATAGTCTATACTTATTTCTGGTAAATTTTCATAATTAGCTAAATATTTTTCGTATCCTGACTCAATATACTGATAAATTTCCGGTAAGTACCGTGAGTACTCCTCGACCAACAAGCCTACCTTACCGATAAAAATGCCTGCATTCCACAAATAGCCACCACTTTCCAGATAGCTCCGGGCTGTCTTCGGATCCGGCTTTTCCTTAAAAGCCCTTACCACAAAGGCTCCATCAATTCCGGCTATCACCGTATCACTTTTCTGTATATATCCGTATCCGGTTTCTGGATACTCGGGCTGGATACCGATGGTCACCAGGTAATTCTCTCTGGCTGCGGCCACCGCCTGGCTAACCACCGCCGTAAAAGCCAGTTGATCAGTAACGTAGTGGTCGGCTGGAAATATCCCCACCACCTCATCACTCTGCTCCGGCCAGTACCTGGCCAGGGCCAACCCCAGGGCCGGGGCCGTATTTCTCCCCCGGGGTTCGCCTACAATTTCTACCCTTTTCAAGTAATCTTTCCCTAATGAGGACCTGATCATGCCGACTTGAGCCTGATTGGTTACCACCATAACCTTATCGCTTCCGGTAACCACGAGCCTTTCTATAGTATGTTCCAACATGGACTTGTCTCCAAAGAAGTTACATAATTGTTTGGGCCGGGCTTCCCTGCTCTCCGGCCACAGGCGCACCCCCTTGCCTCCTGCTAGAATAACTGCAATCATACCCTCACCCCTTGCCAAGTACAGGTAACATCTCAATCATATCTCTATTTTAGCAAAATTTCGTGATACCCGCCTGATTATACCGTTCTATTAGCTAGCTAATATATTCGTATCAGACATTCATGTTGGTCGTACCGACACCACCAACGAATGAAAATAGCGCGTTTATGGAGTATAGTTGACCCGCTTGCTCCCCAACTTGTCGAACTGCATAGGTCGCTTCGCCGGGTTACCACACTCCCTTTCAAAGTTATTTTATATTTTTATGTATTATCTGCGTCCATCTGCATATATCTGCGGTTTCCAAGCTATCTTTATATCAGATAACAAATTTCATTGGATTTATCTTATAATATCTTATAGGAAGGGATATAAAAGTCATATCTGCCAACTATATGCACCCCGTTAATCCAATCAACACTGGACCACATCAAACTTTCACATTACCAGCTTAGTATTAAATATAACACTATACGCTCCTTATGCCCCGCTCCAATGGTTACAACACAGCCAGGGCAGCTTATTTATGTACAGCTCCGAATACAGTTAAGAAAGAATGTATCCCGTGGTAAGTTTACGAACTATTACGAGGGAGGTTTTTGAAATATTGATGGAAAATGAACACAAGGTAACCCCACAGCAGCTTTTTAACCGCTGCGTCGCAGATGCCTGCAGAAAAGCCGAGGCCTTTGAAAATGTGGATCTGGTGATCGGCATCCCTTTTTATAATGAAAAACATACGCTGCCCTATGTGATGAAGACCGTGGGAGAAGGTGTGATAAGTCACCTCTCTCACCGTAAGGTTCTTATCGCATGTGCAGGTGACCCGGCCGGAGCTGAAGCACTGGATGTGATTAAAGACCTGAAGCTTCCGGCACCCCACCTGGAATTCCTGATGGAACCGGGAGCCAACGGACGTGGAGCCAGCATACGAGCATTAATGGAAGTCGCCAAACACCTGGATGCTGATATCGCCATCCTGGCCGCTGACCTCCGCACCGAAAAAAATCGCGGTCTCCAGCCGGAATGGATCAAGCGCCTGGTTGAACCCATCGGTTATAAATATGATCTGGTTCTGGCCTCATTATCTCGTAACTACTACGAAGACGTAGTGGGGCAATTTCTAGCCGCTCCGTTATTGGAGGTATTCTATCGATACCAACTCCAGGATCCTTTGAGTGGTATCTACGCTATGTCCCACGATTTGATCGAAGACTACTGTATGGATATCAAGTTCTGGGATGAGCTCACCTGGGGTTACGGAATCGACACCTGGCTGGTAACCCGAGCTTTACGCTGGAATAAGAATATTTGTGAGGTAAGACTGGGTGACAAACTGGCCCCGGTGACCCAGGAAAAGCTGAACTTCGTTTTTAAAGAAACCGCCCGGGCCATGTTCGAATGTATTAAGAAAGACGAGGATTTCTGGAGTAAAACTGAACCGGTGCTCACCACCCCGGATGTTTACGGTGGGGACTATATGGACACCCCTTCGGAAGTCGGGTTTTCCGTAGAAGACCTGATCAGTGCTTTTAAACGCAACTATATTCAGTACCGCAGCCTTTATGAGCAGCTTATACCGGAACATTTACTCCAATCAGCAGAAAATGCCCTGACCTCTGCCACCCGGGATTTTGAATTTGAGGCCCGGTTATGGACCTCGGTGGTGTATAACTTCTTATTCAGTTACTGTTTTGATGCAATTGACCGCGATGACCTTTTGAGTGCCCTTACCTCGGCCTTTGATGCCCGGCAGGCTGCTTTCCTAACCCGGTTACAGCTTGTGCAGGAAGCACTGGGGGAATTAACCACCGAAAACCAGGCTGCATTGATTGAGGGAGAAGCCCAGGTCATAGCCCAGGAACAGAAAAAAGACTTCATAAAAGCCAGTGGTGATTTTATCGAACTATGGACCAAAAAAGCACGCGAAGTCCAGCCGCCGCTGACCCCGGCTCACTACCTGGAATTTATCCCCGGAATACCAATCGTACTGCCTAAAGAAATACAGGGACGCGAAGAAACCCTGGTTCATACGGAATCAGTCTTTGACAAAGTGCAGTACTGGTATCAACAGTCATTCAACCATTTTATTCATAAATCTCTACAGGCTCCAGAAGAGGCCAACTCCCAAGAAATTACCGGTTATATTGAGAATTTTATGGCACAATTGGAACAGGTTATGGACACCATTTTCCCCGGTGACATATACACCGAAGATGGGGTGCAGCAGGTAGTTGAGGAATTGTTTCGCATATTCCCGGTTCCCCGTATGTATTCGGTTAAGACGGAGTGTTTCCGAGAAATGCTGCTCCGGTTCCCACCGGTTAACGTCCTGATACCATCTGGATTCAAAACCCCACGAGAACTGGTAAGCAATATGGACGTTCGAGATGCCGCCACCCTGGCCAATATCCTGGAAAATCGTAAATACGTGGATCGAGCCCTGCATTGGGTTATTGATAACCTGCGCCCGGACAGCATGGAAGAAGTTGAATTAAAACCTGTTTACGCTGATACCGGCAGGTTGGAACTGAATAAGCTGACCACCCGCATCATCGTCAGCCCCCTGAGCAAAGGTATGGGTGGCGACTACCCCAAACTCCGTTTCTTACTCACCCTGTTTCGTTATATGGCCATTGCCCAGGATTACAGCAAACTGTGGGAAGACTATGCCCGGGAAAGAAAAGAACTGGGGCTTAAGATCCATAATTCGCTCATCGGCCGTTATGAGACCGGGATCTTCTCGGTGCACAACATTTTTGAGAATTACCATCACCGGGCTCTGGTACAGATGCTCAGAATGCTCTCAGACAAACTGGCAGATACCGGTTATCCCAAAGAAGCAGAATTGCTGCGTACCCTGAGCGACAGCTATGGGGTCAGCCAGATGCTCGATGACGGCACCTTTGTCCCCTGTTCAGCCTGGACCTGGAGCAGCTACAGTTACAAGGGAGGCCAGGGTATTCCCACCCCCCTGTCCAGTCATGTCGAAGAAAGGTGGTTTAACCATGATTTCCTGGAAACCATCTATATTGATCTGGGATATGACCCTGACGAAATACCGCAGGCGATTAGTCAGTTAATAGGCGAAGGTAAAGCAGGAACCGATTTGCTGGATCACCTGCTGGGGATAAAACCCAAAGATATCACAGTAGTTGCACAAGAAGTAGTCGATTATCCCCCGGCCGGACAGATCCTCCGGCATGCCAACAACCCCCTCCTGAGCCCGATCAAAGAACATTACTGGGAAAGTAATTATGTCCTGAACGCCGCCGCATTGCGACTTGATGACAAGGTATATGTATTGTACCGGGCCTATGGGGACGATGAAATATCCCGCATTGGCCTGGCCATAACTGATGGCTATAATGTTTTGGAAAGACTCCCCGAGCCGATTTATGGGCCGGGGGACGAAAAAGAAAAGAAGGGCTGTGAAGACCCCCGGGTAGTTATCATTGATGACGAGATTTATATGCTCTACACCGCTTATGATGGGGTCATAGCTCAGATAGCTGCCGCCTCAATTAAAATTGATGATTTTCTGAACCGACGGTTTGACCAGTGGAAGAGAAGGGGCCTGGCCTTTGAGGATATCTGGGATAAGGATGCCATTATATTCCCAGAAAAAATCAAGGGTAAATACGTTATCTACCACCGTATTGAACCCAGCATATGGGTATCCTATCTGGATGAGCTGGAGTTCCCCTGTCCTAAAGACCGCCATTCCATAATTCTGGGGCCCAGACCGGGGCGGATGTGGGACTCTCTAAAGATAGGAGCTGGCACCCAGCCGCTTAAGACCAAATACGGTTGGCTGATGATTTACCACGGCGTGGACCAACAACGGGTATACCGTCTGGGAAGCATGCTGGTGGATCTTAACAACCCCGAAAGACTCATTTACCGTTCTCCTAACCCGGTACTAAGTCCAGAAATGGAATATGAAGTCGGGAAAAAGGGTGAAAGCTGGGTACCCAATGTGGTTTTCACCTGTGGAGCAGTTCCGGCTGAAGAAAAGGAGATTTTGGATGCTGAAGACGAACTGATAATATACTACGGCGCAGCCGATACCCATCTTTGTGTGGGGTCAGCCACAGTCGGAGACCTCATCCCCGAGTCCATCCGACGCACATACGAAAGTAAATAGAGAAAACTAAAAGCGCCCCCGCGGGGGCGCTAAAACTTTCTATGTTGAAACCGCAGATGCACGCTGATGTACGCAGATAACCCATACAGTAGACGCAGAATGCGCAGAAAGATTATGGATACGCTGAAG
>JAAZLJ010000045.1 GCA_012799365.1 Syntrophomonadaceae bacterium | reverse complement strand
CAGGACGTTTCGAGCACCGAAGGCTGAGTGCATGGACGCCGAATCCTGAGGGGTCCGCTTCACACTGAAGCAAGCTGATGTACTGCAGTCGACGAGTCCGGGAGCGAGCGGGTTAACCACACTCCGTAAATATGTAGTTTCATGTCCCTATGGTGATACCTTCGGTATCATGGACATCTTCTGTATTAGTAGCTCTAAATATAGTGTTTCCTGCTGTCCGGATTTTTAGGGATGTTTTTTCCCCAGGAAAGTGCCTTTATAATTATACATGCCGTTGTATATCTTTGCAATAGTTTTCTCGCAGCCGTAAAAATTGAAACCGCAGATGAATCGCATAGTCGCAGAATACACGAAAACTTATGAATACGCTGCAGATATAAAAATAACTCTTGGCAGACCGTTGCCCGGGGTAAGTCGATGGGCTGCCGTCAAGGAGTATCGGAAACGAGCCGGTTAATGCTCTCCGAATAATATGCCGTTTTCATGCCCCCGATGCTGTACTTCCGGTATCATGAACGTCTACACAGCAAAAAGCAGGCCGTAACGACCTGCTTTTTATTGAACTCGTTATTTATAAAAAACTACCTGAATTATTTACTTTACCAGAGGACCTCCCGTTGGTAGAACCGGCTTTTCATAGGCTGTGTTCAGAACAATGGCAGATGCAGTATACAGACCAAGGATACCGCCTATTAACAGGGCCACGCCTGCGACCGGCCCCCAGGATGCACCCAGCACCCCCATATCTTTGAAAGCAATGATCGGAACTGCAACATCCAAAGCCAGTACCGCCAGTAACATTGACAATGGCCCCTTAAAATAAGCAGGGGTCCACAACAACAGAGCGATCGCCAGAGGCAACCAGGCCCATCCGTCAATCCTGGCATCGAGCGCCCAGCCAAACTGCATGGCCAGATACTTGAAAATGAGCTCTAACCCGGTTACTAGCATGAAGAATGCTGAGAAGAAGGTGAATACGTTACCACCTGTAGTGTTACCTTCCAAAAGCTCCATAACACCGACGATGACCTGAACTACAAAGCCACCCAGGAACCATATCCCTAACAAGGGGATAGCTGTACCATCTACCTTCCCTGTCATGAGAGCAAAGAAGGTAAAGCACGCCATAGCCAGGGCAACCAGTCCTGCTGGAGCTGGATTTGCCCAACCTCCACCATGTCCTGACATTACAGAACTCCTCCTCCCTATTTAAATGTCTCTCTCTACACCGTACACGACAACCTCAGGTTTATTAGTCGGTTCCCTCCTTCCCTAGGGGTTTTATGGTAAAAGGATTTAATCCTAAAACCACCGTGTACTGTCTGCGGCCGCCAGCTTCTCTATCTATACTCTTGTTATATAATCTATGTCTATTTGCTGGTCGATGTCCCGCAGGGTATCCTAATTATCAACTGGTTTTGCTATTTTTTCTGAAAACCAGGTTTTCTTTTCTCTACAAAAGCAGTCATGCCTTCTTTTTGGTCTTCGGTAGCAAAACACAGTCCGAATAAGTCAGCTTCGAAGGTCATACCCCGGTCAATATCTGTCTGCATTCCTTCGTTGATAGCTTTCTTGCAGAACCTGACCGCGAGCTGAGCCTTGCTGGCGATTTTCTTGGCTATCTTCTTGGCATAGTCCATAAGTTCATCTGCGGCTACCACGTGATTTACCAATCCCACACGCAGTGCTTCGTCAGCACCAATAATGTCCGCCGTATAGATGAGTTCCTTGGCCATACCTTCCCCGATCAACCGTGGTAACCGCTGGGTTCCACCATAACCGGGGGTAATTCCCAACCCTACCTCGGGTTGACCAAACTTGGCGTTCTCAGAGGCAACGCGGAAATCACAGCACATAGCCAGTTCACATCCGCCTCCCAGAGCGAAACCATTAACAGCAGCAATTACAGGTATTTCAAGCTCTTCAATTTTACGAAATACGTCCTGTCCCAACATACCAAAGGCTCTACCTTCCAGTGCATTGAGTGGCTGCATAAAGGTGATATCAGCCCCGGCCACAAATGCTTTGTTACCAGCTCCCGTGACGATGAGTACATCTATCTCATCATCTACTGCTACCGCGTCTATCGCCTTGTCGATGTCCAGTAAAGTAGCTTCGTTTAGTGCATTCAACGCCTTGGGTCGATTAACACTCAGTATGCCTATGTTCCCTTCCTTTTCTAACAGTACATTTTCCAGTTCCATCAAAATTACCTCCTTATATATATAAGTATGTAGCCAGGGTTAGTACCATACCTGTTGAATTCATTGCTGAAAAAAAGCGTTATTATTGTTTTAGAAACTGCTACTTACCCTCTATATGTTATTCGCCTTGATTTTTACAAAATCCTCTTTTTTGCATAAATAATTTTTACCGGATTAAAATTCTACCTCATAGCTGTATAACAGGTTCATAAATACCACTACCAGGAACCTGCCTTATAAGGTAATGATTTCCCACACGTACACACGCCTTCTGTTTCAGTTAATACTCGGGTAGAATAGCCGTTGCGCCGGATGAGAGTATTACCACATTCAGCACAACGGGTATGGTTGTCAAACCCACCAATATTACCAACATATACATACTCCAGATATTGAGAGGCTGCTTCTCGAGCCTTTTTTATAGTTTCGACCGGAGTAGGAGGCAGCTCAAAGCGGTAAGCAGGGTGGTAACGGGAAAGGTGGAGTACTATGTTTTGGTCCAGTGAGCCCAGCCACCTGGCCAACTGCCCAATTTCCTCGGGGCTGTCGTTAATTCCGGTTACCAGCAAGGTGGTCACTTCCAGATGGGTTTGTCCCTGGCATAATTCCAGGGTTCTGGTTACCGGGTGCAGCCGACCACGACAATGCTGCCGATAAAAATCCTCGGTGAATGCCTTTAGATCGACATTCATAGCATCGATATACGGCAGAAGCTCTATCAGGGGCTTTTCATTTATGAACCCATTGGTTACCAGCACGTTTTTTAACCCCCGGGTATGGGCCAGGCGGGCACAGTCCAGTACATATTCATACCACATAAGGGGCTCAGAATAAGTATAAGCTATCCCAATTGAACCCAGATCCCGCGCTTCTTCGGCCATAGCTACCATATTTTCCGGACTTACCGCTGCATAGTCCGGAGTTCCATGGGCCAGAGAATAGTTCTGACAGAAGCCACAGGCCAGGTTACAGCCCATAGTGCCTATCGATAAAATATTTTCCCCGGGATAGAAATGGTAGAGAGGTTTTTTCTCGATAGGATCCAGTGCCAGGGAAGCCACTCTGGCATAATTAACAGCATAGAGAACGGCCTGTTCATTCTGGCGTACCTGGCACAGACCGCTTCTACCCTCTTTGATTTTACAACCGTGCGGGCAAAGGTCACATTGAACCCTGCCATCTTTCAGCTTATGCCAATAACGGGCTTTTCGGTTGGCATCCATCATGTATACCTCTTAACTTCGAAACGTTCTATCCTGTACGGCTCGTCTGGTTGAATTTCAGCTTTCTGTAAGGCGATCCGTACCTGCTCTTCCACCGTATCTACGCCTTCCAGATCGGGTAATAGTACCCCGACGCGAGGACCGCTGCGAACAATAATGCCGTACCGCTGCGCATCCAGTTCGCGTATACTCTTCACTGGCTCCGGTTCAGTCAGAACATCCACGGAATAGACCAGCTCCTCCAGTTCCTCCTCGGTCACCGGCGTAAACCGGTAATCCCGGGTTCCTGCACTTATAGCATTGGCCCGTATTTCCAGCCCCAAATTCTCCCGGGTAGGAAAAATAGTGCCTATGCATCCGCGTAATCGCCCATCTTTTTTTAACGTAACAAAGGTGCCACTTGCACGGTTCAACTCGGCCATCACGTCATCGGGGAGCTCTAGCTTGTCCCCTCCCGTCTTGATATAATGCTCCAGACTGCGGCGAGCCCAGCTAACCGGAAGCGACTCTTTTTCCCGGGTGGACTCCATCTTACGCTGACTGATTTTCTGAAGATAAGGCTGCAGTTTTCGTTCCTGACGGGCCCCGCCGGGCGTAAAACCTGCAGTCAGGTAGCCTACCCCAAACGGGCCTTCATATGAATAAACCCGACTATCAAAGTCCCTACCCTCTAAAGCTCCCAGCAAGATAACTAGCGAGCGGTACCCACACTCCCCTGCGTTCTGAACCAAAACTTCGGGAAGTTCCAGAATGCCCTGTACATCTCGCTTTTCTATCAGATTCCTTATATCCTGGTCAAAGGTCGGCCCATCTGGATGGTAGGAATAAGGACCGTCATCCAGCAAACGGTGGGACATATCACCGGACGCTATTATAGCTATACGTCGGTTAAGGTTCCTGGCTGCATCAGCTATAATTTTGCCGAAGGCATATAGTCTCTCCCGTGATATAAAACCGGTAGAAACAGCTACTACTGGAATATCCCTCAGACCTGCCTGTTCCAGATAATAAAGCGGCACCAGTATTCCATGATCCAGCTCCCAACTCAGTTCATGCTGCCAGGCCAGAGCCTCGTCTATTCCCAGCATGTAGACACCAACCTCTTTAGCTCTATGCAGCAGCCCCTCGACCAATTCCATATCTGGTGGGTGGGAACTCTTCAGGTCTGGATGACCAAAGCTACCCAGGTCCCCCTTCATGATATCGGTGGTCAGTACGGATAGAGCATCGGCAAACACGTTACCATGAGGGGTAAGGAATACCAGGGTTTCCGGTTCGGCCTGCTTGACGGCAACCGCTATCTGCTGCATCCCTTTGACCGTAGCCTGAACCCCGGTTAGTTGGTCACCGCCAATTTTCGGAACGATTAGCGGAGGATGGGGTACCAGAGCTCCATATACCAGCACGTTATTTAGCCTCCTCTACGTTGTACTTAACAATTCCCGAAAATATAGCATAGGCCACCCGGGCTTGATAACTCTCATCAGAAAGCAGAGCCTCCTCCCGGGGGTTCGATAAAAAACCTACCTCCACGATTACGGACGGCATTTGTGATTTATCAGTTATGAAATAAGTTGCCTGTTTGGCCTCGCGTTTAGTATTTCCCAAAATACTCTTTAATTCACTCTGGATGGACTGAGCTATCTTCTTGCCTTCCTCACTATTATCACAGTAAAACACCTGGGCTCCGGCCCAACGTGGGGATACATCAGCATTACAGTGAATGCTGACATACAGGTCAGCGCGATTAGTCTGTGCCTTCGCCAGCCTCCGTGCCAGATCCTGTCTCTTCCTTTCTAGAAGGCTGCCCTGAAACCCTTCATCCGCCAGGTCACTATCGGTTTCCCGGGTCAGGATTACTACTGCCCCCGCCTGACTTAGATACTGAGCCAGGCGCCTGGCAATCTCCAGATTGATGTCTTTTTCCAGAGTATTATTCGGTCCGGTGGCCCCGGGATCAATACCTCCATGTCCCGGATCAATAACCACCACTTTCTGGGCCACCGCATAAGACAGAACCTGGTAGTCAACCTCTATCCCGAACCGCAGACTGCCCACCAACAGCACGGTGAGAAAAATAAGGGCCGTGGCTATGTAAAATTTGCTGCGAGAAATAACTACTACCTTACTTCTCCACATCTGCTTCCCCCCCGTTCCACCTCTCAATAAGCTAACTTCCCGTTATCTTTTATATGCAGAACAGGGAGCTGATCATGAAAAAAGGAAGGTGTAAAAACCTTCCTTTTTTTGTATTACCGTTTTGAATACTGGGGAGCTTTCCGTGCCTTGTGCAGACCGTACTTTTTTCTTTCTTTCATACGTGGATCCCGGGTCAGGAACCCGGCCCTGCGTAACTGCGACCTCAGTTCAGGGTTGGAACGCACCAGAGCCCGGGCTATTCCCATACGAATAGCGCCTGCCTGTCCGGTAATTCCCCCTCCATTAACAATCGCTACTACGTTAAACTTACCTTCCATCCCGGTAAGTGCCAGGGGCTGTTTTACCAAAAGCCTTTTAGCCTGGTTGGGGAAAAATTCTTCGAAATCCCGACCATTAACGATTATGTCCCCATCGCCCGGCAGCAATCTTACCCGGGCCACCGAAGTCTTTCTTCTGCCTGTTCCCCAGTACTGGACTTTTGCCATATCTTCGCCTCCCTTACCCTCTTATTTCCCATTTTTCTGGTTGCTGCGCCTGATGAGGATGCTCAGGCCCCCGATATACCTTTAATTTTTTAAGCATCTGTCGTCCCAGACGATTGCCGGGCATCATACCTTTCACTGCGACCTCTATCACTTTTTCCGGATTTTTCTGCAATAATTGCTGATAGCTAATGTGACGTATTCCACCCGGGTAACCGGTATGATAGGTATACATCTTTTTCGTGGGCTTATCACCAGTTAACTTAACCTCACCTGCATTTATAACGATGACAAAGTCACCGGTATCTACATTGGGAGTATAGATGGGCTGGTGTTTGCCTCTTAGAATGGTAGCCACTTCTGCAGCCACTCTTCCCAGGGGGTTGCCGCTGGCATCGATGACGTACCATTTACGTTTAATATCTTTAGCCTTGGCCATGTAGGTTTTCAAGGTTTTCCCTCCTAACGTCAGTTGGGCCATCCTGGATGCGGGGCTCTACAACCAGAACCTCCCACCGTACTTTTTAATATTACGAGAATACCGGACCATTGTCAATAAATTACCGCCATTAAATACAGTCCCTGGGGAGGGACCGTTGGCCCGGCCAGTGCCCGGTTTCTCCCCTGGATTACCTCGTCAATCTGATCGGGTACCATTTTCTTCTCTCCCACTTTTAATAAGGTACCCACAATTATACGTACCATATTATACAGGAACCCGTCCCCGACTACATTAATCTGCAAAAAAGGAGGCCTCTCCAGCACCCGGCACGAAACCACCGTCCTTATCTTGTTCCTGGCCCCGCTGCCGCTGGCACAGAAGGACGTAAAATCATGAGTCCCCTGCAGCCGGGCAGCAGCCTCCTGCATAGCGCCAAGGTCTAAAGCGTAGGGAAGGTAATAAGCCTGGTGTCGATAGAAGACCCGGCCCGCCTCCTGACGATAGACAAGATAACTATAATGCTTGAGGCGGGCATCGTACCGGGGATGAAACCCGAATGCTGCCTCCTCACTTTGCAGCACCTTTATGTCTTCTGGCAGTACGGCATTGAGTGCCCGCGCAAACCTCCCCGGGGGAATACTGGAATTAGTATCAAAGGCAATAACCTGTCCCCGGGCGTGAACCCTGGCATCCGTACGGCCTGCTGCCCACAACTCAAGTTTTTCCCCGGTTACCTTCTGTATGGCCTCTACCAGGGTCGATTCTATGGTAGTCATACCCGGCTGCCTTTGAAACCCATGATAGTATGTTCCGTCATACTCAATAGTCGCCTTGATCCTGGTCATACATACACCTCTATCAACCTGATCCCCAGTGCCACCATCAGCCCGGTCGAAAGAAATAACAGGTCTAACCGTCTCAACCGAATTTCTCTGAGCCTGGTTCTGCCCTCACCGCCCTGGTACCCCCGGGCCTCCATGGCCAGGGCCAGGTCATCGGCTCGCTGAAAGGCCTTGATAAAAAGAGGAGCTATGATAGAAGTCAGGGGCTTCAACCTGGTAATCACATTCCCGGACTCAAAGTCGGCCCCCCGAGAAACCTGAGCCCTGATAATACGATCCGCTTCCATGAAAAATATAGGAATGAAACGCAGTGCTATACTCATCACCATGGCCATCTCATGGGCCGGAACTCCCACCTTATTCAATGGACTCAACAGTTTCTCAATCCCATCAATAAGAGCCATGGGGGAAGTGGTGAAAGTCAAGAACTGGGCCAGCAACAATACCACCACCAGTCGCAAAGCCATCAAACCACCCAGGGTCAACCCTTCGCGACTGATATGTATAAAATTCCACTGCAGCAGCGGCTCGCCCGGTACCAGAAATAACTGAAAGCCAAAGGTAATTATTATCAATATCCTGAATGACCTTATACCCCGGAGGTAGATAGATAGCGGGATTCCAGTCAGCCAGATAAGAAAAAAAATAACCCCCACGCTGAGAGCCAGTCCCCATCCACTGCTGGCCATGAACACCACGGTCATCATTATAATGGTGAGTATTAATTTGGTTCGAGGGTCCAGGCGATGCACCATGGATTCTCCCGGTACATACTGGCCTATTATCGCACCTTCAAACATCTTCCGGCCCACCTTGAAAATAAACCTCAAAGGCTCGTTCGATTTCGCCGGCCGCCTCTTCCAAGGTCAACACCGTGGGGTCGATCTCCGGCCGATAGGCCTTCAGTTTCCACAGCAGCTCGTTTAAAGGTGGCAGCTGGAGCCCTACCTCCTGCAAGGCCTCTTGATGGCCAAAAACCCCACTAACCGTCCCCTGTAAAGCCAGCTGTCCGGCCTGGAATACCAGTAATCGCTGACATACCGCCGCCAGGTCCTCCAGGCGGTGAGATACTATGACTACGGTAGTACGGTATTCGCGATTCAGTTTCCTTAGAAGAGCCAGGAGCAGCTGACGCCCGTAAGCGTCCAGTCCCGCCGTGGGCTCATCCAATAACAGATAATTTGGCCTCATAGCCAGGCTGCCCGCCAGCGCTACCCGCCTTTTCTGACCGCTGCTCAGTTCCTGGGTAGACCGGTCCTGGAATTCATCTTTATCCAACCCCAACATGTCCATCGCCCACTGCACTGCTCGTTTAACCTTGTCCTCTGACCAGCCCAGGTTACGAGGCCCAAAAGCTATATCATCGAACACACGCACCTCAAACAGCTGATCCTCAGGAAACTGAAAAACTAAACCGACTTTTTGGCGCAAGTTAACCAGTGCTCTGCCTTTAAGCTGGCTGGTAACCACACCGTCCACCTCTACCTCTCCGGCAGTGGGCTTGAGTATTCCGTTCAAGAGCTGCAAAAAGGTAGATTTACCAGCACCGGTGGGACCAGTAACCCCAATTATCTCACCATCGTGTATGGTACAGGAGATCCCGTTTAAGGCCTGATTTTGAAAGGGACTATCCGGTTGGTATGTAAAACAAACATTTTTTAAATAGATCGGCATAAGATCCTCACCAGGTCATCCACCTGAAACGTAGCTGGAGGGATAGTGAACCCACGCCGGTTAAGTTCAGCTACCAACCGGGTAATCAACGGTGACTCCAATCCTAACTTATTTAGCTCTATGGTTTTAAGCAGTACTTCTTCTGGACTTCCCTCCATCTTTACCGTGCCCTGACTCAAAACTAGAATACGCCGGGCCCAGACTGCTTCTTCCACCAAATGAGTTATAAGAACTATTCCAATATTTTCCCTCCGGTTAAGTTCTAATAACGTCTGAATGACATCTTTACGTCCTTGCGCATCCAACATGGATGTCGGTTCATCCAGTACTATATAATGTGGTTTCATGGCCAGGATCCCGGCAATAGCTGTTTTCTGCTTCTGTCCCCCGGATAAGAGGTGCAAAGGACGGTGACTCAATTCCAACATCCCTACCCGGGCCAGAGCAGCATCTACCCGCTGCCGGATTTTTTCTCGTGGTAGACCCTGATTCTCAGGTCCAAAAGCTACATCTTCCTCAACGGTGGAGGCCACCATTTGGTTTTCGGGATTCGAAAAAACCAAACCCACCGCCCGGCGAATATCCGGGCGTAAAGAAACGTCCCGGGTATCCATACCCAGGACGGTGATGGTCCCTTCATCCGGGATTAATATACCGTTCAACAACCTGGCCAGCGTTGACTTGCCGGAACCGTTAGGACCTAACACCGCTATAAAATCCCCGGGGTCTACGGTAAAGCTGATACGATTAAGCGCCGCCGGCAAACTGTCCTTATAACGAAAAGTGGCCTGGTTGACTCTGATCATGGTACCCGTAGGAATCAGGTTAATTCCAATATTACCAGCGGTGCGCCATCTCCCTTACGATATCCAGCCTTAATAGTTCTGGTGTATCCTCCGGGTTGATCCGCATACCGTTCAGCCAGTTCTTCGAAAAGCTTATGGGTTACCCCGTCATCGGTTAAGAACGATAGAGCCTGTCTGCGGGCATGCAGATCTCCCTTTTTACCCAGGGTGATCATCTTTTCGGTAAGCTGTTTAATTTCGCTGGCCCTGGTCTCGGTAGTGGTTATCCTCTCCTCCTGCAGGAGTGATGTTACCATACTTCTGAACATCGCACGCCGGTGGCTGCTGGTCACCCCTAATCTGCGGTATCCCATCGGTCTCGCCTCCTTTACTATTCTTCAGGCTTCTTAAAGGACAAATCCAGTTCATTGAGTTTGCCTTCGATCTCATCCAGGGACTTCTGCCCCAGGTTTCTTATTTTGCTCATTTCCTCACGAGTTTTTTCTACCAGGTCACCAACGGTATTGATGTTAGCTCGTTTTAATCCGTTGGAAGCCCGAACCGAAAGCTCAAGTTCTTCTATCAACATTTCTAAGACCTTGTTTTTCTCTTCTTCTTCTTTCTCCACCATTATTTCTACTTCGGTATAGGACTCGTTGATTTCGGTAAACAGCTTGAGGTACTCAATTAAGATCTGGGCTGATAGACCAACCGCTTCTTCCGGGGTTAAAGTACCATTGGTCCAGACCTCCAGTGTCAACCGATCAAAGTCAGTAACATGCCCTACCCGGGTGTCCTCTACAATAAAGTTTACCTTTTTCACCGGGGTAAATATAGAGTCAATGGGTATGAGCCCGATTATATCCTCATCCTGTTTATCTTTTTTGTGCTGATCCGAACTGACATACCCCCGACCCCTCTGAATGGTCATTTCCATAACTAATTTCCCATCTTCAGTAAGGGTGGCTATGTGTAAGTCAGGATTGATGACCTCCACTTCTGCATCCGGGATAATATCGGCAGCAGTAACCGTTTTTTTACCCTGTTGTTCGATGCGAATAATCTTGGGCTGATCGGACTCGTATTTTAGAACCAGTTGTTTCAGATTTAATATTATTTCTGTGGTATCTTCTACCACCCCCGGGATGGTAGAAAACTCATGTAATATCCCGTCAATCTTAATGGAACTGACCGCAGCGCCCGGCAACGAAGAGAGGAGTACTCTGCGCAACGAGTTCCCCAAAGTGATGCCGAATCCCCTTTCCAGGGGCTCAATCACAAACTTGCCGTAGTGAATGTCCGGATCTTTATCCACACATTCAATCCTCGGCTTCTCAATCTCCAGCATTAATGCTTCGCCCTCCTTTTCGTGCCTCAGTAATGCCACTGTTAGCCGTTGCGGTGTATACTAGCGGGAATACAGTTCAACGATAAGGTGCTCGGCTATAGGTGCATCTATCTCTTCTCTTCTGGGGTAAGCCATTACCCTGGCGGTCAGGTTATCAGCGTTCATTTCCAACCACTCGGGCGGAGTCTTATAAGCCGCCTGGGCCTGATTCTCTTTAAATTTGGGCGATTCTTTACTCTTTTCTTTCACTTCTATAATATCGCCCACTTTAACCAACATAGATGGAATATTAGCTTTTCTACCATTAACGGTAAAGTGGCCATGGGTGATTAACTGGCGCGCCTCTTTTCTCGAACCAGCAAATCCCAGCCGATAAACCACGTTGTCCAATCTTCTTTCCAGCATTATGAGGAGATTTTCCCCGGTAACTCCAGGCTGCCGCTCTGCCTTTTTGAAATAATTGCGGAACTGACGCTCGAGTACTCCGTAGAACCTTTTGGCTTTTTGTTTTTCCCGCAGCTGTAATCCATACTCGGTGGTTTTTCTCCTTCGTCCCCGAGTACGCTGCCCGGGTCCCTGGGGCTTTTTCTCCACCGCACATTTTTCAGAATAACATCTATCCGCTTTCAAATACAGCTTTTCACCTTCCCGGCGGCAAAGACGGCAAACTGAACCTGTATATCTGCCCACTCGCTAAATACCTCCTTAAACTCTTCTTCTTTTGGGGGGTCTACATCCATTATGAGGAATAGGAGTAACATCTTTTATAACACTGACCTCGAGCCCGGCCGCCTGCAGGGATCTAATGGCTGCTTCTCGGCCCGCGCCCGGACCTTTAACATAACATTCCACTTCCTTGAGCCCGTGTTCCATAGCGGTCCTGGCAGCGTTATCCGCCGCTTGCTGGGCTGCAAAAGGAGTACTCTTGCGCGAACCCTTGAAACCGGCAGTACCGGAACTACACCAGGAGATCACGTTGCCTTTACGATCCGTTATGGTAACGGTGGTATTGTTAAAGGTTGACTTTATATGGGCAATCCCCTGATCAATATTTTTCCTTGCTCTTTTCTTTAGCCTGGTTGCCCTGGCTGTAGTCTTCTTGGCCATTCATTGCCCTCCTCCTGTTATATTATTTTTGCCTCTTACCCGAAACTAGCCGCTTGGGACCTTTGCGGGTACGAGCATTGGTCTTGGTTTTCTGCCCTCGCACCGGCAATCCCCGGCGATGGCGAATTCCACGATAGGAACCGATATCCATTAAACGTTTTATGTTCATGGAAACTTCCCGCCGCAAATCGCCTTCCACCTGGTAATTCCGGTCAATAATTTCCCTCATCCTGGCTACTTCTTCTTCAGTAAGATCTTTGACGCGTGTATCTGGATTAACTCCGGCCTCCTGCACAATCTTCTGAGCTGAAGACCGCCCAATACCAAAGATATAGGTTAGTGCAATTACTATTCTCTTATCCCGAGGTAAGTCTACCCCTGCTATCCTGGCCAATTAATTCACCTCCGCCTTAACCCTGTTTTTGCTTGTGCTTGGGATTTTCGCAAATAACCATGACTTTTCCTTTGCGCTTAATTATTTTACATTTAGCACACATAGGCTTGACTGATGGCTTTACTTTCACGAATTTCAGCCTCCTTATTAGTGTCCTCTGCGGGTTTGATAAGACTGCACTATTTGTACCTGTATGTTATCCTTCCGCGATTAAGATCGTAAGGAGAAAGCTCTACGGTTACCCGATCGCCAGGTAGAATACGGATAAAGTTCATTCTCATTTTACCCGAAATATGAGCGAGGACTTTGTGGCCGTTTTCTAGTTCAACCCTGAACATGGCATTGGGCAATGGCTCGACTACCCTACCTTCCACCTCAATGACATCTTCTTTAGTCATATTCCCAGCCCCCCTTCCTGCCGCTCTTTTTCTTTCACTAAAACCTGAACTGCTCTACTAATATCAATATCATCCAGAGGATCCCCTCTTACTATCTTCCTCACCAACTCTTCTGCCACCTTTTTGGTGACCTGTAAATGCTTAATATTTTTAAGCTTGGGGTTCTCTATGCTTCGCGTTCTGCCATCCACAACCATAACTAACCGTTCATTGATTACCTTTATGATAATTACGGGCTTGCCCCGGTCACGCCCGGCTTTAGAATAGGCCAGACGCCCTATGAGTTGTGCCTGAGCCATATTCCACCCCCGTTACAGACGGGTCATTATTTCGGGCCCATTCTCAGTAATAGCAATAGTATGTTCAAAATGAGCCGAACATTTCCCATCTTTGGTGACCACCGTCCAGTTGTCTGGTTTGGTATACACTTCAAAACTACCCATATTCACCATGGGTTCTATGGCCAGATTCATTCCTGCTTCCAGCCTCGGTCCCCGTCCAGGCCGACCATAATTTGGCACCGGAGGATCTTCATGCATGCTGGTACCAATGCCATGCCCAACGTACTGTCTGACCACCGAGTGTCCGGTAGCCTCGACGTAACTTTGCACCGCATGGGAGATATCCCCCAAACGATTCCCGAACTGAGCCGCCTGTATACCCCGATACAAACTCTCCCGTGTCACGTCAATCAATCTTTGTATCTCGGGAGTAACCTCCCCTACCGGAATGGTAACGGCGGCATCTCCATAATACCCATTTACCACTGCTCCCATATCGATGCTGATGATATCGCCGGACTTCAGCTTTCTGGGCCCCGGGATACCGTGTACGACTTCTTCATTAATCGAAGCACATATAGTAGCCGGAAAACCATTATAGCCCTTAAAGGCAGCCTCTGCTCCCAATTTTTCCAGGGTCTGTTCGGCTATCTTATCCAGTTGGGCAGTACTGATCCCGGGCCGGACATTCGCCTCTAATTCCTTCAGGGTTATAGCTACCACACGCCCAGCCTCGCGCATAAGAGCCAATTCGCGCTCAGTCTTAATAGTTATCACTGTATCGCCTCCAGGTTTTGCCTTATCTCGGCGAAAACCTCATCTTTTGAGCGCTGGCCATTAACATTAACCAGTAAATTCTTTTGCTTATAATATTCAAGCAGTGGATTGGTCTGCTTTTTATATACCGCCAGACGATTTTTAGCAGTATCCACAGCCGTATCATCACCACGCTGCTGCAAGCTGCTGCCGCATTTGTCACAGACACCTTCTACCTGGGGAGGTTGAAACGTCCGGTGATAAATAGTCTTGCACCCGGAACAGGTTAGACGACCAGTCATCCGTTCGATTAAAACCTCATCAGGTACCGCAATATTAATAACGGCATGTAGGGTCTGGCTCAAACCTGTAAGAATATCGTCGAGGGCCTCCGCCTGTTTGATAGTACGCGGGAATCCATCCAGTAGAAACCCCTGTTCACAATCTGGCTGGGCCAATCGCTCTGCTACAATACCGATGGTTACATCATCGGGAACCAGCTGCCCCGCCTTCATGAATTCACCGGCTTTCCTTCCCATATCCGTTCCTTTTTCTACCGCTTCCCGGAACATATCACCGGTAGAAATATGCAATATCTTGTAGCTCGCGGCTATCATTTCCGCCTGGGTCCCCTTGCCCGCTCCCGGGGGCCCGGTAAGGACTATATTCATAAGACCATCTCCTAATTCTTGACAAAGCCCTCATAACTTCTCAGCAACAGATGAGCCTCTATCTGTTTCATGGTATCCAGGGCCACACCAACTACGATGAGTAGTGCGGTTCCTCCAAACCAGGCATTGGTTATTCCGGTAATCGCAATAACGAAGTTAGGCAGTATGGCAATAAGAGCCAGGAAAATACCGCCGAAAAAAGTTAACCGACTCAGCACCCGATCAATGTAATCAGCAGTGGGGCGCCCCGGTCTGATACCTGGTATAAAACCTCCGTATTTCTTGATGTTATCTGCCACATCTGCAGGATTAAAGATAATGGCTACATAAAAATAGGTGAAGAAGAAAATCAGTAATCCGTACAGGGCATTATAAAGTACGGTACGGAAATTAAAGTAAGTGTTTATAAAGTTCGCCGCTGCCGAATTCGGGGCCCAGGAACTGATAACACCCGGGAACATCATTACTGACATAGCGAATATTATCGGGATAACTCCTCCCATATTTACCCTTAACGGCAAAAACGTACTCTGTCCGCCGTACACTCTCCTGCCTACTACCCGTTTGGCATACTGTACCGGAATTCTTCTTTGTCCTTCGTTGATTGCTACTACGCCGGCAATTACCAGCAGCGCTATAGCTACAAAACTAAATACATTCCAAAAACCTATGGTTCCTGCCGCCGCCAGCTGATAGATGTTGCTGATTCCCGCCGGGAGCCGGGCCACAATACCGGCAAAAATTATCAGTGATATTCCGTTGCCGATACCCTTTTCAGTAATAATTTCCCCGATCCACATCAAGAGGGCGGTACCAGCCGTCAAGCTGATGGCTATCAAGAGATAAGATGCTATTCCGGGCTTATCAAGCGCTCCCGGGTAACGTCCCATAGCTATTGACATACCCATAGCCTGAATAAATCCCAGTACCACGGTTCCATAACGAATGTACTGGGTGATTTTTTTGCGCCCTTCTTCGCCTTCCTTCTGCAGCTGCTCCAACCTGGGAATAACCACAGTTAGGAGCTGCATGATGATGGAGGCGTTGATATAAGGAGTGATGCTCATGGCAAAAATACTAAATCGTTTAAAAGCACCACCGGATATCAGGTCAAAAAAGCCAAACAACTGATTATCCAATAAATTGGTAAATACCTCTGGATTTATCCCGGGAACCGGGATGTGGCATCCAAATCTGAACACCAGGAACATCCCCAGGGTGAACAGGACTTTGGTGCGTAAATCTCCAACTTTAAAAGCATTCTGGAATGAACCCAGCAAATTAGATCACCTCAACCCTGCCACCTTTTGCAGCGATTTTTTCTTCCGCCTGTCGACTAACTTTGTGTGCCCGTATCGTCAACCTTCTTTCCAGTTCACCATCGCCCAGGATTTTTACTCCGTCTGCCACCGCCTTGATTAGACCTGTTTCCAGTAACAGCTGCGGTGTGACCACGGTTCCATCATCAAAACGGTTCAAATCCCTCACATTTATAATCGCCCAGTTCTTTCTAAATATATTCGTAAATCCCCGCTTGGGCAAGCGTCTTTGCAGCGGCATCTGCCCACCTTCGAATCCGGGCCGAACCCCACCTCCAGAACGAGCTTTCTGGCCTTTGTGACCCCGAGTCGAAGTCTTGCCGTGCCCCGAACCCATACCCCGGCCAACACGTTTAGGGGGTCTGGTGGCACCGGGTGGTGACTTGAGCTCGTGTAATCTCATGGTCTTCCTCCTTACTGTTCCATTTCTTCCCTTGCTGCCAGGTGGTTTACCCTGCCATCATACCTCTGAACGCAGCGGAATCCCCCTAACCCATAATCTCCTCAACGGTCTTCCCCCGCAGCCTGGCTACTTCTTCTGCCCGTTTCAGATTTTTTAACCCTTCCATGGTAGCTCTAACCATATTATTGGCATTGGCTGAACCGAGATTCTTGGTAAGGATATCCTTGATCCCCGCCAGTTCGAGGACTGCTCGTACCGGCCCTCCGGCGATAACTCCAGTCCCGGGAGAGGCAGGCTTTAATAAAACCCGACCGGCCCCGAACCGACCGATTATCGTATGGGGTATGGTTCGGCCATCGATAAGCGGAATCTCTACCATATTTTTCTTGGCATCATCGATTCCTTTTCTTATGGCTTCAGGAACTTCGCTGGCCTTACCCAGTCCAGCACCTACCTTGCCCCGTTCATTCCCGGTCACCACTACTGCGCTAAAACTAAAATTTCGGCCGCCCTTGACTACTTTGGCTACGCGCCTGATGGTCACCACTCGTTCAGAAATCTCAGGGACATCCTGTTCCTTATCGATCATCGTTTCCCTCCTCACTAAAATTTCAACCCACCTTCCCGGGCGGCTTCGGCTAAAGCTGCCACCCTGCCGTGGAACCTGTATCCACTTCGATCAAATACCACCTCGGTTATACCTTGTTCCAGGGCCTTTTGGGCCAGTAATTCTCCTACTGCTCTGGCACCGTCGATGGTGTTCCTCCCCTGCATATCCCGCAATTCCTCCTCCAGAGTGGAAGCAGTAACCAAAGTGTGATGGGTGATATCATCTACTAACTGTGCATATATATGCTGCAGACTACGATAAATACACAGTCTGGGTTTTTCAACGGTGCCTGTTACCCTGGTTCGAATCCTACGATGCCTTTTTTTCCTCAGAGTATTGCGACCTGGTTTTTTGAACAAGGTTGACTCACTCCCTTCCCATCAGCTATTTGGCAACAGCACCAGCCTTGCCAGCTTTACGTCTGATTACCTCATTTTCATATTTGATCCCTTTACCCTTGTAGGGTTCAGGAGGTCTTACTGCTCTGATGTTCGCCGCCAGATTCCCAACCGCCTGCTTATCGGCACCTTTTATAATAATCCGGTTGGGAGCCGGCACTTCAATCTCTATCCCCGCCGGAGGATCAATCTCCACTGGATGAGAATAACCAACACTGAGAACCAGTTTCTGTCCCTGCATTTGGGCCCGGTATCCTACCCCGGTCAGTTCCAGTTTTTTTTCAAATCCTTTGCTTACACCCTCTACCATATTAACCAGCAGAGAGCGCGTCATTCCATGTAGAGCCCGATGCTCTTTCTGATCGCTTTCCCGCTCTACCACAATACACCCATCTTCCACGATTACACTGATACCAGGTAAGATATCCAAACTCAGGGCTCCCCCGGGACCCTTAACGTTAACCGTGGTCGCTTGTACAGCTGCCTCTACTCCGGGCGGGATTTCAATAGGTTTCCTGCCTATTCGGGACATTCCTTTAACCCCCTTCGATTTACTACCATATATAACAGACAACTTCTCCGCCCAGTCCATTTTTACGGGCCGTCTTATCAGTCATTATCCCCCGAGACGTCGAAATGACCGCCGTCCCCAGGCCGCCCATCACCCTGGGTACCTCGTCCTTATTTACATAAACCCGTAAACCGGGTTTGCTGATCCGCTTGATGCCGGTGATTACTTTTTCTCGGTTGGGGCCGTACTTCATGTAAATGCGAATGACACCCTGTTTATCGTCCTCAACCAGTTCGTAATCCCTGATGTAGCCTTCTTCTTTCAATATAGCAGCAATGGCCAGCTTCATCTTGGACGCGGGGACTTCAGTGGTCTTATGCATGACCAGATTGGCATTCCGTATTCTGGTTAGAAAGTCGGCAGTTGGGTCAGTCATAACCATGTCTGAAACCTCCTTGTAAAAAAATACATCTACCAGCTGGCCTTGTTTACGCCAGGAATCTCCCCGCGATGAGCCAGTTCTCGAAAACATAAGCGACACATGCCAAATTTACGCATATAAGCTCTGGGCCGGCCGCAGATCTTGCACCGGTTGTACTGCCGGGTCGAGAAAGTCTGCGGGCGCTGCTGTTTGGCTATCATCGATTTTTTGGCCACTCCTACCCCTCCTTATTTGCCCCTGAAGGGCATTCCCATAAAACGCAGCAGTTCCCTGGCTTCTTCATCCGTCTGGGCAGTGGTTACGATCACTACCTCCAGTCCACGGATTTTATCCATTTTATCATAGTCAATCTCTGGGAAAATAACCTGTTCTTTGATACCCAAAGTGTAGTTCCCACGCCCATCAAATGCAGCCGGTGATACCCCACGAAAGTCTCTTACCCGTGGTAATGCTATGTTAATAAGCTTATCAAGAAAATCGTACATTCGATTACCGCGCAAGGTTACCTTGCAGCCGATGGACATACCTTCCCTGAGCTTGAACCCGGCTATCGATTTACGGGCTTTGGTCACTACTGGCTTTTGCCCGGAAATTACTGTCATGTCGTTGACCGCTCCATCCAAAGCCCGGGCATTTTCAATCGCCTCACCGACACCCATGTTCAATACGACTTTGGTTACCCTGGGAACCTGCATCTTGTTCTTATATTGAAACCTTTCCATCATCTGATCGAGAATCTCTTTCTGATATTTTTCTTTCAGTCTGGACATAACTAGCCTCCCTTTAGTCTATGACCTCACCGCACTTTTTGCAGGTCCTTACCTTTTCGCCGTTATCCAAATACATAATACCGACTCTGGTAGGGTCCTGGCACTTGGTGCATACCAACATAACGCTGGAAGCACTCATCGGCGTCTCGACGTTCAGGATCCCCCCCTGGGGCAGCGCACGGGTCGGTCTCTGATGTTTCCTGGCCCGGTTAATACCTTCTATCGTAACTTTATTGTGTACCGGGTCAACCTTCAGTATCTTACCTTGCTTACCCAGGTCCCGACCGGCTATGACCTCAACCGTATCTCCTTTTTTCAATCTCATTTTACTCAACTACGACACCTCCACTACTACAGGACCTCAGGGGCCAGTGATACAATCTTCATAAAGTTTCTCTCCCGAAGTTCCCTGGCTACCGGTCCAAAAATGCGGGTTCCTCTGGGATTATTATTGTCATCAATTATAACGGCTGCATTTTCGCCAAACTTGATATGCGAACCGTCCGGACGGCGAATCTCTTTACTGGTTCTGACCACCACCGCTTTGACCACTTCACCCTTTTTCACCACTCCTCCTGGAGCTGCCTCTTTCACCGAGGCTATGATTATATCTCCAACCGTGGCGTATTTACGTTGTGAGCCACCGAGAACCTTAATACACATCGCCCTTTTGGCCCCGGTATTATCACCAATGCGGAGCATAGTCTGGGGCTGGATCACGGCATTTGCCTCCCTTCAGATTTGAGCTACTGTAGTGTTTTGGCCCGTTCCAGAATTTCCACCACACGCCATCCTTTGTTCTTACTCAAGGGCCTGGTTTCCATGATCTTCACTACATCACCCTGCCGGCATTCGTTGTTTTCATCATGGGCCATATATTTCTTGCTTCTACGAATAACTTTTTTGTACAGTGGATGCTGGATAACGGTTTCTATCCTAACCGTAATTGTCTTATCCATCTTATCGCTGGCTACTGTGCCGACTCTTACTTTTCGCTGTGTCCTGGCTTCTGACACCCTTACCCCTCCTTTACGTGACTTTGATTCCCTTGAGCTCACGTTCTCTCTGTACGGTTTTCACCCTGGCGATAGCCTTTCTCACTTCTCTGATTCTCATGGGGTTGTCAAGATGGCCCGTTGCCCGCTGAAACCTGAGATTAAATAGTTCGCCTTTATAGTCATCAACTTTCTTGGTAAGTTCATCATCGGTAAGCTCCCTCAGTTTACTAGCTTTCACCAGCCTCACCACCCATTTCTTCTCTCTTAACGAATTTGCATTTTACTGGTAGCTTATGAGCGGCTAACCTCATTGCTTCTTTCGCTAAGTCCTCATTAACCCCGGAAAGCTCAAACATCACCCGCCCCGGCTTTACTACCGCCACCCAGTATTCGGGGGCACCTTTTCCTTTACCCATGCGGGTTTCGGCCGGCTTGGCGGTAATGGGCCGGTCCGGGAAGACCTTGATCCATACCTTGCCACCCCGTTTTACGTACCGGGTTATGGCGATACGAGCTGCTTCGATTTGACGACTGGATATCCAACCCGCTTCTAAAGCCTGAAGACCATAATCTCCATAGGTTACAGTATTACCTTTATTGGCTCTACCTTTCACGCTGGGGCGGTGCTGCCTACGGTATTTAACACGCTTGGGCATAAGCATTACTTATCTTCCCCCTCCGCCTGGTTAGCCGGTCCTTTTAATTGAGGCAATATTTCTCCCCGGTTAATCCATATCTTGACACCTATCTTGCCATAGGTGGTCATAGCCTCGGCCAAACCATAATCGATGTCTGCCCGTAGAGTATGGAGAGGCACACGCCCCTCGGAATACCACTCGGTCCGGGCTATCTCAGTTCCACCCAGCCGACCAGCCACCATGATCTTGATGCCTTCGGCTCCTGCCCGCATAGTACGGGTAACGGTTTGTTTCATGGCTCGGCGAAAGGCCATCCTCCGCTCCAGTTGACCAGCTACATTTTCCGCCACAATCTGGGCATCCAATTCCGGTCTCTTAACTTCAACTATATTGATGTTAACGTTTTTGCCGGTCATGGCGGATAGTTCTCGCCTCAACCGCTCTACCTCGGAACCACCCCGACCTATGACTATTCCTGGCTTGGCAGTATGAATAGCGATTCTTACCCGATTACCGGTCCGTTCGATTTCCACGCGGGATATCCCGGCAATATAAAACTTCTCTTTGATATGATTCCTGATGTGGTAGT
>JAAZLJ010000263.1 GCA_012799365.1 Syntrophomonadaceae bacterium | reverse complement strand
TTTTCACAAATCAAGGATTTGAATCCTTGGTTAGTCGATATTTTATCGTATGCAATTTTAACTTCTCCAATTGTTGCCCTAGTACATAATAGAAGTGCCCCCCTAGGAAGAAGTGTAGCTGAACTGTTATCAAGCCCTTTCCTTGTAATCTTCTTTTCGGTATCTTTTAGATATTTGCTCTTACATTTGGTAATATCTGTAGGGGTACACCATTTAATATTACCATGCCAATAAGAACTGTTTGTTGTACTCGGTGTCCCCCCACTAACAATTTTCGCCACCTCCCCCAACCTCTTTACTTCCCAATCCTCCGGTATCACCCCAACCTCGATCTCTTTATAGCCTTCAGGTACACTTTCACTTACCATGTAAATCCCATCCTCTGCAAATGAGATTCCACTTTTTTGCTCAGTTCATCTACTTCCGCTTCTATCTCGGGCAAGGTTTGTTCGTATCTTTCTGATAACTCCTTGATCCGGGTAGTAAGCCGGTGGGAGATTCTCTCCATCTCAGTATTTATTTCCTTGATAATGGATGCCATCCATTTATCATTTACCAATATATCCCGGGTTTCTGCGGTGGAAAGTTCCTGGTATTTAGCCTGTACTTGCTTTTGCAGTTTTTTGTTCGCATCCCTTATTTTCTTTCTGGCGTCAGATTCCCGATCCATTAATCTCAGATATTCTTCCAGTATTTCTAACTCATCTATCGCGTCTATATCGTCTTTTAGTTCTCTTATCCGTTGGTTTAGATTAGTTTTGGTTATATTTCCTCGATTATTTCTAACTTCTTCTAATACCCCGTCTTCGCCGGAATGTTCTTCTTCGCATCCTTCTTTTAACCTGGATATTTCATCTCTGGCCGCTTCCAGTTCCTCTATGGCCTGTTTTTCTTCGTTAAAATATTTATCTTTAATCAAATCCTCCGGTATCAGCTCTTCATTGGCTGTCCAACCGTTTTCCGAGATCATATAAACATCATCCCGCATCGTCTCCAGCCAATAGTCCATCAGATGTTGATATACATCATATTTATCGATCAATTTGCTGTTAGAAAAGGCGGCCAGCAGGTCTTCCGACATCTGGTTTATCAGTTCCTTGGGCTTAGTTGTTGAGTCTATGCCCATTAAAATAGGGATGTATTGGTCTTTCCAGTGGTTCAACTTCGCTTCGACTTCCTGGGCATATTTGACGAAATCCGCATGGGAGAAGATGGTCTTTTTAATGTCCTCGGTTTTGACATTCAGCTGACTGTAACCATTTCTGCCGCCGGGTGAGAAAAGTTCACTTTTCAAGTCAGTATATACCGACCAGTACTTTTCTAAATCATCTATATCCCGATTAGGGATTCCTCCCACTAGATGTGCTCCAATATCCTGCACATCCTCTTCTTCCTGTGTGTCTATATATCTCGGTATATTCAGGTTGTAGTCGTTTTCTTCTATTTCTTTCAGGTATACAAAGCGAGAATATTTAGGAATTTCCAGCTGACCCTTGAATACATCTACTATCTTGTGTATATCCCGCTCCCGCAGACGGTTTTTGTTGCCATCTTTTTTAAATCCCCGGCTGGCATCGATCATAAATATGCCGTTTCTTTTATGGGCATCTTCTTTGTCAATTACAATTATCGATGCCGGTATACCTGTGCCATAAAACAGGTTGGGAGGCAGCCCGATGATTCCTTTAATCAATCCCCGCTGCACAATATTTTTGCGGATATCGGCCTCCACATTGCCCCGAAACAATACGCCATGCGGAAGGATTATGGCTCCTTTGCCCTGGCCGCTCTTCAAAGAATGGATAAAGTGCAGTAAAAAGGCATAGTCGCCATTTTTAGCTGGTGGAATGCCATAACCCTGGAATCGGCCGTATTCATCATGCTCCGGGTTGAGCCCATTCCTCCAGGATTTAGTGGAAAAAGGCGGATTGGCCACCGCATAGTTGAAGGTCTGCAGACCTCCGTCTTTATCCAGGAATTCCGGTGAGGATAGGGTATCCCCCTGCCGGATATCGGCTATTTCATTCCCATGTAGTATCATGTTCATCTTGGCCAGAGCTCTGGTGGCATTGTCTTTTTCCTGCCCATAAATGGTCAGCCCAAAGGGCGCTTCATCGGCTGCTTTAAGCAGCAGAGAACCGCTGCCGCAGGTGGGGTCATAAATGGTATCCCCCCGGCTCCGGGATTTTTCTACCCCGATTACCCTGGCCATCACTCGCGATACTTCCGCTGGTGTGTAGAATTGTCCTTTGGATTTTCCCGATTCGGTGGCAAAGTTGCGCATCAGGTATTCATAGGCATCACCGAGCAGGTCATCACCGTCAGCCTGGTTTTTGCTCATATCAAGGCTGTCCGATTCAAATATGGATATCAAGTTGGTCAGCCTGTCTACTTTTTCTTTTCCCCGACCCAGTTTATCGTCATCATTGAAATCTGCTACGGTAATAACACCGACCAGCTCATTTTCTTCCGCTAATGTATGTATTATTTTATTCATTCTATCGCCGATATCATTGGTTCCCTTCAGTTTCACCATGTCATGGAAACTTCCACCGTCAGGCACTACCAATAATGAGTCCGGCTTATCGTAGTATTTATCGGTTACATATTTGACAAACAGCAGGATCAGCACATAGTCCTTATACTGTGAGGCATCCATGCCTCCCCTCAGTTCATCACAGCTCTGCCATAGTTTGCTGTACAGATCACTCTTTTTTACCGCCATCTTTTATTCCCCTTTATGGATATGGTTTATAAAGTTACGGGCTCTTCAGGCCCCTATAGCTAATAGTACCAAAACCAGGAGTATACCCTAAAATGGTTAATATTAACAAGTACTCCCGGGAATTTATTCCGGGATATTCTCCTACTCTATAAGTACAGCTGTATTGCCTCCATCTCTCCGGCCAATCTGCATCAGTCTCCCACCGTACAACAGCCTTATTACTAACATTCTCCTTATCTGGATTATTTCCCTGCCTTTTTTTGACCTGATTCGACCTGGCAGAATCGACAGCAGATCTTCACTTCCGATTATAAACCTTCGCTGTGACAACAGTATGTCAGTAGATAGGTCTCAAAAAATCCGGTTAATAAAGTGGTACGAGCTGGATCCAATTCCATCCGTACCAGCATAAAATTACGGTTTAACTCAAGGAAATTCCCTAGCAGCCTTAAAGATCCCGCGTCTACTCAGAGCCCCCTGGCAACCGTCCCAAAAAAAAAGAAAACCCTCCTGTGCGAAAGGTTGCGTTCTATTTATACGCCTGTCCTCTTGGTAAAATGGCTATAATCTGTACTATGTCTGTAAGTCGGAAGATAATCCGCCAACCGCCAATCCTTAGTCTATACTGATTTTCTCGACCTTTTAGCTTTGATATATCACCCTTTAGCGGTATCACGCTTAATTTCTGAATACCCGTTTTAATTCGTATTTGTAAGTGTTTATCCAGATTTAGAAATTGTCTTCTGGCTGTTGGTGAAAAGACTATTTGTTTATATTCCGGCTTCTTCCCAGACAATTTCCGCGTCAACTCCTAATCCATTTTCTAGTTCTGATAGGGCAATATCAATAATCATTGCTTCTTCAGGGGTTAATTCTTCCGTGTTCATGGATTCGAGTTTTTGCTTGACCGTCAGAGATTCCAAAATATATACCACCATATCTAGTTTTTCTTGGGATAGGCCCTTCAACAATACTATAGCTTTTTCCAGGGTTGACATGATAATCACCTCACCTAAATTATACCTGTCGCAACTCAAAAAACTCAAGGACCGTGTGCGGAAATCTTAATGACGACCCCCAGAATGAATTCCGAGGTTTTCTTGCACCTGCTCTAGTCCATGTGTATCAGCACTGACGTTAGGTGAACGTAATCTTTTCTACACATCTAAATACCGAGTTTATCTGGTGGGAAGTACTTTTAAAAATTTACAGGCATTCTTTAACCCGTCGAATAAGCAGGTCAATACACAGACCAATATTTTCTGTCGTATAGATACTGAGGTCATCCCGGTAATACCGGTAGAAAAGTTCTTCCTTGAGATCGTCCTCGTCTTTCCCCTCATCAATATGATGCCTTATTGCCTCGAATGCATCCTGGGCTGACTTCAGTGCCCGTTGATAAAAACTTTCCACCTCGCTGCCGCTCCAGATACGCTGGTGGGGAATAGCCAGTACCCTGGTGGGATAACCCATTAACCGCTTAATAGTTTCGATATAGAGTGGGTAACTCTGGAAAAAGATGGGGAATATATCGGTATCAGAAATCTGGAATCCTCCGGCATCAGACAGAAACATCACCTGGTCAGATGGCAGATAGGCAGCCAGGCTGCAGGGACTATGCCCGGGAGCTTCTATTATCTCCAGACTTACCCCATCCCCTACCTCCACGGCTTGCCCCTCCACCAATGTACGATCAACTTCAATACTCCGCACCGCCGGAACATCTACCGGTTCATCCAATATTCCCTCATTAACCAAATAATCGACCATCCGGGCATCCTGTTCAAAAAAGTCCGCCAATATCTTCTGCTTGCTTAAAACTCTGGCCGCCGGTTTACTGGCAGCTACAGCAGCTTGCGGGAAAAGTTCCTGCAAGGTCGGTATTCCGCAAACGTGATCGAAATGTGCATGCATAGCCAGCAGTAAATGGATCCGGGGCTTATGGTCCATAGCCTGCCATTGACGGTACAGAGAAGCCACTGCTCCCGTCACACCACATTCCACTATGACTGCTTCTCTATTTCCCACTACGAAGAAATTAAAGTGCCTGTTACCCATACGACAGACATGTTCAGTCAACTTCATGGCCATCTCTCTCCTCCTTCTTCCATTATTATATATTATTTCAATGGCCCGGTTCCTGCAGCTGCTGTTCATCTAAATCGGTCTGCAGTACATATTCCAGCAGTTCCTGCTGCCTCGGCTGACCGAGACTGAGCCGGTAGAGCGAAAGAATTTTTATCAACCTTTCATATTTGGCCTGGT
>JAAZLJ010000004.1 GCA_012799365.1 Syntrophomonadaceae bacterium | reverse complement strand
TATAATAATCTGGGTAGGCCGAAGCTTCCGTTCAGGAGGCGCGGGGGAACCGAATTTGGGGCGAATTTCGAAGGCGAGCGCAGAGTAGATAACCTTCAGAATAGGGCACACCCGAGCCCGAGTCCGTCAGCTAACCTCGTAGGCGACACGGGTCCTATGTGTTTTCTCCTGTGTACAAGGGGCCATATGTTTATGGCCTTTTTTGATTATATGGGCACGTGTCTGTGCGCACAAGTGTCATATTTTGCCTTCTGGCACTTCTTCGGCCTGACCTTATGGGGAGGTCTTTTTTAGTGTTCAAAATTATGAGGTACTGCCGCAGTAAATGGGGGCGATGTCTGGGATTGGGGTTGATCTTCGTCTTCCTTCTGACCATCGCCGGCTGTGGTGGAGCAGAGGATAGTAAGCCCCGTCTGACATTTGCCGATGTAAGCTGGGACAGCGTCCAGGTGCATAATCGTATTGCCGGGTTTATAGTCCAGCATGGTTACGAGTACCCGGAGCCCAGATACGTTTTCGGAGAAAGTCTGCCTCTGGTGCAGGGACTGGGCAATGGTGACGTAGATGTGTTGATGGAAAACTGGATCGACAACTGGCAGGAGGCCTGGGACAAAGTAATGGCCCGGGGCACAGCCATCGATCTGGGACCGAACTTTCCTGACTCTACTCAGGGCTGGTATGTACCAACTTACGTGATCAAAGGTGATAAAGAACGCGGCATCGAGCCCATGGCACCGGACCTGAAGACAGTGGAAGATATGCCCAAATACTGGGAGCTGTTCCAGAATCCGCAGATACCAGGAAAAGGCTGTTTCTATAACAGCCCGCCAGGCTGGATGTGTACGGAAATCAACGAGATAAAGTTTGACGCTTATGGTCTCAATGAAAATTATGAATTATTCGGCACCGGTTCGCAGTCATCTCTGGCCGCGTCCATGGTAGCTGCCTATGAAAAAGGAAAACCCTGGATCGGATACTACTGGGAACCGACCTGGGTAATGGGAAAACTGGACATGACTTTGATCGAGGAAGCTCCTTATGACGAAGAGGTCTGGGAGAATACCAAAGCCTGTGCCTATCCTCCTTCAGTGGTGAACATAGCCGTCCATGGAGATATGCAGGAGAAGGCGCCGGAAGTAGTGGAGTTTCTGAAAAAATACACGACCACTACCGCTCAGAACAACGAAGTTCTGGCTTACATGGATGATACCGGTGGGGATGCGGAAGCAGGAGCTATCTGGTTCCTGAAAGAGTATCCCGAGGTTTGGAAAAAGTGGGTACCTGAAGATGTAGCGACCCGGGTGGAAAAAGCCCTGGGAGAGGTGAATTAGATTGAAAGAAGTGCCAATTATCAAGGCCAGTAATCTGTTTAAAGTATTTGGTTCAGCTGATGAATCATTGGATATAAATAACCCGTCGGCTTGTGCCCAAGCTCGGGCTAATGGAGCGGTTATTGCTCTGTCTGGAGTTTCCTTCACCGTTAACCGAGGAGAAATATTTGTTATTATGGGACTTTCCGGCAGCGGGAAATCAACTCTGATTCGTTGTTTGCTGCGCTTGATAGAACCCACCGCCGGACAGATAGTAGTGAATGGCAGAAATGTAACTGCCATGGATGAGGCACAGCTGTTGGATTTCCGCCGTACCCAGGTGGCCATGGTGTTCCAGCATTATGGATTGCTGCCGCACCGTACGGTATTGGATAACGTAGCTTTTGGCTTAAAGCTGCGGGGAGTGCCGGTTAAGGAACGGGAAGAAAAGGCCCTGGCGGTGATTCATAAAGTAGGGTTATCAGGTTGGGAGCGGAACTACCCCTCCCAGTTATCTGGTGGCATGCAGCAGCGGGTAGGGATTGCCCGGGCTCTGGCCCAGGAATCCGACATTTTTCTGATGGATGAACCTTTTAGCGGACTGGACCCGCTTATCCGGCGGGAGATGCAGGAACAGCTGCTGGAGCTGCAGGCGGAGTTTGATAAAACCATCGTATTTGTTACCCATGACCTGGGTGAGGCCGTACGGTTGGGCAACCGACTGGCAGTAATGAAAGAGGGGTCCATCGTCCAGATGGGCACCCCGCAGGAGATTATGGCCCGGCCGGTGGACGACTATGTACGGCGCTTCGTACTGGATGAGCAGCGGCTGGTTCAGATAGCCGGAGCAGGCAGAAAGTCCGGCAGGAAATTACGGGCTGTGTCTGACCGTTCTACCAGGCAGAGAGCGGCCGGGGGTGAACAAGATGTTTCCTGATATGTTTCAATTTCACGTCGCCCCTTATATAGATGACTTTGTACAGTGGCTTCTGCTCACCTGTGGGCCGGCCTTTGATGCTTTTACCAATCTGGTTATGGGCTGGCTCATCAGCATAGAGTACGGACTGGTTGCTATTCCCTGGTGGGCCTGGATGGGCCTGGTGGGAGCCATCGCCTGGCGGCAAACCCGGCGCTGGCAGTTTGCCCTGGGGCTCAGTACTATGATAGTTACTATCGGGGTTCTGGGCCTGTGGGAAGTGACCATGGAAACCTTGTCTATCGTGATTGTTGCAGTGCTTTTCTCCCTTATTCTGGGTATTCCGCTGGGAATTCTAATGGCCGAGTCAGATCGGTGCAGCACAGTGCTGACCCCGCTGCTGGATGCCATGCAGACCATGCCCAGCTTTGTCTACCTGATTCCGGCCCTGATGCTTTTTGGCCTGGGTAAAGTACCGGGAGTGGTGGCTACGGTAATCTATGCTGTGCCTCCAGTAGTTCGGCTTACCAACCTGGGTATGCGTCAGGTCTCAGAATCAGTACAGGAGGCCGCCCGAGCTTTCGGGGCCGACCGCTGGCAGATGTTGAAGGAAGTACGCCTTCCTCTGGCCATGCCTTCGGTTTTGGCCGGGGTTAACCAGACTACCATGATGGCCCTGTCCATGGTAGTGGTAGCCAGCATGATTGGAGCTGGCGGGCTCGGGGAGAAGGTCTTAATCGCCACCAACCGTATCGCGGTAGGTGACGGCTTTGAAGCCGGGTGGGCGATTGTGGTTATGGCTATCGTTATTGACCGCCTGACCCAGGGACTGGCCCGTCGCTGGCAGGTACCTTCGCAAAGGTCAGGGGCTGCTATGGGCCAGAGTGTAGTCAGACAGGGAGCGGCATAGGGAGTAGTCTCTATGTAAAGGTAAAAAAGCGTGTTGTCCTTCAATCAGGTTTTTGACTGCAAAAGAGTCAGGGATTGAAGGGGAAAAGTGTGTTGTCCGGTACTCCAGTCAAAAAAGCATTTCCCCCGGGCTGGAGTGCCAGGTCATGAGGGTCTATCTGGCAATTAAACTGAACAGATTTAGACCAGAACAGGTGATTCTGCATTGCGGAGAGGTACACATTTATAAATATCAATGCGGTTGAGAGTTGTCGATGCTTTCGATCCTCATGGCGGCCGTAGCATAAAATATGCTGATTGCAGGCGAGAAATAGGAAATCGGGAGGCGTGACAGAGCATGACAATATCCAAATCCTCTACCGGTATCAGGTTACGGGTACCGTGCGTGGAAGACGGTGCTGCTATCTGGGAACTGGTTAAGAACACTCGAGTTCTGGATATTAATTCTCCGTACAGTTACTTGATGTTTGCCAGGTACTTTCAGAATACCTGTGTAGCAGCAGAAGACGCTGGTAAAATTGTAGGATTTGTTTCAGCTTTTCGTTCCCCTGCTGCAGCAGAGGTAATATTTGTATGGCAGGTGGCGGTAGAAGAAGCCTACCGACGTCGCGGTTTGGGTATGGCGATGCTCACACACCTGCTTAATTCTCAGGCATGCAGGGGAATTCGCTTTCTCGAAATAACAGTGACTCCCTCCAATCAGGCTGCTAGCTCGCTTTATCGTAGGTTGGCTAAAGAACTGGGTGTACGGTGCGAAATATACCCATGTTTTCCCGGTTGGTTATTTCCCGGTGGGAAACATGAAGATGAAATGATGTTTCGTATCGGCCCTCTGAAGGAAATGAGCAGAAAGGATTAAGAAAGCGAGGGGTTTAGCGTGAATATGGGATTAAACGAACCCATGGATGTGTTTAGAGATCTGGAATCCGAGGTTCGCAGCTATTGTCGTGCATTTCCTACAGTTTTTACCTGGGCCAGAGGGTATAAACTGGGGGATCTGCAGGGGAAAGAATACATCGATTTTTTCTCTGGAGCAGGAGCTCTGAACTATGGGCATAACAACCCGGCTATGAAAGCCAGGTTGCTGAATTATATAGCGGAAGACGGAATTACGCACGGTCTGGACATGGCTACCGCAGCCAAAAGTGAGTTTTTGGAACAATTTCGGGCGGTTATTCTGGAGCCCAGAAAAATGAAATACAAGATTATGTTTCCTGGTCCTACGGGAACCAACGCCGTGGAAAGCGCTCTCAAACTGGCGCGCAAAGTCACTGGTCGTGATACCATTATTAGTTTCACCAATGCCTTTCATGGGATGACCCTGGGTTCCCTGTCCATCACCGGTAATTCATGGAAACGCGAGGGAGCCGGCATTCCTTTGCAAAATGTGTCGTTTATGCCTTTTGACGGGTACTTCGGGACCGACGTTGACACGGTTGAATATATCGTAAATTTTTTAGACAATAGCTCCAGCGGAGTTCCTATTCCGGCTGCTATTATCCTGGAAACGGTTCAGGGAGAAGGTGGTATTAACGCCGCCAACTTTGAATGGCTGCAGAGAATAGAAAAGGTTTGCCGGGATCGGGATATTCTGCTTATCGTAGATGATATTCAGGCCGGATGCGGGCGTACTGGTACATTTTTTAGCTTTGAACCTGCTCGTATCAAACCCGATATTATTTGTCTGTCAAAATCACTGAGCGGTTACGGGCTGCCGTTGGCCATGGTTCTGATCAAACCGGAACTGGACATCTGGTCTGCCGGTGAACATAATGGCACCTTTCGAGGAAACAACCTGGCCTTTGTCACGGCTACCGAAGCACTGAACTATTGGAAGGACGATAGTTTTACCCAAGAAATCAACGACAAAGCGGAGACGATGAACCTTTATTTGCAGGACTTGATAGAGAGCTATCCCGAAATCCAGGGGGAGGTGCGGGGTAGAGGATTGCTTCAGGGCGTGGCCTGCCAGGTTGAAGGTCTGGCAGAGGAAATATCGCAAGCAGCATTTGAGCGAGGATTGTTAATCGAAACCTCAGGGGCTGAAAATGAAGTCGTCAAGCTGATGCCCCCGCTGGTCATCGATGAGATCGGTCTGCAAAAAGGCCTGAAGGTATTGGCGGAGAGCATCGGTCACGTTGGAAACAAGTTGGCTCCAGAAGTAGCGAGGCAGAAGACTGAAACCTCGGAGAAAAAACACTTCCCGGCCTTTTGTTGTGGATTCCAGTTCGGTTCTGGTGTGGTAATTAGAGGAAGGGGAGTATAGCATGATAGTTAAGCAGCTGGAAGATATCGTTGGTACTGAACACGATGTAGATACCGCGACCTGGAGGAGCTGCCGTCTACTGGTGAAGAAAGATGGTATGGGTTTTTCCATGCATCATACCGTTATCAAGGCCGGGACCGAAACTTATATCTGGTACAAGAACCATGTGGAAGCGGTTTACTGTGTGCAGGGTGAAGGGGAAATAGAGGTGGTCGAAAGTGGTGACCTTTACTCTATTCAGCCCGGCACATTGTATGCCTTGAACGGGCATGAAAAACACCGACTCCGGGCGGCTTCCGATCTGCACCTGGTATGCGTGTTCAACCCTCCGATTACCGGAAGGGAAGTACACGACGAAGAAGGCTCTTATCCCGTCCTGGATTAGCAGTAAATATTATAACCCCGAGTAAGAAGTATAAAGTTAAATTAGGATTTCTGGAAAAACAGAATCTATAACCCATTGGCCCCGTTTCGGCGAGGAACTGTCTGCTGGAACGGGGCTCAGCATGATCGCGGCCGATTTTAACGCTGTACGATGTTAAGACTGGTGCTGCAGTTTGGAGAGAATCGGCAATAGCACCGGGTTTCTTTACCGGAGATACAGCTGGTAATATGCAGGAAAACTGCCCGGGGAAGCTGGTTTCAATGGCAATAACAGCGGAGTGTAGGGCTCATGGCAGACACTGGTGAAGAAACAGGCTTTATTGATATACTTACCAACGAGCAGCTGAAAAGCCCGGGTGACTCTGCTGGATACTTGACATCTTCCAGTCGATCATGCTAAAAATAGATTGTCAACCGATTCAGCGAAAGTGGTTGACAATCTAAGTGTGAAGAGGGTCAGAAACATGAATTTTTCCACCCGGGAAATAGTGCTGGCCGGGGTATTTGCCGCCCTGGCCTGCTGTGTCGCCATTGTATTCCGTTTCGTACAGCCGGTTCTGGTGCCCTTCAGTCTCTTACCCATGGTTTTTCTGCTGGCGGGAGGAGTCTTACCACCGCGAGCGGCTGCAGCCAGTATGCTCGGCTATGCTCTGCTTGGGCTGGCCGGACTGCCGGTTCTGGCTGCTCCCCCTTTCGGCGGAGTAATCTATATTTTCAAACCTACCTTCGGATTTATACTGGGCTATGCGGCCGGAGCCTGGACGGTGTCCATGGTCATCCGCAGGCTGGGACGCAGTTTCCCCATCTACCTGGCTGCCTGTACAGCTGGTATAATCGTCCTTTACCTCATTGGACTACCCTATCTTTATATCATACTCCGATTCTACCTCGGACAAACTGTAGATATCATGCGGGTACTGCAGATCGGCTTTCTGCCCTTTATCGGATTGGATTTGGCCAAAGCTTTCCTGAGTTCGGTTATCCTGGTTAAAATACCCGTCAACAGATTTCTTTCCGGACACTCAGGCTCACATTCTAGAACTTTATAGACGCAGGCCATCCAGCCGGGTCGGGGAGTATTCCTTTTCCCACCTGGTAGTTCAAGAAAATGGATCTCCAGTATACGGGCACACCAGTCTAATGATATTACCAGTAATCGTAATACCCGAACGTGATATAATACACACATAAACCTGTACAATTTGCATGGCAGGCGTTCGTGATATGCCTGCAGAAAAGGGAGAGTTAATGGTGGCTGATAACCAACGGGATATGCCAACAGCTGCAGCTAAAATAACTGATATAGAAGGCCTGAAGGTAGGTACCTCCGAGGATATGGCAGCCCTTACCGGCTGTACCATAATTTTGGTGGAAGAAGGCGCCGTGTGTGGAGTGGATGTGCGGGGTTCAGCCCCGGGTACCCGGGAAACCGACCTCCTGTCCCCGCTTAATATGATGCAGCAGGTTCAGGCGGTACTTCTTACTGGCGGCAGTGCCTTCGGATTGGATGCGGCCGGGGGAGTAATGCGTTACCTGGAAGAGAGAGGGATAGGGCATCCTACCGGTAAGACTGTGGTTCCCATTGTACCTGCAGCGGTGCTCTTCGACCTGAACGTGGGTGATTACCGGGTGCGCCCCGAGGGAGACATGGGCTATCAGGCCTGTAAAAAGGCAGGCCAAAAGGTTTCGGAAGGCAATGTGGGAGCCGGAACCGGGGCCACAGTGGGGAAAATCCGGGGTTTTGAATTCTGCACCAAGAGTGGGCAAGGAAGCCATGCTGTGCGGTTGGAAAACGGTCTGATAGTAGGGGCGCTGGTCGCCGTCAATGCCTTTGGTGATGTAGTGAATCCGGATAGTGGTGAGGTCATAGCCGGAGTAAGGAGCGCAGACGGAAGTGGTTTTGTGAGCACAGTGCAGCTGTGGAAACAGAACCCCGAAATCCTGGCCCCGCCCATAAACACCAACACCACTATTGCGGTGGTAGCCACCAATGCTCGGCTGGATAAAAGCCAGGCAGCCAAAGTGGCTCAGATGGCTCACAACGGGATGGCCCGGACAATAAGTCCCTGCCATACCATGTTCGATGGGGACACCGTATTTGCCCTGGCTACCGGACAGATAGAAGCTGACGTAAACCTGGTAGGGGTACTGGCCCAGGAGGTGCTGGCCCGGGCCATTCTGCGTGCGGTTTACACTGCCGAGACCGTCCAGGGCCTGCGGTGTTGTCGGGAATAAATAATCAGACGTAGATTATAACGTAAAATTAATTATGAATACGCTGAATGAGGAACTTGATGTTAAGAACGCAGTCGGACGCAAATAATACCAAAAATACAGAATAACTTTGAGAAAATATGATAGCCCAGTGAAGGAACCTGCGAAGCCAACGATGTTTCGGCAAGTATCGGCGGAATCGAAGTGCAGTCTGCGGTTTCAATTTTAACAAGGATAGGGAGGAAGGGGAAAAATGTTTTTGGGCTTTGATGTGGGCAATACCCACACGGTCATAGGGGCATATCGAGGTCATCATCTCATCACTCAATGGCGCATTAAGACCGACCGGCAGAAAACCGCCGACGAATATGGGATACTGCTGCATGAACTGTTTGAATGTGCCGGCCTGGACATGAAAGAGGTTTCAGCGGTGGCTATCTCATCGGTAGTTCCTCCCTTGATGATCGAACTTGAACTCATGGTGGCCAGGTATTTGAGATGCCGAGCTCTGGTAGTGGGGCCCGGGGTTAGAACCGGACTGGCCATTAATTATGATAACCCCCGCGAAGTAGGGGCTGACCGGGTGGTTAACGCCGTGGCAGCCTACGAGAAGTACGGTGGTGAAAGGCCCCTCATCATAGTGGACTTTGGAACCGCTACCACCTTTTGTGTGGTTACGGCTCAGGGTGAATATCTGGGTGGAGCCATCGCTCCCGGGGTTGGCATCTCCACCGAAGCTCTGTTTTCCCGCACCTCCAAGCTGCCCCGGGTGGAACTGGTACGCCCGCGCAGCGTTATCGGCAAGAACACAGAAATGAGTATGCAGTCCGGTATCCTGTTCGGGTTTGTCGGTCAGGTGGAGGGTATCGTAACCAGGATCAGAGACGAACTGGGGGAAGACACTCTGGTGGTGGCTACCGGCGGCCTGGCCGAGCCTATCAGTCGGGAGTCAGACTGTATTGACATCGTAGATTCAAATCTTACCCTGGAGGGGCTGTTAATTATCCACCAGAAAAACAGCTGATTCCGGAGGGAATACTTTGGTTAAAATAGGGAACGTCGAATTAAAAAATCGGGTAGCAGCTGCACCCATGGCCGGGTACACTGATAAAGCTTTTCGTATCATCCTCCAGTCTTTCGGCTGCGGTTTGGTCTATACCGAGATGATAAGTGCCAAAGCGCTCATATATCGGCAGGAAAAAACTCTGGCCATAGCTGATGTCTCAGATGAAGAACCCTCGGTAGCGGTGCAGATATTTGGTTCCGAACCCGATACCATGGCAGCGGCTGCCCGGTTAGTGGTTGAATTGGGAGCTGATATCGTTGATATAAACATGGGCTGTCCCATTCCCAAGATTGTACGCAGCGGAGAAGGGGCGGCCCTGATGAGAGACCCGGAGTGGGCAGCCGAGATGGTGACTGCTGTAGCTGAAGCGGTTGCAGTACCCGTAACCGTAAAGATAAGGGCCGGTTGGGATGCACAAAATATAAATTGCTGCCAGGTAGCTGCACTGGCAGCCGAGGCAGGAGCGGAAGCGATAGCCATTCATCCCCGTACGCGGGAACAACTTTATTCCGGCCGGGCTGATTGGGAGCTTATCCGTCAGGTTAAGGAACAGGTCTCCGTTCCGGTCATTGGTAACGGTGACATACTCTCGGCCGCAGATGCCAGGCAGATGATAGACTATACTGGCTGTGACCTGGTCATGATCGGGCGCGGCTGCCTGGGCAACCCATTCCTGATGCGGGAAGCCATATCTTACATAGAACACGGCACCATTTTACCTCCGGCTGCTCCGTCGGAAAAGCTGGCGGCAGCCCGCCATCACCTGAAGCTGGCCTGTCGTTTCAAGGGCGCAGATCGGGGTACCCGGGAGATGCGTAAACACCTGGCCTGGTACATAAAAGGATTTCCCTATGCTGCCTCTACCCGGGTACGCATCAACCAGGCCCATACCCCACAAGAGCTGGAAACCATTCTTCAGGAGCTGGAAGAGATGGCACAGCAAGAAGACTCCTGATGGTATGTGACACCCTGATGCTCGGCCTGTACCGCCGGCTGGAAAATCGGATAGCAAGAACACTTCTAATGGTGGTGACACATCTCTCCAGGCAGTTCACCTCACCCCTAATACCTGTCTAAACTGCATTAATCTCCCTGGCAGACGTCCATGATACCGGGGGTATTACCATCAGAGCT
>JAAZLJ010000044.1 GCA_012799365.1 Syntrophomonadaceae bacterium | reverse complement strand
TCCAAACGTAGACGGTCGGCAATGATAGCTATGAATTCTGAATTGGTTGGCTTGCCCCGATCCCCGTTTACCGTATAACCGAAAAACTTGTTTATTTTGTCTATGTCTCCCCGATCCCAGGCCAATTCGATGGCATGACGTATGGCCCGTTCTACCCGGCTGGGAGTAGTACCATATTTCTCCGCAATAGCCGGATAAAGCTCTTTGGTAACTGCCCCCAAGAAATTTATTTCTTCAACCACCAGCATAATTGCATCTCGGAGGTACTGGTATCCTTTCACATGAGCCGGTACCCCGATCTCATGTATAATATGAGTTACCTCCACCTCCAGGTCCCGCTTGGTCACCGGCATGGTACGAGGGGCCGAATCATACTTGGCCCTGGCCACCTGTCTCACTCGATCTCCCAGTACCTGCAAATTAAAGGGCTTCAATATGTAATAATCAGCCCCTAACTGTACGGCCTTCTGGGTAATACTCTCCTGACCGAAAGCGGTCAGAATAATAACTCGTGGTCGGCTTTCCCCGTCCATATCCCGCATTTTTTCCAATACGCCTATACCATCCATATAAGGCATAATCAAATCCAGGATAAGAACATCGACCTCTTGCTTTTCAAGCGCTTCTATAACTTCCAGGCCATTTAAACATACATCAACTGTATTGAAATCAGAACTCCCGCCGAAGTATTCACTTAGTATGCTGCAAAACTCTCTGTTGTCATCCGCAATAAGAATATTAATAGCGTCATCGGCCATAACCCTGTCTATACCTCCCCGTTTTTGTAGTTTAAAAGATTACTACGCCGTAGGCTTATACCAATCTTTCGACGTTGTGCAAAAATATCCTTCTATTACGCCCCATACAAAATCAGAGAAGAAACAACAAAAACTACCCAGCCGTTCCCATTAATTTACATTCATAATAGTGACTGGGAATTAGGAGGGGGATTAACTGGCAGTAAATGGGAGTAATGACCTTTTGTATGATAAATAGTTTGTCGAAAACTTCTTACGACTTTCCGATTCTTTTAACCCTTCAATTTCTTGCAGCATATTATCCATGAAAATACCGTAGCCTCTTTCTGGATCATTTAAAAAAACATGAGTGATAGCTCCTATTATCTTGTTATCTTGAATTATAGGGCTTCCGCTCATACCCTGTACAATGCCACCGGTAACCGATAACAGCCGCGGGTCAACAATACGGATAACCATACCCTTGCCATTTGAGCGTTCAGGATGGACTTTATCTATGTTCACCTGGAACTTCTCAATCTGCTGGTCATTTAATACCGTAAGAATCTCGGCTGAACCCTCCTTGACCTGATGAGCATAACCTACTTCTAAAGGGTATGGATATAGAGGGTTTTCCAACTGCTGTTGTGTGGTTCCGTAAATACCATAAAAAGTGTTTTTATTGATCTCTCCTGCTACCTTGCCTTCGCCCTCAAACAAGCCGATCTTTTCTCCGGGTCTCCCGGGCCGTCCCGGTCGAATAGTTTGAATAGATGCGCTCACAATCCGGCCCTGGCGTACATCGATTTTTTTCCTGGTATCGGCATCTACTATTACATGACCCAGTGCTGCATACTTACTGGTCTGTGGTTCCCAAAAACTCAAGGTTCCTACCCCCGCAACCCCGTCCCGCACATAAAGACCTATGCGATAACGTCGGGTCTCTGGACAAAATAACGGACGGATCCCGGTCGTAGTTTCCCTTTTTCCTCGCTTGAGAGCCACCTCAACCTGTCCTCCGGCTCGCCCCGCCTCGTCGATGGCCATGGCCAATTCGTTTTCGGTTTGAACCGCACGCCCGTTTACTCGCAAAATCAAATCGCCGAGCTCGATCCCTTGTTCTTTGGCCGGATAATCTTTATTACCATCCTGCTGCACCAGGGGAGCATAGCCCACCACCATGATGCCCTGAGACTTCAGCAGCACACCTATAGAATGCCCGCCTACCACTACGCGGCGGGGAGGCAGAGACTCCACCTGGATAGATTTTAAAGGAATATAACCGAAAAGCTTTAGTTGGACATCGGCTCGTCCCGGCTGGAGAGCCAGGATATCATAGCTAGAACCATCCCGGTTTATAGCTACGGACTGCTCCTGAGGGGCCGAGAATACACTGCGGGATGAGCCCAGAACATCTATATCCAGTTTGTCCAACAATTTTTCAGGAAGGGTCAAAGAAAGGGATGCCTTCTCTCCCACTACTATCCTGTGGGAATCAGGCAAACAGAGAATACTTTTCAAAGGGGTCGAAAAACATGCTGCCACAACCAGTGCTGCGAGAACCAGCCCCAGAACCCGGCGCCAGGTGCTGCTATTATTGCTGTGCACTAACTTCACTCCTACCGTAACTTTCGGTAGGCTTAATTTATCCTTTTGCCAGAGTTTCTATGCTGTCCTCGCCCAATTTTCTTTTCTCGTCTTCCGCCTGGCTCACCATCTCCCGTGCATGTTCCAATGACAGACGGGAATAACCCTTACCAGCCAGCATCCTGGCGATTTCTTCAATCTTATGTTCTTCACCCAGCCTCTGCACCACCGTGGTAGTCGTCTCATCTTCCATGATTTTTTGCAGCAAATAGTGACAGTCGGAATAACTGGCTACCTGGGGAGAATGGGTTACCAACACCACCTGGTGCTGGCACGATAGCTCAAAAAGCTTACGGGCCATGGCATTCAAGGCACTACCTCCCACTCCAACATCAATCTCGTCGAAAATCAAAGTGGGAACATCATAGACCTCGGCCAGGGCACGTTTTAGCGCTAATATTAATCGGGAAATCTCACCTCCAGAGGCCACCCGTGATAGAAGGCGCGGTTCTTCCCCCGGATTGGCAGAAAACAGAAACATGATCTGATCCCTACCATCCCGGCCCGGTGTCTCGCGAGGCTCCACACTGACCACGAAACGAACGGCCGGCATACCTAATTGGGCCAGTTCCCTGTGTACCAGGTCGGTCAATACTTTTCCTCCCTGCCGCCTCAATTCCGTCAACCGGGCTGATTCCTCACGATAAAGCCTGGCTAATTCTCCAACTTCGGCTTTCAGGGTTTCCGCCCGCAGCTCGCTATCAGCCAGCTCACTTTTTTCCTGCCGGGCTTTCTCCAGGAATTCTAATATTTCCTCCACCGTATCGCCGTACTTTCTTTTCAGTCGTGCGATAACATCCAGACGGCTTTCCACCTCTTCCAATTCCCCGGCATCAAACTGCAGTTGGCTGGCAAAATCGGCCGCCTTACCGCCGATATCTTCCAGCTCATAAAGGCAATTCTCCAAAGACACCGCCAATGGGCCGAAAAAAGCATCCTTTTCCAGAGCCCGGGCTCTATCTACAGCAGCTGCCACCAGATCATAAGCAGCATGATTGCCAACCTGAGCGGCTTCGTATACCAGACGGTGAATTTCCAGGGCCCCCTGGCGCAATTCTTCTGCATCCCGCATCCGCTGCTGCTGCACAACCAGTTCTTCCTCTTCCCCGGGAGTAAGGCCTACCTCCTCAATCTCCTGAATCTGATAATCCAGAAAGTCAAGCGCCTGAACCCTTTCTTTTTCCCGTCCCAGAATATGCTCCAATTCTTGATGACTCTGCTGCCAGCGGTCATAGAGCCGCCTTACCTGTTGGAGTACCGGTTCAATTTCTGGAACCAGGGTGTCCACAAAATACCTGTACATGCGGGGGTTCAATAGCAGCTGGTTATCATGCTGCAGATGGATGTCCACCAGGTGCTCACCCAGGGACTTGAGCTGGCCTACGGTCACAGTTCGGCCATTAATGCGAGCCGAACTACGGCCCTGCGGACTGATTTCCCGCCGTACGATGAGCTGACCCTCGTCTTCATCATCCAGCAGGCCCTCCGCTTCCAAGAAAGCCTTCACTTCGCCCTCAGAAAGCAGGAAAACCCCCTCTACCATCGCTTTCTGGCCCGCATCCCGAACCAGATCACTGCTCATCCGCTCCCCTAACAGCAGTCCCAGAGCATCAATGATGATGGACTTGCCTGCGCCCGTCTCCCCGGTAAACACGTTCATCCCGGGCTGCAGTTCCATCCGCAGCTCTTCGATAAGCACCAGATTCTTAATGTATATTTCTCTTAACATCGTTATCCCACCCCGCAAAACTGGTCCTATCTCCCCCCGGTCAGCAGCTCTTTGAACCAGTCCAGCACCTCGGGCAGGTGTCTCTGCGACCTCAGCACCACCAGAATGGTATCATCACCTGCCACCGTCCCCAATACCCCATCCAATTCCGAATTATCAATGGTCGAAGCTACCGCCTGGGCACTGCCCGGAAGCGTCTTAATGACCACCATATTTTCATTGTGTTCCACGGAAATCACCGCATCAGCGAACATTCTCCGCATGCGTTCATAGGAACATCTCTGACCACCGGTATCAGGCAGCGCATAACGATACCCGTTGTTATCCGGGATCTTAACCAGTTTCAGTTCTTTGATATCCCGAGAAACCGTGGCCTGGGTTACATCAAAACCCTTTTTGCGTAAGGCCTCACACAAATCCTCCTGGGTTTCGATCTTATGATTGGATACAATATCAATTACGGTAAAATGTCTGCGCGACTTCACGGTGATTCACCTCTTTAGCTTTCGTATGGCTATTTTAATCCCCGTCTCGACAGCATAGAACTTCCCCGGTCAGAAGAAAAGGCTGATTTGAACTTGACCAACCTGGTTCTGGCTGCTGCTCCCGTAACCTCAACTACATCACCCGGGACCAGGGAAACCTCCTTCTGCCCGTCCAAAGTTAAAATCGCGGTTCTGGGACCGGGCAGTGAGATACAAATAGACCGATTGGCTTCAACTACCAACGGTCTCATGGTGGGTGAAAAAGGACAGATAGGGGTTAGTACCATATTATCCAGCACCGGTAAAAGAACCGGTCCCCCTGCCGCCAGCGAGTAGCCAGTGGAACCGGTTGGACTGGCACAGATGACTCCATCTCCCCGACAGTTGCCATAATAGTATTCATCAACGGTGACTTCCAATTCTACTACCCTCGCCGTCCCCGTCCTTATCACCGCATCGTTCAGAACCAAATGTGAATTTATCGTCGTACCTGAACGGTGAACATCGACCTGCAGCATTAAACGCTCTTCCAGCTGGTAATCACCGGCTAATAACCGTTCGAAATGAGCATCAAATTCATCCACCTCGAGTTCCGCTAAAAACCCCACTTTCCCCAGATTGATGCCCAGCAAAGGCACCCCCTGAGGCGCATACTCACGGGCCGCTCTCAGAATGGTGCCATCTCCCCCCAATACCATTATCACATCGGCCGGCCAGGGCCGACTGCCATCCTTATTTTCCGCCTCTGTCCACACTGACACCCCATAGTTTCTTATCTTTTGCGCCAGTTCCCGGGCCAGGGAAATCGAGCTTGCTTTATTCAGGTTCAAGGCCAAACCTATTTTCATGATCTCCCTCCCAAACAGCGAAAGGCCCCGGTTACCACTTCCGGTAGATCGAGGCCTGATTGAACATAGTTAGCCCCGTTCCTTATCATGTACATAAAGTACTCGATATTGCCCCGGGGACCTTTTAGTGGTGAATAGGTAATGCCAACCACCGAAAGGCCCGATGCCACAGAGGTTCGCATTACCCTTTCCAACACTTCGATATGAACAGCTGGATCCTTCACTACCCCCTTTTTCCCTACCTTGCCCCGCCCTGCTTCAAACTGAGGTTTGACCAGAGCCACCACCTCTCCGCCCGGCCTGACCAGCTGGCTTACCACTGGCAGAATCAGACCCAGGGAAATAAAGGAAGCATCGATAGTAACTACATCAACCATTTCACCCAGGTCTTCGAGAGTAAAATACCTGATGTTAGTCCGTTCTCGGACCACCACTCTTTCGTCATTCCGCAAAGTCCAATCCAATTGCCCATACCCTACATCCACCGCCACCACCCGGCAGGCCCCATGCTGCAAAGCACAGTCTGTAAACCCACCGGTAGAAGCCCCTACGTCCAGCACCGTTTTATTCGTAAAAACCAGATTAAAGTCCCGAATAGCCCCTTCCAGTTTCAGCCCACCCCGACTGACATAAGGGTTGATATCATCCTGGATGATGATTTCCGCTTGCAGAGGTACCCGGGTACCCGATTTTTCTACCCTGGTGCCATCTACCAGGACTTTACCCGCCATAATAAGCGCCCGGGCCTTCTCGCGGCTGGGTACCATCCCCCGCTGCAGTAACACCACATCCAGTCTATTTTTCTCCAAATCTCAGCAACCTCCAGCCTGCCAGTCGCCCTAACTCTGGCCAGTGCTCTATTACCTTCCTGGCTACCGATGGGGAATCAATCTGTAAATTCTCCAGAAGAACGTCCACCTTACCATGCTCTACAAATTTATCGGGTATACCTATCCTCAATACCTGAGGACTGTAACCCAATTCCGAGGCTGCTTCCAATACCGCAGCCCCGAATCCGCCATGAAGTACGTTATCTTCTATCGTCACTACCCGCTTAAACCGACCCAACAGCTGGGACAGAAGCTGCATATCCAAAGGCTTAACAAACCGGGCATCGGCTACAGCTGCCCGCACTCCCTGTTCCTCCAGTATTCGCGATGCTCGCCAGGCAGTACCCACCCCTTTCCCTAATCCCAGGAATAGGAGATCCCGCCCTTCCGTCAGCACCCGGCCACGACCCGAAGGTATGAAATTCCTTCTGGTCTTGACCTCTACCCCTTCACCCGCCCCGCGGGGGTAGCGGATGGCAACTGGACTCTGATAAGAAAACGCAGAATGCAGCATATCTGCCAGTTCATTTTCGTCAGCCGGGGCCATTACAGTAAGGTTAGGAATGTTCCTCAGATAAGAAATGTCAAAAACCCCATGATGGGTTGGTCCGTCCTCACCTACCAGACCCGCCCGATCCACTGCAAATATGACCGGCAAGTTCTGCAGGCATACATCATGGATAATTTGATCATAAGCTCTCTGTAAAAATGTGGAGTAGATAGCAACCACCGGACACAACCCCATACGAGCCATCCCGGCTGCCATGGTTACCGCATGCTGTTCACAGATACCCACATCAAAAAATCTTTCCGGAAACCTCTGGGCAAAAGCGGCCAGGCCGGTACCACTGGCCATAGCAGCTGTTATAGCCACTACCCGAACATCCTGTTCCGCTCTGCTCACCATAAAGTCCCCAAAAACCGAGGTATAAGTCCTGGCTTTTTTCTTCAGCTGGGCCCCGGTTTCCACATCAAAAGGCCCGACACCATGAAAAACGCCAGGGTCCCGCACAGCCGGTTCATAACCCTGACCTTTTTTGGTAATGACATGAAGCAAGACCGGACCTTTCATATTCCTGGTCTTGGTTAGCACAGGTATCAGGGATTCTAAATCATGTCCGTCGATAGGTCCAATATAGGTGAAACCCAGTTCCTCAAACAATGCCCCGGGTACCACCAGGTATTTCACCGTATCCTTCACTTTACCCGCCGCTTTTAATATGTTAGGACCTATGCCTGGGATCCGCTGCAGCATCCCCTCGAGTTCTTCTTTACGCCATAGATACCCCGGGTCAGAGCGCAGATGGCTCAGATAAGTAGATAGGGCCCCTACATTACGTGAAATCGACATCTCATTATCGTTAAGAACTACCGTCATGGTAGTTCCCAAATGACCAGCATGATTCAGAGCCTCAAAGACCATCCCCCCGGTCAGAGCCCCGTCACCGATAATGGCCACCACCCGGTAATCCTCTTCTTGCAGATCACGGGCCAGGGCCATGCCGATACCAGCCGAAATAGAAGTGCTGCTGTGACCGGTGTTGAAAGCATCATACTCACTTTCCTCGGTTCGAGGAAAGCCGCTCAGCCCCTGGAAACGACGCAAAGATTTGAACCGTTCTCTTCTGCCAGTTAACAGCTTGTGGGTATAGCTTTGATGACCCACATCCCAGATCAACTTATCGCCAGGAGTATCGAACACATAATGCAGAGCCAGGGTGAGCTCGACCACCCCCAAGCTGGCCGCCAGGTGCCCGCCATTTTCTGACACTACCTGTATCAGGGTTTCCCGGATCTCAGCTGCCAGCTGTTCTAACTGCTGAATATTCATTTGTTTGATGTCCGCCGGAGAATTTACTGATTGTAAAAGAGATTGCACCTTTAACTACACCCTCCCCGGGGTAACCGCTTACTCCCAAGCATTTAACTTTTCCTTTCCAGCATGTGAAAGGCCAGGGAACGTAGAAATTCGGCTTCCACCCCAAAAATCTCCAGGCTGTCAATAGCTTCCTGGAGACAGGTATGGGCCATACGCCTGGCACCCTCTATCCCTATCAATTGAGGATAAGTCATCTTCTCATTCCTGGCATCGCTGCCTATGGGCTTGCCCAGAGCTCGTTCGTCCCCTTCCACATCCAGTATATCATCAGTTATCTGAAAACCTAACCCAAAACCCTCCGCATAATCCGTAAGAGCCTGCAAACGTTCATCCTGCACCCCGTAAATCAAGGCCCCGCTGCGCAAGGAAGCCCGAAACAGGGCTCCGGTCTTGCGGCTATGTACCGCCTTGAGCTGTTCCAAATCTAGCTCCTTACCCTCTGCTTCCAGATCCAGAACCTGACCCCCTATCATTCCCTGGTTTCCGGCTGCCATCGCTACTTCCCGTATGGCCTGGACCACCCATCGGGCCTCCAGTCCAGCCGTGCTATCTGCACTGGCCATTACCTCAAAAGCCCGGGTCAACAGAGCATCCCCGGCCAGAATGGCATTCGCCTCACCGAAAACCTTATGACAGGTAGGCTGCCCCCGGCGATAATCGTCATCATCCATAGCCGGCAGGTCATCGTGAACCAGGGAATAGGAATGTATCATCTCCATGGCACAGGCAAAAGGTAGAGCAGGTTCTAACTCTCCCCCGACCAATCTCGCCCCTTCCAGGACCAGCAGCGGACGTAAACGTTTGCCACCATTGAAAACCGCATAATGCATAGCCTCGTGCAGCACAGGCGGGTAGTCATGCGGTGACGGCATGAATCGAGGTAGGTTAGCTTCGATGTAGTCCTGCCGCTCCTGCAGCTGCCGGTTAAAATCCTCCAGATCCAACATACTCTCTCACCTACTCTTCCAGAATACTAACATCCCGGCCCGGATCCAGTTCCTGTACCAATTTCATAACCCGGCCCTCGGCTCCTTTCAGCTGCTCTTCACAGAATCGAAAAAGCCTCAGCCCCTCTTCAAACAAGTTCAGCGTCTTTTCCAGTTCCAGATTTCCTTCCTCCAGTCCGAGAACAATCTCCTCCAGACGGGCCATGGCCTTCTCAAATGTCATGTTTTCCATTCTTTTCCGGCTCCTTTGCCTCTACTCTGACCCTCATGGTTCCCCTTTTTAATATTATCTCCAACTCTTCCTCAATGCGAACTTTTTCTACATCATTTACTAAATCTCCTGCCTCCAGCTTACGCACCAGCGCATAACCCCGCCGTAAAACTTGATGCGGCCCCAGGGCATCCAAATGTCGAGCCAGGCTGTTCAACCGATAGGACTGCTCATCCAACCTCTTCAGGCAGGATTTTACCAGGCGGTCTCTCAAAAAACTCAGCCACTCATCCCGCTGCCGGGTTAACGTCTCCGGCTGTGACCAGACTTTCCTGTCCCGCACCTGATCCAGCTCCTGCCACCTGCGGGAAATGTTCCGCGACACCGCATTCTGTAATCTTTCTTTTAAAACCATCGACTGATAGCCCAGAGCCTCTATATCGGGAACCGCCATTTGCGCAGCCTGGGTAGGGGTAGCTGCTCGAGCATCTGCCACCAGGTCACAAAGACTATAGTCAACCTCATGTCCTACTGCCGAGATTACCGGGATACGCGATTCATAAACCGCCCGCACCACTTCCTCAGTATTAAAAGCCCATAAGTCCTCAAACGATCCGCCGCCGCGCCCTACGATGAGGACATCTACCTGGCCATACTCATTCAGAGCCCGAATGGCAGCGCTGATCTCAGCCGGAGCCGCAGCCCCCTGTACGGCACTATGGGCAATTACCACCTCAGCCCCCGGGTGCCTCTGCCTGATCACTTTCACGATATCACGAAAAGCAGCCCCATCCTGCGAAGTTACCACCCCAACTCGACGCGCAAACACCGGCAGAGTTTTCTTTCTTTCCAGGGCAAAAAGCCCCTCCCGATCCAGTCGGTCGCGCAGCTGGCGCAGCTGTAAGAAGAGCGCCCCCAGTCCATCCGGCTCCATTTCCTCTATATACAGCTGATAGCGGCCGTTCTTCTCAAATACCGAGATATAGCCGCGGGCCACCACCTTCATCCCATCTTCCGGAAGAAAGCGCAGATGCCGGACCCGGCTCCTGAACATCACACAGCTGATGACTGCTCCTTCGTCCTTGAGACTGAAATAGGCGTGCCCTGACTGCCGGTAGAGTTTATATCCTGAGATTTCTCCCCTGACCCACACCCCTGCCAGCAGCCGTTCCTGCTCCAGTACCGTTTTAATATGACCGGTCAGTTCGCTGACCGAAAGAACCCGCTTCCTCTCCATACCCAACCTCCCGGTGAAAATGGAACCTATAGCAGATGATAAAAAGTAACTCTATACGGGAGTGTGGTAACCCGGCGAAGCGACCTACGCAGGCGACGTCGCAGTACACAGCGAAGCTGAGGGCTGTGAAGCGGAGCGAGAAACAGGACGTTTCGAGCACCGAAGGCTGAGTGCATGGACGCCGAATCCTGAGGGGTCCGTTTCACACCGAAGCGAGCTGATGTAATGCAGTCGACAAGTCGGGGAGCAAGCGGGTTAACCACACTCCATAAATATGTAGTTTTCATGTCCCTGATGGTGTACCTTCGGTATCTTGGAGGTCTGCTACGAAGTCGAACTGCTGCTGGCTTTCACCAGGTTTTCCAACAGCTTGGCGATCAACACCGGGCCTATACCTCCTGGCACCGGAGCCAACCAGCCCGCCGTCCCCTGCACCGATTCGGTATCAACATTACCACAGACCTTGCCCGGCTCCCAGTAAAACCCGGCATCGATGACCACGGCTCCTTCCCGAACCTTGTCTGCCGTTACCATCTGCGGGGTTCCTTTTTCCACCACCAGTATTTCACCTCGTCTGGCTGCTTCCTCCCATCCATCAACCTCAGGGAAAATCTCCACCCGGCTGCCCCGGGCCAGCAGCAGCAAGGCTAACGGCTGAATCAGATCCATGGAATCCCCAATAAGAACCGCATGTTTACCCTCTGGCTCCACACATCTTTCGAGTAATTCCATACAGCTCAAAGCAGCACAGCTCACCAGCTGAGCCTTTCCGGTAAACAAGCGGCCCTGGTTAAAGGGATGAAAACCATCCACATCCTTACCTACATCTATGGAAGCCAACACCATTTCCTCATCCGCATTTAGGGACCCGGGAAGCGGCAGCTGCACCAGTATACCGTGAGTCTTTTCATCTTGATTCAGCTGCTCAATATGTTCAATTAAATCGGCTCGGCTGATATCGGCCGAAGGATTGATTATCTCACAGCGACCCCCAATGAATTCAACCGCCTTCTGCTTCAGCTGTACATAGTGCATACTTTCTGCGTCATCCCCCACCAGAATGACGGCCAAACCCGGATCGATTCCCCGCTTTCTGACCTCCTGCCGCAGTCTCTCCTTTATCTCCGCCGCAATTTCTTGGCCTTGAATCATTTTAGTATCCATATTATCTACCCCACTCTCTCCGGCTCAGGCCTGGCCTGCATTTTGGTAGCCCGTACCAGATTCTGCAGGAGAAAAGCCACCGTAACTGCACCGGTTCCACCCGGTACCGGGGTTATGTAAGCTGCCCGTTTACGAGCTTCCTCAAACTCTACGTCACCTACCAGCCGATCTCCCACCGCATTCATGCCCACATCGATAACCACCGCTCCCTCTCGGATCCATTCCCCTTTTATCGACTGGGGCCTGCCCATAGCTACCACCAATATCTCCGCCCGCCGCACATGCTCTTCCAGGCTGCCCCGCTTCGAAGTAAAACTGTGGCAGATCGTGGTGGTACAATTTTTCTGCAGTAACATCAAGCTCACTGGTTTCCCCACAATATCGCTGCGCCCCACTACCGTCGCTTCTTTGCCTGCCAGATCTATCCCGGTAGACTTAATGAGTTCCACCGCCGAAAGCGCTGTACAAGGAGCCAGATTAGGCACCCCCAGAAATAAACGCCCCAGGCTGTAAGGGGTCACACCCTCCACATCTTTCTCGGGTGCTATGCGCCACTGGGCTACCTTGCTGTTAATATGAGATGGCAGCGGCATATGTAAGATAACGCCATTGATAGCCGGATCATAATTTACATTATCCAGGGTACGCAGCAAACGCTGTTCCGAGGTAGAAGCTGACAGCTCGACGAGTTCACAGTTGATACCCACCATTTCCGCCTGCCGTTTCTGAGAAGTCAGGTATACCCGGGAAGCCGGATCATCACCGACCATAACCGTCATCAGTGACGGATGTAACCCCTCTTCTTTTAGTTCCTTGACCTCCTGAGCCACGTTAGCCATTATCTTATCCGCCAGGCTCTTACCATACAAAATTTTTGATTCCAATTCTTATACACGTCCTCTCTTTATTTATCGGATTATCGGGTTTCCAGCCAACTTTTCCGACCCAGTTCAGCTATCCCTACCGCATTGTCAGTACTGAGACCAGGGGAAGCAAAATGTAATTTTAGTCCTACCGCAGGATGGGTCAATTTTTGCTCCAATCGCTGCCGGATCAAAGAATTAGCCATAACCCCGCCCACCAACAGAACCTCCCTTATATCCAACGCTTCGGCCTGTTTACGAATGGTTTTTACCAGGGTGTTGCTGATACATCGCAAGACAGCAAAGGCCACTTCTTCCTCTGCTGCCCCGGCTTCTATCAATCTCAGGGCCCGGGTTTCAGCCCCGGAAAAGGAAAAGCGGTCTCCGTTTACTGCGGCGGGAATATTAATTTTTTTCTTATCTTTTGGTGTAAACGCCCGGGCCTTCTCTTCCAAATATCTACCCGCCGGAAAAGGCAGACCCATCTTAACTCCTACCCGATCCACCAGCTGCCCCGCATGTAAATCAGTGGTGGCTGCCAGAACCTCGATCGTGTAATAATTCACATGCCCAGGCTCAACTAACAGCACCTCGGAAGTTCCACCAGAAAAATGAACCGCCAGGCAGCGTTCGGGTAATTCCCGATCAGATGCAAAAAGCCCGGCCGCGATATGCCCCTCCTGATGACTGAAGGTAAAAAGAGGTATTCCCTTAACACTGGACAGTATACGGGCTGCACCCTCGCCGGCTAAAAATACCGGCATATAACTGCCGGTTACATTTCTGGGACAGGTGCTAACCGCTATGGCCCCGAGTGAATACTGCCGAAGCCTATCTTCCAATTCGGCAAATAACGAAGGAATGTTCTTGATATGTAAGAATAGAGCCTCGGATTGCCGCAGCCCTCTTTTGCCTTCTTCAACTTCTAAAACCTGCCGCACGTCCTCTATAAGTTCGCCGGTCTGGCTGATCAGAGCCAGGGAAGTGGTATAAGCACTGGTATCAATTCCGAGAACCAGGTTCATCGGTGCATTCCTCCATTATCTTATCAAGAATAGCATTGATGAATCCTTTAGAATCCACATCCCCATATTTTTTGGCCATCTCCACCGCTTCATCGATAGCAATAACCGAGTCAATATCGGTATACAACATTTCGGCCACCGCCAGACGCATCAAATTCCGATCCGCCACTGCCATGCGGTCAATAGACCATTCAGGTGAAAAACGGCTGATACAGGCATCAATGACATCCAGATGCCGCAAGGTATTGTACACCAAATCGCTGGCAAAAGCGCGGTGTTGCTCCTGCAAAACCTCTACCCCTTCTTCCAAAGAATAATCTAGCAGGTCTTCTAATACCTTCTCAGATTCTCCCCCTACCAGATCAATCTGAAACAATACCTTGAAAGCAATGTCCCGGGCTGCACTTCTGCTCAATTACGGTCCCCTTTCTTGCCCCGCCAACTATTTGAAACCGCAGATAAACGCTGAAAAATATATTACGTCAACCAATACACATTACCGATCCTTGAACAGACGGTCTACCCAATCTCCGAGGCGACCACTTTCATCAATGTTTTTACCCAAAAAGTAACCGGCTGTAATACAAATGATAATAAATAATGCCTTCCAGAACCCGTAAGCAACCACCAGCATCCCCGCTATAAGCCCCAGGATCACACCCAGCACTTTACCGCGATGGTGCTCCAGAATTTCCAGCACTACTTTTTCCCACACGCTGGCAAACCCCCTTATCTTACCCGTGGGCCCTGGGCGGCTATATCATCTACCAAAACTTTTATCTCCGCCACCTTTAAACCGCCGATCTCTTCCAGATATCGACTAACCTGGTTCTGCAGAGCCTCTGTCATTTCCGGAACCTTGTAATCCGGGTTGATCATGAGATGGAGGTGTATGCTAACCCCGCTGCTGGTGTATTTAACTTCCGGCCTTACTTCCCGCAGGCCTTCAACGTTTCTGGCCGCTTTCATAATAATCTGTTTAACGGCCGGAATGGTCATGCTCACATCGCCCAGAGGACCCTCTTGAACCGTCATAGTTCGCGGCTTGTCTCGTTTCAGACCGGCCATTAGCAAATAAAGACCGATAAGGGCCAGAAGCCCGGCCACTATACCGGTGAGCAAACGGTTCTGGGGAGTGGCCAGCAAGGTCTCCAACCACAGCAGCGGTTGACGGTAACCCATGGCCAGGGCCACCACACTGCCGGAAACAAATATCAACAACAGATTGTAGATAAAAACCATCAGGCGCCAACTAGCCGGCATATTCCATGTCCCCTTTATTGTTTATTAAACAGCAATACCCCCTGTGAGGAGCAGGGGGTTTATTTACTACTTGATTGGTAGAGCATCTCTATGCCTCGATGAGTTCTTCATCCTCCCCTGGTTTATTCATCGAAACCCCTACCACATGTACATTTATACCAGTGACATTAAGTCCGGTCATGGTCTCTACGGCGCTTTTAACCTGTTCCTGCACCTGTTGGGCCACCTGAGGAATAGGAAATCCAAACTGAATCAATAGAAAAATATCGATTACTGCCTCTTTTTCACCGACTTCAACCTTTATTCCCTTACCCAGATTTTTCTTGCCCAGCATCTCTGCAATGCCGGTACCCCATCCACCGCTCATGGCCGCTACTCCCTCAACCTCGACCGCAGCCAGGCCAGAAATTATGGCGACCACCTCATCAGCGATCCTGATCGAACCCAGGTCAGTACTAGTGTCAATCTTATCCAGACGATTTTCCATTATTTCACCTCCATATATGACTAATTATACGTAAAGGTAATATCAAATTCAACCTTAGTGGATATTTTGTTAATTATCCCGATTTATTATTCTTCTTTGAATAAAATTAGTATATACCTCACCTTTACGGAAGAAAGCGTTATCCAATATCTGCTGGTGGAAAGGAATGGTAGTCTTAATGCCTTCGATAACAAACTCCTGTAAAGCCCGCTCCATTCGAGCAATAGCTTCCGAGCGATCCTGCCCCCAGGCAATAAGCTTGGCCACCAATGAATCATAATACGAAGGTATAGAATAACCCGGGTACAGTGCTGAATCCACCCTGATGCCGGGTCCCCCGGGCGGTAAATATCTGGTTATTGTGCCCGGTGATGGTCGAAAATCAAAGCGGGGGTCTTCTGCATTTATACGACATTCTATCGCCCACCCATTGAGTTTGACCTCCTCCTGAGTCAATGCCAGAGACTGTCCAGCAGCAACACGTATCTGCTCTTTCACCAGGTCGATACCCGTAATCATTTCACTTACCGGATGTTCCACCTGAATACGAGTATTCATTTCTATAAAATGAAAATTATGATTCCGATCCACCAGAAACTCTACGGTTCCAGCACTAAAATAATCCGCCGCCTGTGCTGCCAGCACCGCTGTCTCACCCATTTGCTTCCTCGTCTCTTCATCGATGAAAGAAGACGGGGCCTCCTCCAGTAACTTCTGATTGCGCCTCTGAATGGAACAGTCCCTTTCTCCCAGGTAAATAATATTACCGTGCTGATCCCCCAACACCTGTACTTCTATATGGCGCGGTTCCTCTACATATTTTTCCAGATATACCGCTCCGTTGCCAAAGGCAGTTTCCGCTTCGGTCCGAGCTGTTATCATCGCATTTTCCAGGTCACGCCGACTGTGGGCCAGCCTCATACCCCTCCCACCACCGCCGGCAGCCGCCTTTATCATAATCGGATAACCAATATCATCCGCCAGGCGCACGGCTTCCCTGATATCCTCTACCGGTCCATCACTGCCGGGCACCACCGGCACTCCATTACTCTCCATCAGCTGCCGGGCTGCGATCTTGTCACCCATAAGGCTCAAGGCTGCAGGATCGGGACCGATAAATTTGACGTCACAAGTCTCACATATCTCGGCAAAATATGCATTCTCGGCTAAAAAACCATATCCAGGGTGAATAGCCTCGGCTCTGGTGATATTGGCCGCCGCTATGATGCTGGGTATGTTCAGATAACTGCGATTGGCCGTGGCTCCGCCTATACATACCGCCTCATCAGCCATCTTGACGTGCAGGGATTCTCGATCCGCCTCTGAGTATACCGCCACCGTACCTATCCCCAACTCCTTGCAGGCACGGATGATCCTTACAGCAATCTCGCCGCGGTTGGCGATCAGGATCTTGGAAAACAACGTCTATCACCTACTCTTTCGCGATGAGGAACATAGTCTGTCCGTACTCCACTGGTTGGGCATTTTCTACCATAATTTCTACGATTATCCCCTTGATATCTGACTTAATTTCATTCATGAGCTTCATGGCCTCTACGATACACAGGGTCTGACCCGCTTCTACCAGGTCCCCCACCTCAACGAAAGGAGGTGCATCGGGCGCGGGCGCCCGGTAAAACGTCCCCACCATAGGGCTTACCACCGCCATCGCATCCTCGTGTAACTCCGGTGTATCCTGCGGCAGAGACTCCTCTTCCAAACCGGCTGACCAATCAGCGGCCAGCGGGCTGCCCTGGTTGGAATTCCTGGCGCCGCTGCTCTTGCGTAAGTTTAGCTTGAAATCCTGGTTCTGTATTTCCATTTCGGTAAGATTAGTTTCATCGAATAACAGAATTAACTCTCGTACCTCGTCGATATTCACTTCTTCAGCCCCCTCATTAGCTGGTCTTCTAACCGGTCTTTGGATTTTCCTCGGTACTGCCGGACTACTGGCCTTCCTCGCGGAGGGTTCTTCTATCGCTTCCGACTCTCCCCGACCCTTGATCGGCTCATACAGCGGTACCCCTCTCTCTTTACGGTACTCAAAAAACTTGATGGCCACCTGCGGGAAAAGCGCATAACTCAGTATATCCTCCTCGTTCTGCGCCAATTCACGGCTCTCCTGCACCGCTCGTTCCCAGCCGGGCTCGATTAAATCCGCTGGCCGCACCGTAATAACATCCTCATCCCCGATAATTTTTTCTCTGACCTCGGGAGCAATCGGAACCGGTGACTTGCCATAGAAACCTCGTACATAGTCTTTGACCTCGCCAGGACAGAGCTTGTATCGCTCTCCCATTAGTACATTCAGAACCGCTTGAATGCCCACTATCTGGCTGGTCGGAGTTACCAGAGGTGGGTAGCCCAGGTCTTTCCTGACCCGGGGAATCTCATCCAAAACCTCCCCCAGTCGGTGAACCGCCTGCTGTTCCTCCAGCTGAGACACCAGATTGGAAATCATTCCCCCGGGCACCTGGTGTTCAAAAACCTTCATATCGGTTATGCGGGTCACCCCGCGTTCATATCCAGCCCGCTTACGTATTTCCTCAAAATGTTCGGCAATTTCAAACAGCCCGTGCAGGTTAAGGTCGGTATCCCATTCCGTACCCTGCAGGGCCCGGACAATAGTCTCTACCGGTGGTTGGGAAGAACCGAAAGCCATGGGCACGCTGGCAGTATCCACCACGTCAACCCCGGCCTCAGCCGCTTTCAGACAGGCACCAACCGCCAGACCTCCGATATAGTGAGTATGCAGCTGAACCGGAAGACATAGATTTTCTTTTAAAAGCTTAACCAGTTCGTAAGATTGATATGGTGCCAGCAACCCGGCCATATCCTTGATGCAGATCGAGTCAGCCCCCATATCCTTCAATTGTCGGGCGGTCTCTACAAAATGTTCCATGGTATGAACCGGACTGATAGTATAAACTACACAGGCTTGTACATGTTTGCCGACTTTCTTAACCGCGTTGATAGGGGCTTCCAGATTCCGGATATCATTAAGCGCATCAAAAATGCGGAAAATATCGATACCATACTCAGCTGATTTTTCTACGAACTTTTCTACCACATCATCCGGATAATGGGCATACCCCAGCAATGACTGCCCCCGCAGCAGCATCTGCAGTCTGGTATTCTTAACATGTTGGCGAATAATCCGTAAGCGTTCCCAGGGATCTTCATTCAAGTAGCGCAAACATACATCAAAGGTTGCACCACCCCATACCTCCAATGAGTTGTACCCGATATTGTCCAGCTGTTCCAATATCGGAATCATGTCTTCGGTTGTCATCCTGGTCGCCCACAAACTCTGGTGCGCATCTCTAAGACTTGTATCTGTAATTCGGAGCCTGCTCATATCGTTCCTAATTCCTCCCCAGCGCAGCGTTCAGTACCTCTATCAAGTTAAAAATTAACTCAGGCCACGCGACCTGAGCCATTATTCCAGCTCCCCTATCTGCAACCACCTGCTCTATTCATCATAAAAAATGGTAGTTCGATATCCGATTTGCGCTGGTTATATTATAGAGTTTGGAAAAGTCAAATTCAACTTTTTCGGGCAAGTATACATTATCCGTGATGGACAATGACGCTTACATTCTCTGGAGGACATCCTGCCATGTGCGACACCGCTTTCTTCAACTCCTCTTCCTGGTCCAGAGGTAAGCTGGAAGTCTGGACCGGTACTACGACCACCGTACACTGGGGCTGAATAATGACCACACAGTCCTGGAATCCCCGCGCTATTATAAGTGCTTCCGTTTTTATCTCCTGTTCCAATGCTTCTGATATCTGTACCAAATGGGCAGCGGCCGCCGCCCGAGATTTCTCGTCTACGTTGGGGTTGTTAAGCATCTCTCTTAAGAGCTCCACCTGTTCTCCCCGTACCCGTTCCCGTTCCATACGGTATTCAGCAAAAAACCCCCGGGTATATTTCACCTTCGGCTCCTTCTTCTCCATCAACGGCTGCTCGGCCTCTACCTCCGTCTTCGCATCCTTTTTTTCCTCCCCTGCCTGCAGAAAGCTGACCCCTATTAAATAAATAACGGCTAATAGAATCACTACACCGGCTGCAGCCGCGATTCTTCTTAGATTAATCACCATAGACCATCACCACCTCTTCCTATGTACCCTGGCGGGGCAGCACCCTCACCTTGTGGGGCGGGACATTCATCAGGGTTACCACCGCGTCGGTCAACTGCTCTCTGACCACCGGATTATCCGCCCCATCCGCCACTACCAGGACCCCGGTCACCTGTGGTGACTTCTTTTCGATCAAAAGAGGGGTCTGACTGCCGAAGACCGCCACATCCTGAGAATGGTTGGTCTCGTTGGTCTTACGAAATCCCCCCACTTTGTCCCCCTCCTGAATCTCCCGTGACTCTTCCTTTTCGTTAATGGCATAGGAACGTACCCCGTCTGAAGCCAGGGCCAGGCTGACTTTAACCCTGCCGGCCCCCTCCACCTGAGAAAGAATGGACTCCACTTCACCTTCCAGGGAGTTCCGGGAAAAACTATTCGCCGTGGGCTCCTCCTGGACCCGACCTTCCCCACTCCCCGATTCGACGGGCGGCGAGGTCGGCCATAACAAAAGCAAAATACCGATAAGAGCCACCAGGATGAGCAGCCAGTTAGACTTGAACCAGGCCTTCTCCCCTGAAGCCCGCGTCCCCAGTTTTTCTTTCTTTTCTTTCACCCATTCCGCCAGCATCCCTAACCCCCCTCAAACTTGACCTTGATTTCCCCGGTTTCTACTCCGTAAAGATTCTTAACTACTTTTTCCAACTTTTCCTGAATGGCTTTTTTCTCCTCCGGGGAATAGCCGGGACCCTCACTGAAAACCCGAATCCCCTCGGAATCATCTGGGACCGTTTCCTCCTCGGATTCTACCACCAGCAGTATTTTATCGATGCCGCCCTGTTCATCTAATTCGAGTTCACTCTTCACTCCTTGTACCCCGGGCACCAGCACAGCCAGGGCTTCTACCTGCTGTTCCATCTTCATTTTGACTGCCTCCCGAGATTGCTCCATAATTTGCTGATTTAACTTCTCGCCCTGATTCAGAGCGTCTTCCGCCTGCACCTCATCCCAGCTCAGGTCCCACGCATCGAGCTTGACATCGGTGCCGGATTGGAGCAGTTTGACCACCGGATTAAGAATGGCCACCAGGACGAACAGACCGATAGCCAACCGCACAAAAGGTCTTACACTGGTGGCCGGCAGCAGTATCTCCAGAAAGGTGGCCAGCAGCACAATGACCGCAATGCTTTTAACCATCTGCACCAAAAGGTCCATCCCATCCACCCCTTACGCCTAACACCTGTGTTAACCCGCTTGCTCCCCGACCTGTCGGACTGCAGTACATCAGCTCGCTTGGGTGTGTACTGCGTCCATCTGCGTTCTCTGCGTCAAATTTAAGAGCCATAGCGTAAATTATAATAATCAGCATCCTTCTGCGTCTAATTATTCATTTACAGCAGAGCCCCGTGGTTGGCCACACCCGCCACTATGGTGAACATTATGAAAAACATCAAAGCCACCGCCGCCACCGCCCCCAGCACCAGAGTCAAATGATGGCCCATTACTTCCAGAGCCTGAGCGGTTCGAGTATCACCCATCGGCTCGATCAAAGCGGCAGATATTTTGTAAATCAGAATTATGGCCCCCATCTTCAGGAGGGGGAAAATGCAGATACCAAACACAATAATTAACCCGAATATACTTAAGGCATTTTTCAAAATAGCTATATAGCCTACGGCAAACTCCAGGGCATCGGACAGAAAACCTCCCACCACCGGGAAGTACCCGGTCACAAACTGGGTGGCTCTTAATGCCACCTGATCCATAGCCCCACCGTATACCGTCTTCAAGCTCAGCAGTCCTACAAAAACGGTCATGAAAAAACCCAGCAGCAGAACCACCAGACTGGACACCAGCTTCCCCAGCCTCTGCACCTTTATGGTGTCAGAAGCTACATCCAGCAAACCCAGCACCGCAGAGAGTATAATGAGAGGAAAAACTACATGCTGTATTACATTGGCAAAAGTGCTGGTGGCCACCGTCATCAGCGGAAACATCATAGCCGACGCGTTGATGCTGCCCATTCCCGCCACCAGGATCATCATCTGGGGCAGGATCCCCACCATAAAATCAGTCATAGACTCGATGGTGCCGTAACCGATTTCCAATACATAGCGAAAAGAGCCCAGAGCGATGGCCAGAAGAGCCAGAAAACATACCAGATAGGATATCCTGGCTACCCCCTCCCCCTCAAAGGCAGACTGCAGGTTAACCAGAAGAGCCGTAACCACCCCCAGAATAAGCAGCTTGCCCAGCAGGCCCGAATTAGCGGTTACTTCCCGAAAGAAATAGTACAGCAGATTCTTGACAATTTCACCGGCGTCCAGCTTCCACTCCCCGCGAACAAAATCACCCAACCACTGCACCAGGGATTTACCAGACAGATATGAAGATAACTCACCATCAATGTGGTTTTTGAACTTCTCCAGTTCCTCCAGGTTGAGATTATCCAGACTCTCTTTCAGCACCGGATCCGCATCCGGAGCTGGAACCACCTCAGCCCGTACCTCCCCTGCCCCGCTCAGCAGAGTCAAAACCACCCAGCTAAATATCAGCATCACCTTTGCCAGCCGCTTCATTCCTACCACCGCCTAACCGGGCATTATCTGTATTAAAGACTCCAAAATGGCCACCAGGATAGGCAGGGCCAGCACCGCAATTATTATCTTGGCACCGAATTCCAGTTTCTGGGCTACCGCCTGTTCCCCGGCATCCCGACATATAGCCGCAGCAAACTCACTCAGGTAGGCCACCCCCAGAATTTTGAGCATAGTGGATAGAAAAAAGAAGTTGATCTGCGCTTTGTGGGAAAGCTCCGTAACCACCTGGATAATGGTAGAAAGTTTACCCGCCAGCATCAAGAAAACTATGATGCTAAACGCAATACTCAGGAGCACCGCCATCTGGGGTTTTTCCTGACGTAAAATCATTAAAAAGACCGTAGTTATCAGGGCCAGGCCCACCAGCTGCGCTATTTCCATCGTTCAGCTCACATCCTATATCAGCTGTTGCACTCTGCTGCGAAGTTTGAAACCGCAGATAAACGCTGATGCACGCAGATTAGTCTCATAAAACAGACGCACAATACTCTGGATATTATAAAAACACCGAAGAATACAATGACACTTGCCTGGAGTGTGGTTAACCCGCTCGCCCCCCGACTTGTCGACTGCAGTACATCAGCTTGCCTCGGTGAGTACTTCAACCTCACCTTCGTATGTGGCTTTGCCGGTTTATCACACTCCAATTAACATACTGTTTTCATGCCTCTGAGAGTGAGTTAACCGGGCGAGCGGTCTGCGTTCTTTATCACAGGTTGAATACGGTTTTAACCACGGTGAAAAGCTGATTCATTAACTGTACCAATATAATTAACACCACAACCACCCCGGCCAGGGTGAGCATCTGAGCCTGTTCCTCTTTATCCGCCTGTTTCAAAACGATACTGAGAATTGATATGAGAATACCGATGCCCGCGATTTTAAAAATGATATCGGTGTCCATTATTCCTCACCCCTTTATATCATCAGCAGGACGATCAAACAGCCCAGCAAAAACCCGCCATAACTCCACAGTTTCTTCTCCGCCGCCACCGCCTCCGCTGCTCTCTGCTCCTGCAGCTTGAGCTCCTCTTCCAGCAGTCGGAAAGCCTTTTTTTGGGCTTCGACATCCGACATCCCCAGCTGCGCACCAAAGGAATCAATCAACGATATATCCTCTGCCTTCAGATCGGAAACGTCTCGCAGTCTTTCCGCCCCCCGGGACCAGGCCTCGGCTGCAGTATACCCCGCACCCTGGCACAGATGATCCATCACAACCTTAAACAGCTCCTGAGCCGGGAAAGAAGCTAAAGTAACCGCCTTTTCCAATGCCCGGGGTAAAGGGTTTTGTATGTAAGTAATCTCTCGGGCCAGAATCGCTGCCCCAAACCGAAGCGATCTTAAATGACGCACCCGGTTTTCAATAGTTCGGGCCTGGGACAAGCCATAAACACCGCAGGCCCCTATAATAAAGGCAGCACCAGTCAGCTTAACCAGCATCTTTGACCTTTCCTTTTACTTCTTTCATACGCTGCACCGTCTCTATCGTACCGGGTCCTCGCCGGCGAGAAAGCGTCACTACCAGACTGAAAGCCCCAGAATTAACGATTTCAGCCAGCTCAGGACGACGGCCAATTTCCTCCAGATCCCGGCCATGGACACTGGTAATGATCGCCACCCCGGCATTTATACATTCCCTTATAGCCTCCACATCCGCCGGACGCCCCACCTCATCGGTTACCACCAGCTGCGGTGATAAGGCCCTTATCGCCATGATCATGCCGGATGCCTTGGGACAGCCATCCAGAACATCGGTACGTATACCCACATCCAGCTGGGGAACCCCCCGGTAACAGGCGGCTATTTCCGACCGTTCATCCACCAGGGCCACGTTTATACCGCCAGAACCACTGGCCAGCTGTCGGGTCAAATCCCGTAAGAGAGTGGTCTTGCCACAGCGGGGCGGAGAAATTATCAGAGTATTTAATAGCTGACCATTCCCCCTCCACAAACGTCCCAGCAATGACGTCCCACAGCCCACCACTTCCCGTGCGATACGGAAGGCTAGTCCCCCAAAATCCCGCATAGTCTTTATATCTCCTCGGGCCAGGACCACCCGCCCGGCCAACCCCACCCGGTGCCCGCCCCGTAAAGTGATAAATCCCCGCTTCAACTCCTCCTCCAGTGCGTACAGAGAACTCTCGCTGATGGCAGCCATGGTACGCTGCAGATCTTCCTCCCCGACTACATAACCCTTTTCGTAGTTTCGGAGCAGCACCCCATTTTCAGCCACGCCATAATCGGTGTCGCCAATTTTAAGCAGAAGCGGACGCCCCACCCGCAGCCGGATCTCCTCCAAGCCGCGCAAGCTTTCCCCCGGCAGGGAACTCAGCATAGATTTCACCGGCGGAGACAGATATGGAATTACCTGCTGACGGATCTTGCTTTCGATACCCGACGTAAAGATAGCCATCCCCCCTCGTCTAAATAATTATTGGCTTCAAAGCTAATTTATTCCATAAAAAACACGGGTACCCCCGCGTTTTTAACCTCCTGGCTAATCTGCCCAAAATAAAACACCCGAATTCTCGGGTGTTCAGGCCTGCATCATATGATAAACCATCACAACAGAGCGTAGAAGAATTCTATACCTTTGCAAGAATGTGGGCGTGAGCTGCCACGTAGATAGTCTCTCCAGCAAAATCACTGATATTCACATTGAAAGTATAGGTCCTGAAATATTTGCTGGGATCAGTAACCGTGTGTTTATAGGGAAAACCTCCCGGATTACTACTGGTTGGAGGAATATCGCCCACATAGAGATGTACTTCATCCATGAAATAGGGAGCGTCTGTGGTTAGGGTTACTACCAGGATATTGCCATCACGAAGAAGACGTACATCTCCGACGTCAATATTATTCCTCCCCAGTCCGAGTACAACTGTTTTTTCATTTTCGTCACACTTTAAAGTAGTATACTGGGCATTTCCTTTACCAAATTTAGTTCCGACTGACCAGGCAGAACCGGCTTCAATGTATTTCGGAACCGATGGTGGTGGACCTGCTTCGGTAATAT
>JAAZLJ010000043.1 GCA_012799365.1 Syntrophomonadaceae bacterium | reverse complement strand
GGGGTGGTAGCAGGAGCTTTTGTAGCTCTGGTGTTTAATGACTCTGGAATTGTCGCTGCTGCCACGGCTACTATTTTTGCTGCTTCGCCCCTGCTGTATCTGGCTCTGGAAGAGGTTCAGGCAGGTATAGAGCCTTAAGTCGACCAGTCTTATTTGGCGGATGTCCATGATACCGGAGGTATCACCATCAGGGACATGAAAACAGTGCGTTTATGGAGTGTGGTTAACCCGCTCGCTCCCGGATTCGTCGACTACAGTTTGTCTGTTCGCTGTGCGCAGTTTAGTTGGTTGAGTCAGGTTTAAGCACGATTTGTTTTCGGTGTTTTCATAATATTCTGCGTTCTCTGCGTCCATCAGCGTATATCTGCGGTTTCAAACCGTTTTTGTAGTAGATCATCTATAGTCAGCAATAAATTAAGTTGACATGTTGGTTTCATATGATAAAATGATTTTGTCAAATTATCAGGGGAGGTTGATATCAGGGTTGAACGGGTCTCCGCTCAGCCTGACAAAAATTGAAGGGAGGCGGTATGATTGCAGTCTTTAGGGCGTCATATTCTGGCCGAAATATCGGGATGCAGCTTTGAAATTCTCAACGATATGGCAATGGTCGAAGAAATTATGATCAACGCTGCTTTAGAGGCTGGTGCCGAAGTGAGGGAGTATGTGTTTCACAAGTTTAGTCCGCAGGGGGTTAGTGGGGTGGTGGTGATATCAGAGTCCCACCTGGCCATCCATACCTGGCCCGAACTTGGGTATGCAGCAGTGGACGTTTTCACTTGTGGAGACCGCGTGGATCCCTGGGATGCCTGTAGTTATTTGGTAGAAAAATTTAATGCTACCAAAATGGAAGCCAGAGAGGTAAAAAGGGGCATCATGGGCAGCGCGCAGAAACAGGTGGCAAATCTTTAGGAGGGATAGTATTTTAGGAGACCGAAGAAGCTTAAACTTAAAGCTGACCGGTTTATAGGCCTTGCCGTACTCGCAAGAGTGGTAAGGCCTAAATTTTTTGGCTAAATCCGATACATAATCTTCAGGGCGTGATGTAATTTTCCAGGGTGGTTATTGGTTTGGTTACGTTCAGCTTTTAAAAAGGGAATAAATTTTATTGTCTTTAGCAGGAATGTTGATTATGATGAAGAATATATATAAAGTGTAACACATTGAGCGCCCAACCATAAAAGAGTGTAACACAATAACCATAAAGGAGGTCAAAAACCATGAATTCGAAGGTAACTCTCTCGGTATTCAAGGCTGATGTAGGTGGTTTAGTGGGGCATGGTAGTGTGCACCCCGATATGCTGAAGGAAGCGAAAAAGACCCTGGAAGAGCAGAAGGCAGGCCTTTTAATGGATTTTTTCGTTACCCATGTGGGTGATGACATAAATCTTGTACTCACCCATCAAGAAGGAGTCGATAATGAAAAAATCCATAAATTGGCCTGGGATACTTTCCTTAAATGTACTGAAGTGGCAAAAGAATTGAAGATGTATGGCGCTGGGCAGGATCTTTTGACTGACGCCTTTTCCGGTAACATAAAAGGTATGGGACCGGGAATGGCGGAAATGGAGTTTGATGAAAGAGTCAGTGAACCGGTAATAATATTCATGGCCGATAAAACGGAGCCGGGAGCCTGGAACCTGCCGCTTTATAAAATGTTTGCTGATCCCTTCAACACCATAGGCCTGGTAATAGACCCTAATATGCACGATGGATTCGTCTTTGAAATTTTAGATCTGATAGAAGACAAGTACATTAACTTCTCCTGTCCAGAAGAAATTTATGATTTACTGGTGTTTTTGGGTGCTTCTAATCGCTATGTGGTTAAAAGCATATTTAGAAAAAGCGGGGATATAGCAGCTGTTTCCTCAACCCAAAAAATGAACCTGATGGCGGGTCGTTATATTGGAAAAGATGATCCGGTGCTGATCGTTCGCTGTCAAAGTGGTTTGCCGGCGGTGGGGGAAGTGCTTGAGCCTTTTGCCAATCCCCATCTGGTAGCGGGATGGATGCGGGGTTCCCATTATGGCCCTATTCTTCCCGTATCCCAGAAGGAGGCGGTCCCAACTAGGTTTGACGGCCCGCCTCGTGTAATTGCCATGGGGTTTCAGCTGGCCAATGGAATGCTTGTGGGGCCCCAGGATCTATTTGCTGATGTTGCTTTTGATAGAGCCCGGGAGAAAGCCCTGAAAATTGCCGATTATATGAGACAAATGGGTCCTTTTGAACCCCATCGTCTGTCCCTGGATGAAATGGAGTATACAACCATGCCCCTGGTAATGGAAAAGATAAAAGACCGCTTTGAATAAGGTTCACAAGCGAGAGATGGATGAGAAGCTGCCAGAGACAGTTAGAAATAACATGAAATAACACATTCATTGGAGTGTGGTTAACCTGCCTTTTTCCCAATAAGTCCGGGTATTTCCCCCCGGGCTTATTCCTTTTAAGGGTTATTTTGTATTTGAGTATTATCTGTGTTTTTCCGTGTTCTCTACGACCAATTTTTAAGTCAGCGTTTTCATAAATTTTCTGCGTGTTCTGCGTCTGTTTTTTATCATCTGCGTTCATCAGCGTGTATCTGCGATTTCAAGGTTATTTTCACAGCAGGGACTATTTTCGTGGGCAAAAGTGTCAAAGAATTCTTTGTGAGCATACTTTTGAGCACAAAGTTGTTGACAAAGGTATCCAAATGTAATAAGAATATTAGTAAGTTCCTGACCAACCTTAAATTACCAAAATTGACGTGGGAGCGCATAAAACAGGTCAAATTCAGGAAGCTTTAAAGCAAGAAGTACCCTGCCCGGGCAGGGTGGTGGAGGCGTAAGAGTGAAAGTTCAGATAATGGGTTCGGGATATGCAGTGCCGGAGCGGATATTGACTAATTCTGATCTAGAAGGCATGGTAGATACCAGTGATGAATGGATTGTCAGTCGTACCGGTATAAGAGAAAGAAGAATAGCCGATGAGGATGTGGCCGCTTCCGATCTGGCCTGGCAGGCGGCGCAAGCCGCTCTAACCCGGGCGGGTATCGATGGCAGGGACCTGGATCTGATATTGGTGGCCACGGTTACTTCCGATATGTTATTCCCATCTACTGCTTGTATATTGCAGCATAAGCTGGGTGCTGACCGGGCGGCAGCTTTTGATTTATCTGCCGGATGCACCGGATTTTTGTATGGGATGGTAACGGCGGAGCGGTTTCTGGCCAGCGACCAATACCGCTACGTTCTGGTAGTGGGGGTAGAGACCCCGTCGAAAATAATTGATTATACCGACCGCAACACCTGTGTTTTATTTGGAGATGGGGCGGGTGCTATGGTGTTGGGACGAGGTGAGGGTCCCAACGGGATTATTTCCAGCTGTCTGGGGGCGGATGGTGCTGGGGTCTCTCTGTTGTGGATGCCGGCGGGGGGTTCACGGCTGCCGGCTTCTATTGAAACGGTCAATAACCGTCAGCACTACCTTAAGATGACCGGTAACGAGATTTTTAAATTTGCGGTTAAAGCCATACCCGAGTACAGCTTGCGGGTGCTGGAACAGGCGGGAGTCAGCATGGAGGAAGTGGATCATATAGTTCTGCATCAGGCCAATTTGCGTATACTGCGGGCTGCGGCCAGAAGGATGAGAGTGCCGTGGTCGAAAATGGTGGTCAATATTGACCGTTATGGCAACATGTCGGCGGCTTCGATACCGGTAGCCGTAGCTGAAGCGGTCGATAAAAATGAAATCAGGGCCGGGGAACTGGTTCTCATGGTGGGGTTCGGGGCTGGACTTACCATGGGGGCGACCCTGGTTCGCTGGGGAAGGTGATTTACAGTGATTAAGACCAGGATAACCCGGATGTTAGGTATAGAGTATCCTTTGTTCCAAGGGGCCATGGCCTGGATTGCTACCGGTCGACTGGCAGGGGCGGTTTCCCAGGCCGGGGGTCTGGGCATAATTGGTTCCGGTACGGCTGATGCGGCCTGGGTTGAACAGGAAATTGCCGCAGCCCGCAGCATCACAGATCGGCCTTTTGGAGTTAACCTGGTTTTGGTTTCACCCCACATAGAGGAAGTCGTCGACCTGGTTTTAAGGGAAAATATCCCGGTAGTTACTACCGGGGCTGGTAATCCCGGAAAATATCTTTCTCGTTTTAAAGACCAGGGGATCAAAGTTATACCGGTGGTGGCATCAGTGGCTCTGGCCCGGCGGTTGGCGCGCCAGGGTGCTGATGCGGTAATCGCTGAAGGTATGGAGTCAGGGGGGCATGTGGGGGAAATTACCACTATGTGCCTGGTTCCGATGGTAGTGGATGCGGTGGATATTCCAGTGATTGCTGCCGGGGGTATTGTCGATGGGCGCGGCATGGCTGCGGCTCTGGCGCTGGGAGCAGAAGGGGTGCAGATGGGAACTCGCTTCGTCTGTGCTGCTGAGTGTGCGGCCCATGATCATTACAAAGAAAAGATTATCCAGGCCGGGGATCGTGATACCGTGGTATGTGGGTCGACTACCACTCACCCGGTCAGGGTGATTCGCAATCGTTTCGTTCGTCAGTACCTGAAACAGGAAAGAGCTGGAGCCGGGCCGGAAGAGTTAGAAAGGATGGGGGATGGGAAATACCCGGCTGCCGTTATAAATGGGGATGTAGAATATGGTTCGGTCCTGGCCGGCCAGTCTTCAGGTCTGGTTAAGAAGGTGCAGCCAGCCGCGGAGATCGTATCGGAAGTGGTACATCAGGCAGAACAGGTGCTGAAAAGGTGGGGCGATATCTCATGCTGCGATTAGCTTTTGTGTTTCCGGGCCAGGGTGCCCAGTATGTCGGTATGGGAAAAGAGCTGGTTAGTCGGTATACATCCGCTAAAGAGATCTTCGAACGGGCGGATGAGGCGTTGAGCTTTCATCTCAGCCGGGTTTGTTTTGAAGGTCCGGCAGAGGAACTGGACAGAACCGAAGTAACCCAGCCGGCAATTCTTACCATGAGCATAGCGGCCTGTGAGGTGCTGAAGGCGGAAGGGATCAGGCCGGTTATAGCGGCGGGGTTGAGCCTGGGTGAGTATAGTGCGCTGACAGCCGCCGGGGTGTTGGATTTCGAAGCAGCGGTTAGATTGGTAGCCCAACGCGGCCGCTTGATGCAGGCAGCGGTTCTTCCCGGGCGAGGTATGATGGCTGCGGTTCTGGGAGGAGAGCCGGAATTGGTAGAAGCGGCTTGTGATGAGGCTGGTCAGTTGGGTGTGGTTGATATTGCCAATTATAACTGTCCGGGACAGGTAGTGATTTCCGGGGAAAAAGAGGCGGTATTACACACCGGGAATTTGTTAAAAGAGCGGGGAGCCAGGGTGCTTCCCCTATCGGTGAGTGTTCCCTCTCACTGTCGGCTGATGTTGGATGCGGCGGCGCTGCTGGCCGAGGAACTTGAACGGGTGGACTGGCAGTCATCTGAGTTTCCGGTGGTAAGCAATGTCAATGCCCGGGAAACAACGTCTGATCAATTGCAGGATGTACTGGTCAGGCAGCTTTACAGTCCGGTTAGATGGGAACAGTCAGTGGAATACATAGCCCATCAGGTGGATTATTTTGTCGAGGTGGGGCCCGGTAAGGTTCTGTCCGGTTTTATCCGGAAGAAGGCCAGGCGGCAGTTACTGGGTAATGTTGAAGATTTGCGTTCATTGAACCGGACTCTGGAGAAGTTAAAGGAGGTGTCTTTATGACGGAACAGGTGGCATTGGTCACCGGCAGCGCTCGAGGCATCGGGCGGGCCATAGCTCTTAGATTAGCCCGAGATGGTTTCCAGGTAGTGGTGAATGACCGAACCATTGGGTCCGAGGGGGAAGCGGTGGTGGAGGAGATTCGTCAGCAGGGAGGAACCGCCATAGCCGTAGGTGCTGATATTTCTCGCTCTGAGGAAGTCAAACAATTGCTTACCGCAGTCCGGGATAATTTCGGCCGCCTGGATGTGCTGGTGAACAATGCCGGGATAGCGCGAGACAATCTATTAATGCGCATATCGGATGACGAGTGGGCAGAGACTATAGCGGTAAATTTAACAGGTACTTTTTATTGTACCCGGGAAGCCATCCGGTATATGATGAGGCAGAGGTATGGGCGCATAATCAGCATGGCATCAGTGGTAGGCTTATATGGGAATGCGGGGCAGGCTCATTATGCTGCCTCTAAAGCGGGGGTTATTGCCTTTACTCGTTCCGTAGCCAAAGAATATGGAGCCCGGGGTATCACTGCCAATGCTGTAGCCCCCGGGTATATTGAGACCCCCATGACCGCGGATTTTTCCGACCAGGCCCGGGAAGCTCTGACCCGGCGGATACCGGTGGGCAGGCCAGGTAGTCCGGAGGAAGTGGCAGCGGTGGTGGCCTTTCTGGCTTCACCTGACGCTGCTTACGTCAATGGTCAGGTTATCTCTGTTGATGGTGGTATGAATTAACTAAAAACATTTTAGGAGGAGATCAGGTATGTCAGTATTTGAAGATTTGAAAGAGATCATCGTGGAGGTATTGGATGTTCCCGAGGAAGAGATCGCCATGGAGTCTGACTTCATAGAGGATATGGAGGCAGATTCTCTGGACGTGGTAGAGATGCTTATGCTGTTGGAAGACAAGTATGATATTGAAATTCCCGATGAGCTGGCGGAAAAGATGACAAAAGTCAAAGATGTAGTGGAGTACCTGGAAAAACGTTTACAAGAACAGTAGGCTATGGAGGCGACCATGAAAAATAGACGAGTGGTAATAACCGGAATGGGTGTTGTCAGTCCAATTGGCCTTGGTGTCACCGCGTTTTGGGATAATTTGCTGGCAGGGCACAGCGGGGTGGGCTGCATTGATCGATTTGATGCCAGTGACTTTCCGGTTAAAATTGCCGCCCAGGTGAAAGACTTTAAGGCGGAGGATTTTGTTAGTCGCCGGGAAGCTCGGCGCATGGATCGATTTGTGCAGTATGCCTGTGCGGCTGCCCGTATGGCTGTGGAAGATGCCGGCCTGGTCATTGAACCCGAAATCTCCGAGCGGGTGGGGGTATGGATTGGTTCGGGTATTGGGGGACTGGAGAGCCTGGAAAAGCAGCACGAGAATCTGCTAAAAAAAGGCAGCGGCAGTATCAGCCCGTTTTTCATTCCCATGCTCATCGCCAATATGGCCTCAGGCCAGGTTTCTATTTTGACCGGGGCGCGGGGTCCCAACGGCTGTACGGTAACTGCCTGTGCTACCGCTACTAACTCTATCGGTGAGGCTTTTCAGTTCATCAAGCGCGGCGAGGCGGATATCATGATCACCGGGGGGAGTGAGGCTTCGATTACCCCCCTGGGACTGGCTGGTTTTTGTGCCATGAGGGCTCTGTCTACCCGTAATGATAATCCGGTAGAGGCCAGCCGCCCCTTCGATGCTGGTCGCGATGGTTTTGTGATGGGTGAAGGTTCGGGCATCGTTATCCTGGAAGAAAAGGAACGGGCCCTGGCCAGGGGTGCCCGAATTTATGCTGAGCTGGCTGGTTATGGGGCCTCCGGTGATGCCTATCACATAGTACAGCCGGAACCGGAGGGAGATGGGGCGGCCCGGGCTTTTGCCATGGCTATGCAGGAGGCCGGGGTAACTCCTGACCAGGTGGATTATATCAATGCTCACGGTACAAGTACTGAATTCAACGATGCCATGGAAACCAGGGCACTCAAGAAAGTGCTGGGAGCCAGGGCTTACGAAGTTGCTGTTAGTTCTAGCAAGAGTATGGTGGGACATATGCTGGGAGCAGCAGGTGCTGTCGAGCTGATTGCTGCTGCACTGGCCTGCTGCCATGATATGGTACCCCCGACCATAAACTATACTACCCCGGATCCAGAGTGTGATCTGGATTATGTCCCTAACCAAGCCCGGTCTATGCCGGTGCGGGTGGCCATGTCGGATTCTCTTGGTTTCGGGGGTCACAATGCGGTGTTACTGGTAAGGAAATTTGAATCATAGGGTGATAGTAGTGGATATACGAGAGATTCAGAGAGTGCTGCCTCATCGCTACCCGTTTCTACTGGTGGATCGAATAATCGAACTGGAGCCGGGGCGACGGGCCCGGGGGATAAAAAATGTAACGATTAATGAGCCCTTTTTTGCCGGTCATTTTCCCGGCTATCCGGTTATGCCCGGAGTTCTGGTTTTGGAAGCACTGGCCCAGGTGGGAGCCTGTGCCCTGCTCAGCCAGGAGGAATGGCAGGATCGTCTGGCTTATCTGGCTGGCGTCGATCGTATGCGGTTTAAACGCATGGTGGTACCCGGCGATCAGTTGGTGCTGGAAGTGGAATTGGTGAAACTGAAGGGACTCATTGGTAAAGCTCGCGGCCGGGCTACGGTGGAAGGGGAGTTGGTGGCGGCGGGGGAATTCATGTTTGCCCTGGAGAGCGCCAGACCTGCCGATGAGGGGTGATAATAGGCGGCGAAAAACGCAAAGTAAGAACCGTTCCTGTTGGCATGAAAAGTAGGTGGTAAAATGTTAGACATTTTCAATCGTAAACAGAAAAAAAAGTATGTAACCCTGCCGGTACACGCAGATGATCTTTCATCACTGACGGTTCCAGCTGTTAAACGCTGCCCTCGATGCGGGGAGAGGACCCAACAGGAAGATCTGAATCAGAACCTGAAGGTTTGCCCCCGGTGTGAATATCATTACCCGTTATCGGCCGGGGAAAGGGTCTGGATGATAACAGATGAGAACAGCTTTGAGGAATTTGATGCCGAACTGGCTGCGGCAGACCCTCTGGGATTTCCTGGTTATGCGGAAAAGGCAGCACAGGCCCGGGAAGAAACCGGTTTAAACGAAGCAGTGGTTACCGGACGGGCGACCATTAACGGGTACCCGGTGGTACTCGCGGTTATGGATAATCGTTTCATGATGGGCAGCATGGGTTCAGTGGTAGGAGAGAAGGTAGTGCGAGCTTTGGAGAGAGCCGGGGAGGAGCGATTGCCAGTAATCATGCTTACTGCTTCTGGCGGAGCTCGCATGCAGGAAGGCATGATTTCCCTTATGCAAATGGCCAAAACCAGTGCTGCGGTGGAACGTTTTTCCCGCCAGGGATTGTTGTATATAGTGGTACTGACTCATCCAACCACCGGTGGAGTAACCGCCAGTTTTGCCACCCTGGGGGATATCATTCTCACGGAACCGGGGACCATGATTGGTTTTGCCGGGCCGCGGGTTATTGAGCAGACCATCGGTCAGAAGGTTCCGACTGGCTTTCAGCAGGCCGAATTCTTTCTGGAGCACGGGATGATTGACCGAATTGTTCATCGGCGGGAGATGAAAGAATTACTGGGAAAACTGGTAGCTCTGCATAGTACGGGAGGGTAACAGAGATGGATGATATCCGGTTCTTGGATTTTGAGAAGGACTATCTGGAACTAAAAACCAAACTGGATGAGCTCAAGGATATGGCTGTCAGTAAAAACATAGATATGGAGGACGAGATCCGGGGCCTTGAGGCCCGGGTGGCGGACTTCAAGGCCGAGAAATATCAGGGTTTGACCGCCTGGCAAAAATACCAGATGGCCCGTCATCCCGACCGTCCTACCACTCTTGATTATATCCAGGCCTTGTTTGAGGATTTTATCGAACTGCATGGGGATCGGTGTTTTGGTGATGACCCGGCAGTGGTGGGAGGTCTGGCCTGGCTGGAGGAAATGCCGGTCACGATCATTGGCCACCAAAAGGGTAAGGATACCAAACAGAATCTGGAAAGGAATTTTGGTTGTCCCAGCCCGGAAGGGTTTCGTAAAGCCTGTCGCCTGATGAAGCAGGCAGAGAAGTTCGGAAGACCGCTTATCACTTTTGTAGACACTCAGGGTGCATACCCCGGGGTGGAGGCCGAAGAGCGGGGACAGGGCTGGGCTATCGCCCAGAACCTGTTGTTGATGTCTTCGTTACAGGTACCTACCGTTAGTGTGATAATCGGGGAAGGTGGGAGCGGAGGAGCTCTGGCCCTGGGAGTAGCAGATCGGGTTTTGATGTTGAGTTACTCGGTATATGCAGTAATATCTCCCCAGGGCTGTGCCAGTATCCTGTATCGTGATGCGCGCCGGGCCAATGAGGTGGCTGAACATCTTAAAATGACGGCCCCCGAACTCAAGGCTTTAGGTTTGATCGATGAAGTCATATCCGAACCGCTGGAAGGAGCGCACCGGGATCAGGAAAGTACCTACCGGGAAGTCAAAGCCAGGCTGCTTTTTAATCTTCGGGAACTGAAAAACCAGGACGTGGGTGAACTGGTTGAACAAAGATATGAACGTTTAAGAAAAATCGGAATATTCAACGAATAACCGGGATAAGCTCGCCAGATATCGTGGTATTGTTCTCGTCTTTCGTGGGTTTTCCTGTCTTTTATTGCTGATTCATCAGTGCCATAACCTGTCACTTCGGGATTTGTGCTTTTCTTATGGGATCCGTTAGTTTAAAATCAAACAGGTAGGCTGAAGGTGACAAGCAGGAAATCGGTATCTGGTGTAGAATAAAAGATAAGATAACTACTAAGGGGGCTCGGCGGTTTAATGGACCTCCCATTTGCAAACGAAGTAAAAAATGAACTAATTGCAGCCAAACTGCTGATGAAAGAGAGTCTTCACCCCTGGGGTTCCAGGATTCTGACCCACTTTTCGGATGTGGAGGATGATCTGCATTGGGATATGCTGCCGGCAGTGACAGCGGTGGTTCATCGCAGTCTGGGTCTCAGTTTTCGCCATACGGTATCTATGACGGCCATATTCTCTATGCTGTACTTGTCCAACTATATCCATGATGCAGTGGTTGATGAAGAGGAAGGGCAGGAGCACGATAGAGAGTTACAATTTTCCATATTAATAGGAGATTATATTTTTGGGGCTGAATTAAAACTTTTAAGTGAAATTGATTCTCATTATTTATTACCCGTTTTTGCGGAATTGATGTGTGAGATCAGTGAAGATCAGGTCAGGCGTAAAATTAGGGGTGATAGTGAAACGGATTTGGAAATGCTGGTTCGGGGTAAAACATCTCTATATCGGACCGCTTTTCTGGTGGCAGCCGTCAGCGCCGGTATATCCGAGCGGGAGAGAGCTTTGTACCGGGAGATGGGCCATAATCTGGGTATGGCTGTATCGTTGATTGCCAGGGGTCACTCTAACAATTCGGTCTATCCGTATCTAGAAAAGGCTAAGGCTCTACGGTTGTTGACTGGTGGGGAGCGGTGCCGGGATAAGCATTTACTGGACATGTTGCTGGAAGGCCTGGCCGTTGACACCACCAACTGTAAAGTGGCGGTTGTATAGCTGTCCGGAAATTATGGCAGCCGTCAGCATTAAAGGAGGGTTCAGGTGGCTTTTCGGGATTTGCATGAATTTGTGGCAGAGCTGGAACGGCGGGGATGGTTGAAACGGATCACCGCCGAAGTGGACCCGGAGTTGGAAATAACTGAAATAACCGATCGTATAAGTAAGGCCTATGGGCCTGCTTTACTTTTTGAGAATGTAAAGGGTTCGGACATGCCTGTGTTAATCAATGCCATGGGCAGCTATGAACGTATGGCTCTGGCTTTGGGAGCGGATAGTTTTCGCGATATCAGCGAAAGGATTGAGGAATGGCTGGCTCTGAAAGACCAGGTTCCCCGGTCTATGATGGATAAGGTAAAAGTTCTGCCCCGGCTGGCCGAACTTTCTTCGTATATGCCCCGCCGCATCAGGTCTGGTTCCTGTCAGGAATGTATAATCAAAGACAACCCTTCGCTGCATATTCTGCCGGTGCTCAAGTGCTGGCCCCAGGATGGGGGGCGGTATATCACTTTGCCTCTGGTAATTACCAGGGAGCCGGAGACCGGTACTCAGAATATGGGTATGTACCGGATGCAGATTTTTGATCAGGATACTACCGGTATGCACTGGCATACCCACCACGATGGGGCGGTTATATACCGTAAATACTGTGCTCTGGAAAAACCTACTCCGGTGGCGGTAGCTCTGGGTGGGGATCCAGCCATAACCTATGCAGCCACGGCTCCGCTGCCACCGGGCATTGATGAGCTGGTTCTGGCCGGGTTTTTGCGCCGTAAACCGGTAGAAACCGTTAAGGGAATTACGGTGGATTTGGAGGTACCGGCCCATGCGGAGATTATTCTGGAAGGTTACGTGAATCCAGGGGAGACCAGAATTGAGGGACCGTTTGGTGACCATACCGGTTACTATTCTCTGGCCGATGAATTTCCGGTATTTCATCTTACTTGCATTACCCATCGCCGCGATGCCATTTATCCTACTACCATAGTGGGTAAGCCCCCTATGGAGGACTGCTATATGGGTAAGGCCACGGAAAGAATATTTCTGCCTTTGCTGCAGCTGCAGCTTCCCGAGGTGGTGGATATCAATCTGCCTTTGGAAGGCGTGTTCCATAACTGTGTGCTGGTATCTATTAAGAAAAGTTACCCCCGGCAGGCTAAAAAGGTGATGCATGCTATGTGGGGTATGGGGCAGATGATGTTTGCCAAGTTTATTGTGGTGGTTGATGAAACGGTGGATGTACAGAACGTTTCCGAGGTAACCTGGAAGGTGTTCAACAATGTTGACCCCCGGCGGGATATTGAAATTGTGGAAGGGCCGCTGGATGTTCTGGATCATTCATCCCCAACCCCCTTATACGGGGCTAAGGTCGGCATCGATGCCACCAAAAAGTGGGAGGAAGAGGGTCACCATCGGGAATGGCCTGATGATATTGAAATGACCCCCGATATTAAAGCTTTGGTTGACAGCAGGTGGAAGGAATATGGTCTGGAATAAAATCTACCAGTTCTTGCGCATGATCGATTTTGGCTACACCGTTTTTGGGCTGCCTTTTGCTTACCTGGGGGCCTTCCTGGCCATCAAAGGGATACCTACGCTTTCTCAACTGCTCTGGATTACGGTAGCCATGATAGGGGCGCGTACAGCCGCTCTGTGTCTTAACCGGTTGATTGACCGGGAGATAGACCGGCGCAATCCCCGTACTTCCCACTGGGTAATGGCCCGGGGAGGCCTGCCTGCCGGAGCGGTGTGGGCGGCGGTATTTTTCAACCTGGCCCTTTTATTTCTGGCGGCTTCTCAGCTCAATATGTTATGTGTGAAGCTGGCACCCCTGGCGGTGTTGGTCTTATGGGGATATTCATATACCAAGCGGTTTACCTGGTGGTGTCACTTGATCCTGGGCCTGGCCATTGGCATGGGGCCTATCGGGGCCTGGATTGCGGTAACCGGAACCCTGGATTGGCAGCCATTTGTGCTGGGTCTGGCCGTGGCTTGCTGGATTGCCGGGTTTGACACCATGTATGCCTGCCAGGATGTCGAGTTTGATCGTCGGGAGGGTTTGTATTCGATTCCGGCCCGTTTCGGGGTGGCGGGGGCTTTGCGTTTTGCCCGGGGTTTTCATGTGATGACGGTTACCTTTTTCCTGCTGGCCGGGCTGGTTCTGGGCCTGGGGTGGTGGTACTACGCTGGAATAGCTTTTGCCGCTGCCATACTGGTATATGAACACAGTTTGGTTCACCCGCAGGATCTTTCTTTGGTGAATGTAGCGTCCTTTAAGGTTAACCGCTATGTCAGTCTGGTCATGTTTATCGCTACGCTGGCGGATTTATTATAATCAGGATGGGTGAAGTATGAAGCGATTGGTAGTAGGTATTACCGGAGCCAGTGGTGCTGTATATGGTGTGCGGCTGGTAGAGGAACTTCTGGCCGGGGGAGTTGAAGTCCATCTTATTGTCAGTGAACCGGCCCGCCTGGTCATCAGTGATGAACTGGGATGGGATTTTGCTGCGGGGCTGGTAGAGACCTGCCGGAAAAGAATTGGCGGTGGTGATAAAGACACGCTGTTTGTGTACGATAATCGGGATATCGGTGCACCCCTGGCCAGCGGCTCTTTTCTGGTTCAGGGAATGGTGGTGATCCCTTGTTCCATGTCCACTCTATCCGGCATTGCTCAGGGTAGTTCCAATAACCTGATGGAAAGGGCAGCAGATGTGATGATTAAGGAAAAAAAGCTATTGGTGCTGGTACCCAGAGAAACACCCTTGAGCGTGATTCACTTGCAAAACATGTTATTCCTGGCCCGCCTTGGGGCAGCCATCGTACCTGCCATGCCCGGGTTCTATCATCATCCCCAGTCGGTTGAGGAGATAGTTGATTTTATGGTGGGGAAGGTAATGGACCTGCTGGGATTGGAACACCAGTTATTTACTCGATATAACCCGTCTGAACCGAAAATGATTTGAAACCGCAGATACACGCTGATGGACGCAGATAACGCAGAATATTATGAAAACGCTGAGAATATAAAACAATTCTTATAAGGGAGTGTGGAACCCGCTCGCTCCCGGACTTGGCGACTGCAGTACATCGGCTTGCTTCAGGTGCGGTCTGCTATCGCAGACCGGCACGCTTCGCTTAATTATTACAGCGCGCAGCTTATCCAAGAAACCACAATTACCGGATAGTCATAACCAGGTGCGAACAGGTTTCTTGGGCTGCGCCAGGCGGACCCCTCAGGATTCGGCGTCCATGCACTCAGCCCTCGGTGCTCGAAACGTCCTGTTTCTCGCTCCGCTTCACAGCCTTCAGCTTCGCTGTGTACTGCGACGTCGCCTTCGATACGCCCGGCACTTGCCGAAACATCGTCGGCTGCGTATGTCGCTTCGCCGGGTTACCACACTCCAACCGTGCTGTTTTCATGTCCCTGTTGGTGATATTTACGATATCATGGGCGTCTACGTGAAAAAAATGGATTTTATGCCATTACCAGCGGTAACTTTACATAAGATATAGTTCGAGGCGTTAATTGTTACTTTACAAGTTAGCCCAAACATGGCAAAATAGATACAGGATTATAAGTATCTATTGCAGGATAATGGAGTAAGGGGAAGGCAGAACCCTACCTCTTTCCGGTTTACCAAACTTCATAAATCACGTTCTGCGCGTATCATTTCGCTGAATCCTCAGTTTTTTTGAGGAACGGGGGAACCACTTTTCGGGGTGAATCGTCGCACTGATCCAACACCGTCCCACCTGGTTATCCAGGGAAGCGGGGGTGATGTAAGT
>JAAZLJ010000222.1 GCA_012799365.1 Syntrophomonadaceae bacterium | reverse complement strand
GAAATGCCGGCTAACTTTGTGAAAAAAATTTTGGCCAGTGCTGAAGAAAACACCCGCGAACTTTTAAATCAATTGTTAAAATACCCGAAAGATTCTGCGGGAACGCTGATGACCATCGAATACGTAGACCTTAAAAAAGAAATGCCCGTCGAGCAGGCCCTGAAAAGGGTTAGAAATACTAACATTGATAAAGAAACCATAGATATATGCTATGTAACCGACAGCAACCGCATGCTGGAAGGATACCTTCCTTTAAGAAGATTAATCTTGAATGATCCCCACGAACGGATAGAAAACATTATGGACAGAAACGTAATATTTGCCCACACCCTCGAAGATCAGGAAGAAGTCGCGGCCAAATTTAAAAGGTACGATCTTTTTTCTATGCCGGTAGTGGACCGGGAAAACCGCCTGGTAGGCATTATTACCATTGACGACATCCTTGATATCATCGAAGAGGAAGCCACTGAAGACTTCCAAAGAATGGCGGCCATGGAGCCTTCCCAGGAAAAATATCTGGACACAAGTGTCTTTTCACTGGCCAAACATCGAGTTCTATGGCTGATGCTTCTCATGATTTCTGCAACATTTACAGGCAACATAGTCCAACAATATCAAGACGTTTTGCAATCGGTGGTTTTGCTGGCTGCATTTATACCCATGCTCATGGATACCGGGGGTAATGCTGGTTCACAATCGTCCACCCTTATCATCAGGGGCCTGGCCCTGGGTGAAATAACGTTAAAAGACACTGTCCAGGTCATGGGCAAAGAATGCCTCGTAGGTATTCTGGTAGGAAGCGCCCTGGCTCTGGTTAATTTCTTACGGCTGTACTATCTAGAAAAGGTAAGCTTCTTGATATCGTTTACAGTCTGCGTAAGCATCCTGGTGACAGTACTTCTAGCTAAAGTAATAGGTGGAATATTACCGATCATCGCCAAGCGGCTGCGTTTGGACCCGGCTATGATGGCTGGCCCTTTAATCACCACTATTGTTGACGCTGCAGCTCTGCTGGTCTACTTCTCCACTGCCACCCATTTTTTGAATATCTAGTGGGCATATAGTCACGCCAGTAGTCCAAAAACTGACGGTATTGCCTGGACACCGGCTCATCCGGCCGAGATCGAACACATAAAGAAATCCTCATGATAATCAGGGTTAGAGTCCCGGTCAAAGCCACCCATCCTTTTTATTCTCGTTTACCGCCTATCGCTGTTCCTGTAAATGCTCATCCCACAGCCTATAAGCAGGTCATAGGCGATATTAATACTATTTACATACGTCTATATGTATATATTCCCCTACTACTAGAGACGGAAAGTAATGTTTCTTTTTATCCTTTCACGCAGTTGCATAAGGAGTTTGCCCAGTTCATTACGACCTTTTCCATTGCAAACACCCCAAAAAGTTTCATCTTCCGAATTACCCGCTATCAATTCAATCTTTCCCGTGCTATGTAATAATTCCGTTAAATCCGGATAGGTTGAGAACTTCTGTTTTAATAAATCGTACATAATATCTACTTTAACCTCGTCCCAATCCGGGGGCAACATCAGTTGATTCCCCCTTTTCCTGGCCTCACCGGGTGATGTCAATCTGGCAATTTGCGCCTTGACCTCTTTATCGGATGTTTTGGCTGCATGAAATGCGTGTTCTACCGTTGGATATATAATACCGTTCATCTTAATGGGCGAATAGGCGTAGTTACTGAGGTAAAAGTATAGCCTTCGAACCGATCAATATTGCTAGTAACAGACTCTGTTGTCGATCTCCACCATTGTTTTTCCGCACGGTTGATAAGGGCGAACACCCGTCCAACATCATTTCTGCCGCACTGCCCGCTTAAATTGTTTATCCATCTTACTGGCAACGCGTCTATTCCGTACAAGGCACCCACGGCAGTGCCAACCAGAGAAGCTATAGTATCATTATCGCGTGTATCGTTTACTACACGAATAATTGCTTGCTCCGGATCATGTCCCCATTTCATAAGAATATAAAGCATGCTGGGTATAGTTTCAAAAAGATAGGCGCCTGAGTACCAGGTATTGCATGCGTCTATAACGTTCAAGTTTTCCTGGTAGGCCGGTTGAATTACCCTGGTCAAATACTCACTAAGAGTACCGCGAAAATCTTTATACATTCCCCCGCGCACGGAATAACTCTTTTTTATCTCCGTTTCAGAGAGTACCCGAACAAAATGGTTAAGGTACCATTCGGCCGATGGTGGTGCTTGAGATTGCAACAACTCCCACAACATCGAAACAAAGGCCACGCTGCATCCTATCGCAGTCGAATCATTATGAGTGATCATGGTTAACAGCACTGTATCTACCCACAGTCCCCGGGTAGGTGATTGCAAATAGGGTAACATTACCGGACAAATCCGCATCAATGCCCCATTTCCTGCTGACCCCGGCCCGCTTTCGTACCAGGGCACTCCCGCTTTCGTTTTTTCAGGAATTCTCGTACTGTTTTCCCCAAGCCGAATATCCTTTGTTTTGTAAATCTTCGTGCTACATTTTCCGGGTTAATGGTCTCATCCAGCAGCAGCTGTTCGATGGTCCAAAAAGCTAACTGGGTATCATCTGAAGGCAGTCCAACTCGTTGATTATGCGCATAACGGTTGGGCAAATAATCTGTTATCTCCCCAAACCGCGCATGTCTCCTCCCCGGGTTTATGCTTTCGGTGGTAACGCCTAGAGAGTCCCCTATCGCCAAGCCCAGCAGCATTCCCTGTATACGCCTAAAATCAAATCCCTCGGTCAAATGAGGCGGTGTTGTTTCAAAGATTGTCCCCGGCCTGGTATTTACCCGACCCCGATCAAATAGCTCGTTTAGAAGTTCGCGATTTGACAAAACCATCCCCCCGAATATGTTCTTATCAATTATATAAATGCATTTCCTTATTACCGAGAATTAAATAATGCAGGTCAGCAATCAACCTGCGCTAATGCCGGTTTCAACCCCCTATAAGCGGGTCACAAACTCCCGATGCAGTCGTCATAAGCACTATTCATGGCGGTTTCAATCCCCTATAAGCGGGTCACAAACAGGCTCTGGTAGAGCAGGGGGTGGAAGATGAAGAGAGTTTCAATCCCCTATAAGCGGGTCACAAACAAGGTTACGTAGAAAAAGAAAGTTAACACCTACAAAAGTTTCAATCCCCTATAAGCGGGTCACAAACGGCGGCCCAAGATACTACACTGATCAGGATGGAACCAGTTTCAATCCCCTATAAGCGGGTCACAAACATTCAGCGCCTTCTCCTTTGTTTCGTCCAGATCTAGTTTCAATCCCCTATAAGCGGGT
>JAAZLJ010000221.1 GCA_012799365.1 Syntrophomonadaceae bacterium | reverse complement strand
TTGTCCTACTTTCACCGCCCGTTTTCTTATATAATTTTGCATTACGCCAACCTCCACCTGATTTTAGAACAATATATTCAGGTGGAAAGGCATACAGAACTTGATAATACTGGTGATTATCGGCAGAGGGCTCAGTATTGTATCTGGTACAGGTCAGCACCTTGATAGTAGTACTTTAATATATCATGATAGTTGTAGCCCTGTTTGGCCAGAGTCTCGGCTCCATATTGACATAATCCGACTCCATGTCCGTAACCGCAGCAACAAATGATAATCTGCTGGCGTTCTTCTTTTATGGTCACCCGGGTCGACGGTAGGTTGAGTTTTTGACGCAGGCTATTACCACCAAAGGTTTTATCGCCTATCATAATGCTTTTAACCCGGCCCGACGCAGATCTATTGGTTTTTGTTAACAGGGGCATGGTTTTCTTAACGTTAAATTTTTGAATAAAGTCCCGTTTGGTAAAAGTATAATTTTTTTCTTGGTGAGGAGAGAGTTCAGGGCAGGGACATTTAATGGAAGTCAGGTATGGTTCTGAGCGGCCCCATACCTCTTCGGCAGCGGCAGTATTACCGCCACAGGAAGAATGATAAACCGCATTTATCGGTTCATCCTCAAAAATTAAAACTTGACCACAAGTAGAATCTACGGCTGTTTGTACACGAGTCATTTTCTCCTGGTATGTATATTTATGAGGGTCTATCCACGCCTGGCAATGACCAGGGTCGCTGCAGATATAAGCTTTTTGGGGGTGGCCAGGCTGTTTTTCTAATTTGTAATAAGTGTAGGTACGAGCACATACCGCCTGGGCCTTGAGTGCTTCACTATGGAAAGAAGCCGGCATTTCGGCCATTACTACTCCTACCAGGTATTCTTCAATTGGAATAGTAATTACCTTTTTCTGTTGATGTAAGTAAAGGCTTATCTCTGGTCCCACTGGTGTTTTCAGGGACAGTCGCCACTGTATTAATATTAACCCGATAACCAACAACACTATTATAGTAATGGCAATCTTCATCAATTGTGTTTTTTTAATAAAATCCATAACCCCACTTCCCTGCCAGGCTGTGGGATATAGATATGAAAATAACCTGCCTTTGATGTCAGGTTGTATTATATCTTTCCATAGAAGCTCCCAGAGATATTAATTTACCAATCAAGTTTTCATAACCCCGATCAATATGTTCACATCCGGATATAATTGTTTTTCCACTGGTTCCTAATGCGGCGATCACCAGAGCAGCACCTGCCCGCAGATCTGTGGCGGCGACCTGCGCTCCGGTCAGACTTTTTACCCCATGAATAACTGCTGTTCTATTTTCCACTCTAATATTAGCACCCATACGTGCTAATTCGCGTACATGTAAGAAACGGTTGTCAAATATGGACTCGTTTACCAGGCTGGTGCCTTGCGCTGTGGCCAGTAAAGCGGTAAATTGTGGCTGCATATCGGTAGAAAAACCTGGATAAGGCATCGTCTTCAAATAAATCGGCTTTGGTTGTTCCCCCCGGGCTATGATATGAATTCGCCGGGGAATCGAATCATCGATTTCTATTCCAGTTTCACGCAGCTTGGCAGTAACCGCCTTTAAGTGTTCAGGAATGACCTGGTTTATTATGACTTCTCCTCCTGCGGCTGCTGCCGCCACCATATAAGTACCAGCTTCAATGCGATCAGGGATTATAGCATGAGTGGTGCCTTTTAGTTGTCTTACTCCCTCTATTTTGATAAGGCTGGTTCCTGCCCCTCGAACTTTACCACCCATCGCGTTAATAAACTCCGCCAATGCCTGGATTTCTGGTTCTAAAGCCGCATTTTCGATAACGGTCATCCCCCGGGCCAGGGCAGCTGCCATCATTATATTTTCGGTAGCACCAACGCTGGGAAAATC
>JAAZLJ010000220.1 GCA_012799365.1 Syntrophomonadaceae bacterium | reverse complement strand
GCTTATCTTACCGGCATAACCGAAGTGAACCCTCTGTCTCCGCATTATCGCTGTCCACAATGCTGCCATACTCGTTTTGTTGATGATGGTTCAGTGGATTGTGGGGTAGACCTTCCAGAGGAGATCTGTCCTCGGTGTGGGACGGTCCTGGCGCGAGATGGGTTCAGTATTCCCTTTGAAACCTTCCTCGGATTTGAAGGGGACAAGGTTCCGGATATCGACCTCAACTTTTCGGGAGAGTATCAGGCCCGGGCCCATCAGTATGTGGAGGAAGTATTCGGTCAGGAACATGTGTTCAGGGCGGGGACCATCAATACCCTGGCGCGCGCGTCAGCCATCGGCATGGTTAGGAATTACGCCGAAAAAACGGGGAGCCGTTTGCGAAAAGGTGAGGTGCTCAGACTGGCTGCAGGCATTACCGGAGTGAAACGAACCAGTGGCCAGCATCCGGGGGGGCTTATTGTAGTTCCGCAGGAAAAGGATATTCATCAGTTCACCCCTCTGAACTATCCGGCCAACAAGGCAGATAGTGGTATAATCACTACTCATTTTGACTATCATTCTATCAACGAGCGGCTGGTTAAACTGGATATTCTGGGGCACGATGATCCCACTATGATCAAAGCTCTGGAGGATCTTACCGGTCATTCGGCTCTGGACATCCCTTTGAACGAAGATCTGACCATGAAGTTATTTTCAGGGGTAGAGCCGCTGGAGGTAACGCCGGAGGATATCCGTTCTCCTATAGGTACTTACGGGATACCGGAGTTTGGAACTCGTTTTGTACGGCAGATGCTGGAGGTTACTCGCCCGGCAAGTTTTTCTGAACTGATTCGTATCAGTGGGTTGTCTCACGGCACAGACGTTTGGCTCAATAATGCCCAGGATTTGATTAAAAATGGAACCACTGATTTGAAACAGGTTATTGCTACCCGAGACGACATCATGACCTTCTTAATTCGCCAGGGCTTGCCCAAGAAACAGGCTTTTAAAATTATGGAAAGTGTGCGCAAAGGTAGAGGCCTGGTACCCGACGAGGTGAAGGCCATGAAAGAGGCCGGGGTACCTTTATGGTATATCGAATCATGTCAAAAAATTAAATACATGTTCCCCCGGGCCCACGCTGTAGCCTATGTGATGATGGCTTTTCGTATAGCTTTTTACAAGGTTTACTACCCGCGGGAGTTCTATGCCGGGTTTTTCAGCATAAGGGCCGAGGATTTTGATGCTGAAGTCAGTTTGAGGGGATATGATGCCATCAGGAATTCTATCGAAAACATCGAAAAGATGGGCAGCAGTGCCTCCCCCAAGGAGCGCAAGCTGCTGCCAGTGTTGGAGGTGGCCCTGGAGATGTATGCGCGGGGATTTCAATTCTTACCTGTGCATCTGTATGATTCTCATGCCACCCGATTTTTGGTTTGTCCACAAGGACTGATACTGCCCTTTTCCTCGCTGTCCGGTGTGGGGGACAAAGCGGCGGAGAGCATAGTAAAAGCCCGGGAGCAGGGAGAGTTTGTTTCAGTGGAGGATTTGCAGCTGCGGAGTGGAATATCCCGTGCTGTTATCGATATCCTCAAGCAGAGCGGGTGTCTGGACTCACTGCCTGAAACCAGCCAGCTCAGCCTGTTCGGTTAACTGGAATTCTTGTATAAACAAATCAGGTTGTGTTATACTTCTAATGGAGTTTATGGGTATTTGCAGTACACGTTAACGATGTTACGGAAAGAGTGGGCACTTCCCCACTCTTTCGTTTATTGTACTT
>JAAZLJ010000219.1 GCA_012799365.1 Syntrophomonadaceae bacterium | reverse complement strand
TGGAAGTAGATACTATAACCGGGGGCAAACCAGTGCTCAACCTTTATGGTCAGGCACGTAAGAATGCTGAATCGGTGGGGTTGAAGGAAATCGATATCAGCCTTTCACACTCACGCCAGCAGGCGGTGGCAGTGGTTGTTGCGTGGACGGAATAGGAGATGATGGTACAGTGAAGATAGTCTCGGCACAGCAGATGCGAGAAATAGACAGATTGGCATCCACCCAATACCAGATACCCGGCCTGATTTTGATGGAGAATGCGGGATTACGGGTGGTAGAGGCGGTGGAAACGGCTCTGGAGGGAATCGATGGAGAGAAGAGAGTTCTGATTCTGGCGGGAAGAGGCAATAACGGTGGTGATGGACTGGTAGCTGCCCGGCACCTCTTAAACAGTGGGGTTATGGTTGATACTTTTCTCCTGGGAAATCCAAAGGAGTTAACGCCAGATGCTACGGTTAACTATAGTATCCTGGAACAGCTGACCGAACGTATTTATCCTCTTACCGAGGAGGAACACCTGGAGCAGTTTGTTCTGGCGCTTATGAACTGTGATCTGGTGGTTGATGCCATATACGGGATCGGCTTTCGGGGACAGATGCCGTCTCTGGAAGCCCGCATAGCGGGAATGATCAATCGTACGGCTAAACCTGTGGTAGCAGTAGATATTCCTTCCGGAGTAGAGGCTGATACCGGGCAGGTAAACGGAGAGGCGATACGGGCTACCTGGACGGTTACCCTGGCTCTGCCCAAACCGGGATTCTTCTGTCGGTCGGGTGCAGATTTGACCGGCATGCTCACGGTGGGTGATATTTCCATTCCCCGCCCATTGCTGGAGGATGAACGACTGCAATATAATCTAATAACCGAGGAAATGATAAGACCGTTTTTTGCTGCTCGCCAGCCTGATACCCATAAAGGCAGCTATGGCCATGTACTGGCCATAGGTGGTTCCGTGGGAATGACCGGAGCGGTGGCCATGACCTGTTCGGCTGCCCTGCGCAGTGGTGCCGGGTTGGTAACCGCAGCCGTGCCCGAGTCGCTGCTGTCTCTGGTGGAGCTGCACCTGGTAGAAGTTATGACCAGGCCACTGGCCGAAACGGCGGACAAAACCGTGGCCCCGGAAGCGTTCCTGGCGATTGAGGATCTGTTGGAGGCTGTCTCGGTATGTGTTATAGGACCGGGCATGGGAAGATATCGGGATGCCCTGTATACTATAGAAGCATTGTTGGAGCGGGTAAAGACTCCGGTGGTTATTGATGCTGATGGGTTAAATGCGCTGGCTGATAATATTTCTGTGCTCAAGCAGCGGCAGACTCCTGTAGTACTTACCCCTCACCCGGGGGAGATGGCTCGACTTACCGGGTTGAGGGTGGAGGAAATTCAATCAGATCGGGTAGAGATAGCTCGACGGTTTGCCGGGGAATGGGGGGTAACCCTGGTGCTTAAAGGGCATCATACGTTGGTAGCTGGCTCCAACGGTGACGTGTTTTTAAATATTACCGGTAATCCCGGTATGGCCACGGGTGGTAGTGGTGATGTGTTATGTGGAGTTATTTCTGGTTTTATTGCCCAGGGCATTGAACCACAGACGGCAGCGGCGGCAGGGGTGTATGTGCACGGTAAAGCTGGTGATATAGTCAGGCAAAGCAAGGGAGAACGGGGGTTGGCGGCTCTGGATTTGGTGGGGGCCATCCCGGATATATTAAGGGACTTTGAAACAATATAAATGTAAGGAGTAGGGGGTTAAAATATGCAAGCCAAGGACATAATGACTAGAGAGGTTATTACTGTCACCCCTGAGGAGAAAGT
>JAAZLJ010000218.1 GCA_012799365.1 Syntrophomonadaceae bacterium | reverse complement strand
CCCCCCACCTTCTTTGGCAGCCACAATGATTTCCTTCGCCGCACGGGTAAACATCTTACCTTTCTTCTCATCGGAACGTGCTTTTTTATGTTTGATGTTGGCCCATTTAGAATGACCCGCCATTGTGCTGGCTCACCTCCCTGATCTCCAGTTCATTGTAACACAGGTTAACCTTCTTCTATACCGTATGAGATTTAATCTCCCACTATGTAAAGCTAAAACTCACCTATGGGAGGTAGGTGCCGTTTATGTTCACTCACCCGGTGCATTTTCTCAATTTTGCGGGATACCTCTTCACTGGCTTCACCGGTTAACAGATAGCTGTCCAATTCGCCATAAGAAAAGCCCATCTCGTCCTCGTCAGTCTGCTCCTCGTATAGGCCAGCCGAGGGAGCTTTGGCAATTACAGAGTCCGGCACCCCTAAATGCCGGGCCAGGTCCCATACCTGATGTTTGACCAGCCCGCCAATAGGCATCAAATCTACTCCTCCGTCGCCATATTTGGTAAAATAACCGGTGGTCAGTTCGCTGCGATTACTACAACCCAAAACCAGATATCCCCTGGCCTGAGCGAAGTAATATAAGGTCGTCATCCTCAACCGCGGCTTAATGTTAGCCTTGGTCCTCCGGGCCTGTTCCTCATCTTCCAACTTCAAGAAGGCTTCATACTGTCTGGCCAGGAGTTGATAGGCATCGTCCAATTCCACCATGATATACGGTATAGAAAGAGCCCGTGCTACCAACTGCCCATCCAGCATATCCTGTACGCTGCTCTCGCAAGGCATAATAATACCCAGCACATTGTCTCCACAGGCCCGGCATGCCAGGGCTCCTACCACCGCCGAATCCACCCCGCCGCTCAAGCCAAACACCACGCCCCGCGCTCCTGCACCCTGTACTTTGCTTTCCAACCATTGCGTCAGCCTGTCTGCTATTTGGACACTGTCCAATCCAACTCCTCCTTCTCCGGTGGCAGGTACAGCCACCATTCCTAAAGCGGAACTATTTCTATATCACCCCAGGCCGCCATTTCTTTACCGCTAATGATCAGCACTCCTCTAACCTCTTCTATGCCCCGAGCGTATTCGACAGCCTCCATCAAAGATTCACCATCACCTATCAAATTTCCTGCTCCCGTAGCTACCGCATCAGCCAGAGCTGCGTCAGCAGCTTTGACTACGGCTGCGTCAGCCCGACCCAGACTGATTGACGGACCTACGGTTCCGGAAGAAGTACATACCCCGACCGGACACTCTTCGGCCCTTACCTTTACTGCAATCCGATGGCTGAACGGCGATTCACCAGCCAGAACCGCTACCTTACGCTTGGCCCGGCTCTGCAGGTAGATGTCACCCCCATTTTCAACGATTACTTCCCGGACATGTCTTTCCAGTAATCTGCCTACCGCCTGAGCAATAGCCCCGGCCACCGCCGCCATGGGACCCACCCCGGCTAAAGTGCCGGCTCTAATCATTTCTCTAACGATAGGAGGTGCCCCCGGCTGGGCCGACACCGGAGAAAAAGAGGTTCTGAACTCGGAATGCACGGCAATATAGGTTTCCAGATCACCCCTGAGCTTGATAACCTCTTTCTCCACCAGTTTCTTTAAATTATCACAGTAACCATCCCGGCTTATACCGATGGCCAGATCGGTTTCCTTAAACTTAACCTGAAAATAGGTGAGATCCTCGGTCTGATACTGGGTGCGATAATACCTGCGTGAGTAATCTTTCGGCATCATGGTCTTCTCCTATCATAATCACAGGGGTTACCTTAATTATAACTCATGCCACCCCGGTACTTCCACCTGTGCAATGTCTGCTGTGAAAACCAGACACTACGCTACTTCAAAGTGGAGCTTGACGGCCCGGGTGGGGCAACAGTCCAAACATACCCCACAGACCACACAACGCTCGTTATCAAAAGAAACTTCCATGGTATCGCGATCCACTATAATCAGGGCATCGGTGGGACAGAACGAAACACAGGCCCCGCACTGAACACAGACCTCCTCCTGCCATACCACCGTCTGACTCAGGGGCTCCACCTTTACCCCCAGGTCGCGTAAATACTGAACCCCTTCTTCATATTTCTTCTTATCCCCGCTTAATTCCATGACCAGATACCCTTCCTTTTGCGGATTGATATCGGCCTTCAGAATATTAACCACCAGATCGTAATCTTTTACCAACCTGAATATGATGGGTTGTTCTGACAGGGACGCCAGGAAAAAACATACTACTCTCTTTCTGGTCACCTGCTCTCCCCCCTACTCAATATTACTAAAGTCGTTTACATTGCGCTCGGTTAAATTATTAACCACTATATCGGCATCGGCCGATGGTAACGGCTGCACCGGCCTGGTAATCTCAAACCTGCCACCTTGGATCCATTCTTTCAGAATCTGGGCAATCCGCCGGGCCCGGGGATAACTGGACATAGGAGTAGTAGGAACTTCTTTCCCCTGGATAACCACTTTGCCGCTGCGCAGATCCCCGTATTTGACATGCCCCAAATTCTTGGGTTTACCGTACGGGTATTCTTCACTGTAATCCATCACCGGACATAGAATGTCCTCATCCTTCACCGCCGTATAACGCAGCATCTCCTCATCCAAAATCGGTATAGGAATTCCGATACCAACAAACATGGTTGCACCATAGCCCACAAAGCTGGCCCCTACCAGCCATTCCGGACTCATTTGTTTAAGGTCTCCGATGACTGTCAGGGTTCCCGCCCCGCCCATCGGCACCCCATTTTCACCACGTGCTACATGGGGATGGTGCTGGGTCCCTGGCCAGGCTACATAGCCTACTCCCCCACCCAGGAATATGCGGGTACCAATGCCGGTCGTTCGGTAGTAAGGGTCGTTTAAGAGCGGACTTAACTGACCGGAAGTAGAGTAACTGGCGTTCCCCAGATGGGGCTTGAGTATCCCCATATAAGTATACACCGTACGATCCCCCAGGTTAACCGCACAGTTATAATTCTGATAAGCATTACGGGGATTGAACAGGTAAGCCTCATTGATTTCATCCAGCGTAATGACAGTATCCAACTTCTTACGAGGATAACAGTCGGTTCCGTAAGCGGTAGCTTCCAACCGGATTGGTTTTCTGGCTACCAGGTCATGAATAACATGGGCACCTCCATAGGTAAACTTGCCCGGAAAAACTTTGTTTTCCGGGTCATTTTCCGGCAGTTGGGCCGCACCTATATAGGTATCCACTGCCGCCAGACCACCGTAGGCTTCAACCCCATTAAGCCAGATCTTCTTCATTTTCATGCGCGGAAGTGGATGGCCCAGGTTGAGTACAGCACCAGATGAACACATGGGCCCAAAGGTGCCGGTAGTAACCACATCCACTTCGCGGGCTGCCTGTTCATAGCCCTTTTCCTCTACTATCTCGATTATCTCTTCAGCGGTAACCACCACCGCCTGTCCCTTGCGAATCTTTTCATTAATTTCTTCATAGGTTTTCTGAATCGCCATGATATCCTCCCCTTCAGTAATTACTAATAAACCTCATAGCTGTTAATGGCCACAAGGACGTGTTTCGTTAGTGTTGTTCTCTGATTTCCCCTGTAGACGTTTATGATATCGAATGTGTCACTATATCTGCGGTTTCAAATTATTTTCCCAGCAGACTTTTGGCTGCAATCACGGCCTCCCGGGCGTCAGCAGCATAGGCATCAGCACCGATCTGCTCGGCATACTCCTG
>JAAZLJ010000217.1 GCA_012799365.1 Syntrophomonadaceae bacterium | reverse complement strand
TAGGAGGAGCCCATGCAAATCAGGGGCGACTTTTTCAAAAGGATATCACTTAATACAGGTATACCTGGCGGGGAGAGCCTGCAGCTGAACCAGGGTGACCTGGTGCGTGGGATGGTGGAGGCGAGCAGAGGAGAGGGAATCATTCAGATTAACCTGCGGGGAACCAGCATAGAGGCTCAGACCGAAGTCGAAGTTAAACCCGGGCAGCAGCTTTACCTTTATGTTGACGGAGTCCGTGAGGGGCGTACCTATTTACGGGTAGTTTCGCCGGAAATGAAACAGGGTCTGGAAGACCGGGCCATAGCGAGCAACCTGGCTCGCATGGGACTGCAGGGGAGCCGGGAGACTATCGAGGCAGCTCGTAAGCTGATTCATTATAATCTACCGGTAACCAGGGAAAATATCTCCCTGATATTAAAAGGGGCTTCCCTATTGGGTGAAATCAATTCGCGTCACCTGGAGATAGCGGCTTTGGTGATGGCCAGGGGGGCTGCTAACTTGCCGCGGTTTTTACCTGCTGTGAGAGATTTCTTGAGTCAACCGCAGAACGCAGCCCGGCTCCTGGATGAAGCGGCTCTATTATTGGCCAACCTCAAGGCCGCCGATAATTCTGGCCCGGCAGAAGGGGATGGAGCCCGACGTGGAGAAATTATTTGGGATTCGGGAAAGCCTGGCAGAGCGGTATCTGCTGGTACTGCGGAAGCGGGTGCTAAATCTCTCAGTGGTGTAAATTCCCCAGCTGCAGGGTTAGGGCGGGCAGATTCTATTGCTGCTCCCATGGGACGGGGGCGGGAGATTTCCTGGTTGGAGTCACTTCTTAAATCACTGGGTGATCTCTTGAGGGTAAGGGTGGGGGACTCTTCCAGAACCCTGGCAGTGCAGCTGCAGGAGAACCCCGAAAAGGGGTTGGAAGTACTGCGCTCATTAGTACTGCTGCAGGAGTTTTTGCAAAATCACGATGAACTGGCCCGCCATCCAGTGATGAAGGAAGTTCTGGAACGTATACAGACAGCAGAGCGGGAACTTGGAGGGCAGAGTGTTTGGAACCTGCCCGGAGCGGGAAACCTGCATCCCGAATTCAGTGGTTTTTTTGCTATACCTCTGGAAGTAAACGGGGAAGAATGTCTTTGTCAGTTAAAGATTTTTCGAGATAAAGAGCACTCGAACAGCTGGGAAGAAGCTGAACAGGTTAGCCTGGCGGTGGGCCTGGATACGGCTTGTATGGGACGAGTGCTTTTTTATATGGTTTGGAGACGCGAGGGTTCGCTGGAACTGCAGGGTGTGGTGGAACATCAATCGGTGCTGAGCTACCTGGAGACCAACCTGCCTGGATTGGTGAAAGGCCTGGAAAGACTGGGTTATTCGGTGGTGGTTCGGGGTATAAGGCTGGAGAAAAAGGGTGCCGGGGCCATGTCGCTGCGGCCGTGCCTGGCTGAACACCAAGAATTCGACCGACCCCTGGGCATTGACATCCGGGTCTAACACACTTTAGGTAAGGATGTTGGTGTCTTCATATCTATGGTTTCATTTTAATAAAGCTGGCCAGGGGGTGGAAAGGATGGAGGAGCGAAATAGAATACGTAAAGCGGCGGCACTAAAATATGATGTGGAAGGGGATCAGGCCCCGGTGCTCACCGCTAAAGGTAGGGGACTGTTAGCGGAAAGGATAATTGAACTGGCCCGGCAGTCCGGGGTATATGTACAGGAAGATGCGCAGCTGGTTCAATACCTGGCGGCTCTGGACCTGTACCAGGAGATTCCTCCCCAGCTTTACGAGGTGGTAGCCGAGGTACTGGCTTTCGTATACCGTATGGATAAGGACTATCGGTAAATGTAATGGGTCTGTCGTATGCGGTATTGGAATGAGGGAGGTAGGATAGAGTTGCGCCGTGAGATGGGGAGGCGGGCAGAAACACGAGCCGCCGATTATTTGCAGCAAAAAGGCTACACCATAGTTGACCGTAACTACTATACCCGGTACGGGGAACTGGATATTATCTGTGAACAGGGCGATACTATAGTATTTGTCGAGGTTAGAAGCAAGCGAAGTTCGACTTTTGGAACTCCAGAGGAGTCCATCACCTCGGCCAAAATAGCCCGGTTGCGCAAAACAGCTCTCAGTTGGTTGGCTGAGAAGGGTACCCGCTGGTATCCGAATCTCAGGTTTGACGTGGTAACCATCAGAAAAGAAGTGGGGAATACTATAATAAATCATATTGAAGGAGCATTTTAAATGAACATATCAAACCTGCCCAGGATTGGTGCTCACCTTCCTATCGGTAAGGGCTTGAAGGTTACCGCTGAACAGGCCCGGGAGCTGGGGCTGGAAGCCTTGCAGGTCTTTTTGCGCAACCCACGGGGGATGAAAGCACGTCAACTGCAGGACGAAGAAACCAGCTTTTTTTCTCAGCAGCTGCAGGAGGCCGATATATCTCCTCTGGTGGTACATATACCCTATATAAGCAATCCAGCTGCGGTCAAGGAAGACATATACCAGCTGGCCTTGCGCATTATCAACGAAGACCTGGCACGTGGTGAACGAGTCGGGGCAGATTACCTGGTACTGCATCCAGGAGCTTATACCACCAGTACTGCTGATGCGGCCATAGACAGACTGACTGCACTTCTCAACCGGGTACTGGATAATTACTCCGGTTCCATGATAATCCTGATTGAAACCATGGCTGGACAGGGAACGGAAATCGGACGGAATTTCGAGGAAATGGCTCATATTCTGGATGGGGTCACTGAATCTTCCCGGGTAGGATGCTGCCTGGATACCTGTCACCTTACCGGGGCCGGATATGACCTCACCACTCTGGAAGGGGTTAACCGGCTGGCAAAAGACATAGAAGCGAGTATCGGCAGGGAGCGGGTCAAGCTGGTTCATGCCAATGACAGCAGCCACCCGCCTGGATCCCGGCGTGACCGTCATGCACCCATAGGCAGTGGCTATATTGGCGAAGATGGTTTCCGGATAATGCTGCAGCATCCTTTTTTTAAGCAGCTGCCTTTTATCCTGGAGACACCGTTTGAAACCATAGCCGAAGATGTAAATTCCCTGAAAAGGCTCAGGGGTACGGAACGGAGTTAACAGCTATAGAAATTGAAACCGCAGATGAACGCTGATGGACGCAGATAATACAAAAATATACACTGAAGATGCGGCGACCTTTTACCAGGAGCCTTTTAATTAAGTTATGTTGTGACCGAATCTCCTTATCCTGCATATTAATATAATTAGATTGAGGATAAGGAGGGAATAGCTGTGCAAGAACACTCTTTTGGTTATGGCGGAGGTTGGGGCGGCTCCCAGAGTTGGTTGCTGCTATTGGTGGGTTTCTTCTTCTTGTTTTGCTTTTGCATGGACTAGAAGCTGTTGATTTTCGTGAAAACCAGTATTATAACTTAAAAGCAGTCCGGCATCAGGACTAATTCGCAAGAGGCATCAAATGCCTCTTTCTTTTTTGGGTATCTACGCTTTCAAAGCCAGTCAATCATCCCCAGTATTTACGATCGAGGCTTCGGTAATTAATAGCCTCGGCGATATGATGGGTCTCGATGTTAGATTTACGATCCAGATCGGCGATGGTGCGAGCTACTTTAAGTATCCGGTCGTGAGCGCGAGCACTTAATCCCAGGTGCTGAAAAGCAGATCTAAGGAGTGACTCGGCTTCAGATGAGAGGCGGCAGAAACGCCGGATATCTCGAGGCGGCATGAAAGAATTCAAATCATAGGACCGGTCCTGGAAACGGTGTTTTTGAACCTGGCGAGCTTCAATAACCCTTTGTTTTATACTGTAAGAGCTTTCTGCCGGAGATTCCGGATTTAGTTCCTCATACTGGATCCGGGGTACCTCGACGTGGATGTCGGTACGATCCAACAGCGGCCCCGAGATTTTGGCCAGGTACCTGCTGATCTGATGGGGAGTGCAGCGGCATTCCTTGACCATATCACCATAATAGCCGCAGGGGCATGGATTCTGGCTGCCGATCAGCAGGAAACGGGCAGGATAGCTGATGGTGGCCTGGGCTCGGGCTACGGTTACCATTCGGTCTTCCAGTGGCTGGCGTAGCGCTTCCAGCACATCACGGGAGAATTCGGGCAGTTCGTCCAGGAAAAGGACTCCATTTTGGGCCAGGCTTATCTCGCCGGGGCGCGGAATACGTCCTCCTCCAATTATACTGGCCGAGGAGGCGTTTTTGTGGGGGGAACGAAAAGGGGGCCGGTGGATGAGTGGGTTTTCCGGATCCAACAGCCCGGCCGCCGAGTAAATACGAGTGGTCTCCAAAATCTGAGTTCGGTCCAGATCTGGCAGGATGGTGGGTAAACGGCGGGCCAGCATAGTTTTACCGCTGCCGGGAGGACCGATGAGCAGGACATTATGGTAACCTGCAGCTGCGATCTCCAGTGCTCGCCTGGCGGTTTCCTGACCCTTAACATCAGCAAAATCCAGTTCATCGGGTTCCGTGAGTTCAGGTGATTCCAGGTTAGACAGTGGTGTAACCGGTGTCAGACCTGTCTCTCCTTGCATGAAGGAGACAAAATCCTGTAGTGAAGCCAGGGTACAGCTGCTGATTTCTTCCACCAATGCGGCTTCTTTCTCATTGGTGGAAGGGATGATTAAGCAGCTATCCGGAGCGGAATCAGCCAGTTCCAGGGTCATAGGCAGCACTCCAGGGACTTTACGCAGGCTTCCTTCCAGTGACAGTTCTCCTACCAGGTAGAAGTTGTCGGGCAGTTCTCCCGGCAGCTGCTGGCTGGCGGCTAAAATACCGACTGCAATGGGCAGGTCAAAATGGCTGCCTTCTTTTTTAATATCCGCCGGAGCCAGGTTAACCGTAATGCGCTGCAGGGGAAATTCCAGACCGGCATTTTTAATCGCGGCCCTGACTCTTTCCTTGGCTTCGTTAACCGATTGGCTGGCCAATCCTACTATGGTGAAAGATGGTAAGCCGCTATGTATGTCTACCTCCACTCTAACTGGTTTGGCTTCGATACCGTGCAGTACCAGGGTGTTTACGATAGCCAGCATCTCATCACCTCTCCTGATATTACTTCTACCTTTGCGGGTAATTACCTCCTGGTCGACATTTTTCGCCGCAGTCAGACCGTTTCAGCGCTTCTAAACGCTGACTGGCGGTCATACGATACAGCGGAAGGGGGACTCCTATGAGGGAGCGGGCTGGCAACGTATTTCTGGTGTTATCTGTGGTGGTTATCCTGGGTGTGACTGCCTTGTTGGATCAAGTGATGTTTTATCGCTGCGATTTTGCACCTGATTCTGAACTGATTCTTTATAAGTTCGATTATCGGGAACCATGTAAGCTGACCGAGGCAGAACAGAAGGAGCTGCGGCGATTGCTGCGGTATTCCCTCAAGATCCCGGTAAACCCCCAGCAGTTCTATCCTGAGTACTTCATCACCTATTCTAATTCAGCCGGAGAGGCGCGGCGGCTGTATATTTTAAGAAGTGCTCGCATTGGTTGGGATGATAACGGGCAGGCATTGACCTTGAACAGCCGATTGTGCCGGTTATTGGATAATCCCATAATTAATCTGGAGAATGCTATTGACCAGCGTTACGGAGAGTTAATACACTGGGATCAGGCCCAACATATTCTGGCTATGTATGACCGGGCACTGGTTACTGATGTGGACACCGGTCGTTCATTCTGGGTACAGCGCCGGGGGGGCAGTAAGCATGCTGATGTGCAGCCTTTGACCGCCCGGGATACACATATAATGAAAGCCATCTATAACGGAAAATGGAGCTGGGATAGAAGGGCCGTTATTGTTTCTTCACGCAATCGAAGGGTAGCCGCCTCGATGAATGGGATGCCGCATGGAGCCGGGGCGATAAAGGATAACGATTTTGATGGACATTTCTGTATTCATTTTTATGCAAGTAGAACCCATGGCGGCAACCGGGTGGATGAGAGGCATCAAAATATGGTATTGAAGGCGGCCGGATTGATAGAGGGTGCCAAACTGTTGCCCGGTACCGTTAAGAAGACGGTTCAGGATGATGGCGGTCGGTGAATATCTGAGCAGGTATCGGCCGGGTTCTGCGGCTCTAAAGGGAATGACTGTTAAGACAAAAGTTTTACGGGAGGCAGGAGTTCATTGGGAGGTCGGAGAAGAAGGTAGCGTGATAATCGCTCTATTCTATGCATCGGGGTATGGGCTGGTTTCCTTGTTTGACTACAGTGGAGAAAAAGTATACATTGGTGGAGATACTTGCCGGTTGGGCTATCTGTGTTTGGCTATATCTATTTTTCAAAACAGAGGTAGGGTAGGGATGGCTATGCTGCGGGATGAGATACCATATATTCTTGCTGTTCATTCAGTTACCTTCGCAGGTTCCAGGAAGATGCGCAAGTTAATAGATTATTTCGGTGGAGGCAAGAAGATATGGGAGGCAGATGCCTCTGAACTTCAGGCCTCTTTACTTTTATCAGGTAAAGTCGAGGAACTGATGGCCGCCCGTCGGAAGTACGATCCACGACGGGAATATGAAAATATGATAAGACGGGGCTACAGGGCTACCACTATTTTTGATGATGAGTATCCAGAAGTTCTAAAAACTATCTATAATCCTCCGGCAGTGCTGTATAGCCGCGGACAGATTGAGAAGTTGAATCACAAGGGTTTGGCTATAGTAGGAGCACGCAAGGCTTCTTCATACGGGAGAAATGTGGCCCGTGGCCTGGCCCGGGATCTGGCTCGAGCCGGCTACTGTATTATAAGTGGAATGGCCCGGGGGATTGATACCGAGGCCCATCGCGGGGCCCTGGAGGCGGATGGTTGTACGGTGGCGGTGCTGGGAAGCGGGATCGATGTTATCTACCCCCGAGAAAATACGGGGCTTTATGACCGTATCGCTGCTTCTGGTGTGGTTATCAGTGAATTTCCGCTCCATTCACCTCCTGAGTCCAAGAATTTTCCCATTCGTAATCGCATTATTTCCGGCCTTTCCCGCGGGGTAGTGGTAGTGGAAGCCCGGGCTAGAAGCGGAGCACTGATTACGGTTGATTTTGCCCTGGAACAGGGAAGGGATGTATTTGCGGTGCCGGGCCCGATCACCAGTAAAAACAGCGAGGGAACCCATAATCTTATCAAGCAAGGCGCCAAGCTGGTTGGTTCAGCGGAAGATGTGCTGGAGGAATACCAGTTGACGTTACGTCCCCAGACTATAACCCAGAGTTCATCTCGATTAGGAAAAGAGGATGGGCAAATATTGGAACTTCTGGGACCGGAGCCAATTCATCTGGATCAGTTAGTTTCTGGGACTGGATTAAAGCCCGGAGTTTTGGCTTCGCTACTGCTCAGACTGGAGATGGAAGGAATAATTGAGGCCCTGCCGGGCAATTATTTTATCAAGCTCCGAGACGTATAATTAGACGCAGATTAAACCGCTGGTCGACTGAAGTTTATCTTTTGCTTGGCGCAGCTGCGGAGTTTTGGTCAGTAGAGCAGGTTACAGACAGGGTTAAACATGTTTTGTTTCAGCGTTTTCATAATATTCAGCGTACTCTGCCTATTTTATTGGACTCATCTGCGGTTTCAAAAGTAATTTCTCAGCAGTAAAGGTTAGTCGAAAGAACAGGTGGGCTTGCCAGTTTTCTGAAAGCCTGTTTATATAATATATACCCGGGTATACCCGGGCTTTGCAGTTTAGTTTTGTACTATTATAAAGGTAACTGTTTAATGGGGTGATGGATATTGGCTAAAAAGGCCAGCAAAGCTAACAAGGCTAAAAAGAATAACAAGGTTTTGGTAATCGTAGAGTCTGCTGCCAAGGCCAGGACGATTAGTAGATTTCTGGGTCGGAATTATAAAGTTATAGCCTCTGTAGGTCATGTTAAAGATCTGCCCAAGAGTAAAATGGGAATAGACGTGGAAAACGGCTATAATCCCCAATATGTAACAATTCGGGGCAAGGGAAGTGTGCTGAAGGAGATACGAGAAGCGTCTGGCAAGGCTTCACAAGTGCTTCTGGCTACTGACCCGGACCGAGAGGGAGAAGCTATAGCCTGGCATCTGAGTACGGTGGTCAAATTGCCCGAGGGGGCACCGTGCCGCATCGAATTCAACGAGATAACCAGAGATGCAGTCCGGGGAGCGCTCAAAAAGCGGCACCCCATCAATATGAATCGGGTTAATGCCCAGCAGGCGCGCCGGGTACTGGATCGTCTGGTAGGGTATAGCCTCAGTCCTTTGCTTTGGAGCAAGGTGAAAAAGGGACTGAGTGCTGGTCGCGTGCAGTCAGTAGCTATGGGTCTCATTTGCGATAGAGAGCGGGAGATCCAGGCTTTTGTGCCAGTTGAGTACTGGAGTATCGATGGTTTATTCAGTTCTGACAATAAAGAATTTACTACCCGGTTGGTTTTGCACGGTGGAGATAAGGTTGAGATCAGTGATAAATCAGGGGCGGATCAGATAGCAGCGGAGCTGCAGCAGGAAAAGTATGTAGTTTCCAGGATAGATAAAAGACCCAAGAGGCGGAATCCGGCACCTCCATTTACTACCAGTACTTTGCAGCAGGAGGCTTATCGTAAACTGGGGTTCACTTCCAAACGTACCATGCGGGTGGCTCAGGAGTTGTACGAAGGTTTAAATGTAGGCCAGGAAGGTAGTGTAGGTCTGGTAACCTACATTCGAACCGATTCATTCAGGGTGTCCCAGGAAGCTCAGGCTGAGGCTCAGGAATATATAGAAAAGAACTTTGGGAAGGAATACGTTCCAGCTAAACCAAATGTATACAAGTCAAAAAAATCGGCCCAGGATGCCCACGAGGCTATTCGTCCCACCTCGGCTATGCGCCATCCTGATAGTATCAAGGACTCCCTGAGTCGTGATCAATTCCGCTTATACAAGCTGGTTTGGGAACGGTTTGTAGCCAGTCAGATGACACCGGCCATTTATGATACCCTGACCGTTGAGGTAAAAGGGGGAGAGTATATCTTCCGGGCTACTGCTTCCCGTCTCAAGTTTGACGGGCACCTTTCCGTTTATCAGGATCAAACGGATGAAAAGGAAGCCAAAGGTGTGATGCCCGATTTGGAAGTGGGACAGGAAGTTGAATTAGTGGAACTGATTCCAGAACAGCATTTTACCCAACCACCTCCACGTTACACCGAGGCCAGCCTGGTGAAGATGCTGGAAGAGAAAAACATCGGGCGTCCCAGTACCTATGCGCCTATAATTGATACCATTCTACGACGTAATTATGTGGAAAGACAGAACCGACAGTTTGTACCTACTGAACTGGGATTTATCGTGGTCGATATACTGAAAGAGCATTTTTCCGAAATAATGGATGTAGAGTTTACTGCCACTATGGAGGAGAATCTGGATCGCATCGAAGAAGGCGAGCTGGACTGGCAGAAGACAGTGGGAGAGTTTTATGAGCCATTTGCGGTTAAATTAAAACAAGCCGGGGAAAAAATCGAAAAGGTGGAAATCAAACCAGAAGAAGCGGGCAAGGATTGTCCTGAATGTCAGCGACCGATGGTTATAAGGATGGGGCGTTTTGGTAAGTTTCTGGCCTGTTCCGGTTTCCCTGAGTGCCGTTATACCGAGTCTTTTGTAGAAAAAATTGGGGTAAAATGCCCGGAGTGTGGTAAAGATATTATAGCTTTACGTACCAAAAAAGGGCGCCGTTTTTATGGCTGTCAGGGCTATCCGGAGTGCGAATTTCGCTCCTGGAATATGCCTACTAATAAGAAGTGCCCCGTGTGCGGAAACATACTGGTCAAAAAAGGCGGTCGAGGTAAAGAATACGCACACTGTATCGACAAAGAATGTAAACACAAAGAAGAACTTCCTTCCGATGCC
>JAAZLJ010000042.1 GCA_012799365.1 Syntrophomonadaceae bacterium | reverse complement strand
TCCAGGCCCACCGCCAGGCTAACCTGTTCAGCTTCTTCCCAGCTGTTCGAGTGCTCCTTATCTCCAAAAATCTTTAACTGACAAAGACATTCTTCCCCGTTTACCTCCAGAGGTATAGCAAAAAATCCATTGAATTCGGGGTGCTGGTCCCCCACCCCGGGCAGGTTCCAAACACTCTGTCCCCCAAGTTCCCGCTCTGCTGCCTGTATACGTTGCAGAACTTCCTTCATCACTGGATGGCGGGTCAGCTTATCATGATTTTGTAAAAACTCCTGCAGCAGTATTAATGAACGCAGGACTTCTAACCCCTTCTCAGGGTTCTCCTGCACCTGCACTGCGAGGTTCCTGGGGGAATCCCCCGCCCTTACCCTCAGGAGATCACCCAGTGATTTAAGGAGTGACCCTAACCAGGAAATCTCCCGCCCCCGTCCCATGGGAGCAGCAATAGAATCTGCCCGCCCCAACCCTGCAGCTGGGGAATTTACACCACTGAGGGATTTAGTACCCGCTTCCGCTGTACCAGCAGATACCGCTCTGCCAGGCTTTCCCGAATCCCGAATAATTTCTCCACGTCGGGCTCCATCCCCCTCTGTCGGGCCAGAATCATCGGCAACCTTGATGTCGGCCAATAATAGAGCCGCTTCATCCAGCAGCCGGGCTGCGTTTTGCGGTCGGCTCAGGAAATCTCTCATAGCGGGAAAAAACCGCGGCAGGTTAGCAGTCCCCGCCCCCCTGGCCATCACCAAAGCCGCTATCTCCAGGTAGCGTGAATTGATTTCACCCAATAGGGAAGCCCCTTTTAATATCAGGGAGATATTTTCCCTGGTTACCGGCAGATTATAATGAATCAGCTTACGAGCTGCCTCGATAGCTCCATGGCTCCCCTGCAGTCCAATGCGAACCAGGTTGTTCGCTATGGCCCGGTCTTCCAGACTCTGTTTCATTTCCGGTGAAACTACCCGTAAATAGATACGCCCCTCGCGGACTCCGTCAACATAAAGGTAAAGCTGCTGCCCGGGCTGGACCTCGACTTCGGTCTGAGCCTCTATGCTAATTCCCCGCAGGTTAATCTGAATGAGTCCCTGTTCTCTGAGTGCCTCCACCATCCCGCGCACCAGATCACCCTGGTTCAGCTGCAGATTTTCTCCGCCGGGTATACCTGTATTAAGTAGTATCCTTTTAAAAAAGTCGCCCCTGATTTGCATGGGCTCCTCCTGTAACCATAGATTTTACCGGTTCAAAACTGACCCGATGCAGCGGACAGGGCCCCTTCCGGAACAAGGCCTCCAGATGGGCCCGGGTAGCGTAACCCTTGTGGCGAGCAAAACCATAACCCGGATAAAGTTCATCCAGGTTGCACATCAGCCGATCCCGTTCCACTTTTGCCACTATAGAGGCACAGGCCACCGATATGCTCAAAGAATCACCCTTGATAAGGGCAGTCTGCGCTATATGTAATCCTGGGATACGCATGGCATCCACAATAACATGTTCCGGGACCGGATATAATTCATTTACGGCTAACTCCATAGCCTCCAGGGTAGCATTAAGAATATTGATCTGATCCAGACGGGATGGAAATACCATGCCCACCGCCCAGGAAATCGCTTCTTCTTTGATTTTATCCGACAAAACTTCCCTTTTCCCTGCGGAAAGCTTCTTGGAATCGTTAATCCCGGCCAATCTGAAATCAGGGGGCAGGATAACGGCTGCCGCTACTACCGGTCCGGCCAGCGGTCCTCTCCCTACTTCATCCGTCCCCGCTACCAGTTGGACCCCCTGTCCATACAGAGCATATTCATACTGTTTCATTTGTTCCAGCCGCTGCCATTCACGCTCCATTTCTGCAGGTGAATCCTTTTTCATATGTATAAAGCCTCCGTTAAGTCTCGTCTACACCTCATCCAGGGTAAAGCGTCCCAGTGACCCCCGCCGATACTCGTCTATCAACATCCGGGCCGTTCTGGTTGTATCCACCACCCCGCCTTTCAACAACAGACCACGATTTTGCCCAATTTGTTCAATAGTATCATGAACATCCGCGTGAATTTCTTCCAGCCGGTACCGCTGTCTCAAGGCTTCGGGTGCCAGAACCTGCATGGTTTTTATAAGGGACCAGGCAATTTCTTCCTCTTGATAGGCCGCTTCTCCCACTACAGCCAGCAAGGCTAGTCTCAGGCCCTGCTCCTCGCTATCCACCCGCGGCCACATGATACCGGGAGTATCCAGCAGTTCAATATCACGCCGCACTCTAATCCACTGCTTGCCCCTGGTAATTCCAGGCCTGGCCCCGGTTTTAACCGTTTTTTTGCCCACCAGAGCATTGATAAACGAAGACTTACCGGTATTCGGGGCCCCGGCCACCATGACCCGAGCCGGTCTTACCCTGGCCCGTCGTTTCCGCAGCTGTTCCGCCACCGGGCGGAAAGCATCCCTGACCACCCGCAGAACCTCACGAGCCCCCTGCCCGGTAAGCGAATCCATCCCGACGGCCGGAACCCCCTCCTGCTCAAAATAGTCGATGAACCTGCGGGTTGCCCGCTCATCAGCCAGATCAGACTTATTCAAAACCCTGATTATTGGCTTCCCCTTTACCAATCCGGGAAGATCTGGATTCAGCGTAGATCGGGGTGCCCGGGCATCGAGCACTTCGATGACCAGATCCACTGCTGCTGCATTTTCTTGTATTTCCCGTCTGGCCTTGACCATGTGCCCGGGAAACCAGTTAATACTCATGTCATTACCACCCTGACTTTTGCAACCGCAAATGAATATCCGTATGTATAAAAAAGACT
>JAAZLJ010000041.1 GCA_012799365.1 Syntrophomonadaceae bacterium | reverse complement strand
CTCTACCGTTCCGAAAAGAGAGTTTTTGGAAAACTGGCTGAGCTCATCTCCGGGCTGAAAGCTTTCGGTCATCTCGGCCAGAATACGCTTGCCGTAGAGCACCACTACCAGCTCCTGTTCCTGGTCAGCCGAGGCGTGGCGCACCAGAGAGTCATTGCGGGCCGAGACGAAGACGGCTACGAATACGACCAGCATCAGGACGGCTGCTATTTTAATCGCTTTTTTCATATCTGCCACCTCACTTTACCGGCTGTACACGGACGGGATAACCTTCAATATAAGTGCAGGGGGAATAAAGCCGTAATCGATCCCCTATTTTCACGGCCTGGCCCCCGGCGAAATACGCTTTCCCTGATTTTACCGCCTCACACCGAACGGTAAGGATGAGGTTATACCGACCGGAGTCCGGAGCCGCTATGTTAATTCCTTCCTGGTTGCGGGTGGACAAAACCGCCGGCTGAACCTCGATGTTTTCGATCTTGCCAAAATACTGCCCGGTGGGCAGGTTCTTGAGTTCGGGTGGGTCGTTCAACAAAGAATCTTTGACAAACGGCTCATTGTATTTGGAGAGGATAACCACTTCCAGGGCCGCCTTGCCTTCCTCTACCGGTGCTTCCTGGGGGGCGGTCCCGTAGCGCTGGTAAAAGAAGAATATGCCTGCTATCACCAGCAGCAGTACCAGGATATCGATGAGGTTAAAAAGGCCGAACAGCCTGCCCCGCTCATCCAGCAGTTTCATTTATTTTGCCTCCTTCTTCGGGTTCCGCTCCAGCCATCCCTGTTTGGCATCTATGAGATACTGGAGGGCCGGGTTTTCCTCCCCCTCTACCTGGCGGATTATCCCCTGGGCTTCGATGAGGTCGTTCAGGGTCAGTTCCCGGTAGTCCTGTAATACAAATGTATAATCAGGGGTCATGCCATACCAGAGGTCACCATCCGGCTTGACAAAACGCTTATGCATGTCTTCCACTGCGCCCCGAATACTGCGGGCCATGTTCAGCGCTTCTTCGTCACCACACAGAAGGTAGTAATCATAAAGCGCGCTCATCTCGGTAATCGCATGGTTCAAGGAAACGTGTGTTATCCGGCCCTGACCCTGCTGATCCATGTAATCACAGGGCAGATAGCCGCTTTTGGTGAGTATGCGGTACCGGGAGGCAAAGTCTTTATAGAAATCAAAGTAGCGGTGAATGGGTTCCTGGAAACGACGATCCGGGTAATAGTTGTTTATTTTCATTAAGAACCGGACGGTATTGGTGTTCATCCGGGTATCGTAGAACTCATAACCGATGTTAAAATCCTCATAAAGCCACTGGCTGCGTGGAGCGGTGGGGATGAAACCCATTTCGTTGTAGCGTTCCGCGAACTTGTAGGCATAGTACAGGGAAAGATCACGGACCGCTCTATAATCTACCAGCAGATCCAAGACCTGGTTCAGGGACCAGGAAGACGCGGTGAGGTACCAATTGTTGGGCTGGTAGGGCACGTAGTTGGCTGGCTGTTTTTGCAGGATGCCGTCCCGGGCGAAGATATAGTTGCCGAGCATGGCCTCCTCCAGCCTTTCCTGAACATGGACCACATCGCTGCGGCCGGTGACCAGTATCACCGCCGAGTTGGTCTGCCCGCTGGTGCGGCCTTCGACTACCAGACGGGAGCCGGCTGCCGTGCATTTGATGGCGGGCTCAGGTACCAGGTTATAAGTAAGGTAAGGCCCGCGATTGTAGGAAATACAGCTGAGCACCTGTACGGTTAGATCCCGGGACTGGTATACACAGGGCTGGACTTGAGTCAGGGACTGGCCCAGGTCAATCTGTACCGTGCCATCTCCATTGCCGGTAAAAGTCAGTATGAGGTCTTCTCCG
>JAAZLJ010000216.1 GCA_012799365.1 Syntrophomonadaceae bacterium | reverse complement strand
GTAGTATCAGAATTTTCAGAACAGTCAGCGAAAAATTCCTCGGGGGTCGGGGAACTTTTTGGCCACTTTGACTGTCTAAATACATAACCGGGAGTGTTGCCGGTGACATCGAATGATTTTAAAGTAAATGAACTGGTTTCGAGGGCCAAACAGAATGACCTCGAGGCTTTTGAAGAATTAGTGGTTCTTTATCAAGATAAACTTTTTGGTCAGTGTTATCAGTTGACTCGCAATTACGACGATGCACAGGACTTGGCCCAGGAGGTTTTCGTCCGGGCATACAGGAGATTGGACTCCTTTCGGCAGCGAGCGGATCTGGGTACCTGGCTGTATCGCATTGCGGTGAATACATTTTTGAATTCCCGCCGCCGGGAGCCGGATGTACCCCCCATCTCTTTGGATGCGACCATTGATACGGATGACGGGGAAATGATGCGGCAGGTAGCCGCTACCACGGAGAATCCATTGGAGGAATTAGAACAGCGGGAATTGCGGGCACTGCTGGACACCGGATTGGAGAAACTGTCGCCCGAGTTCAGGGCGGTGCTGGTATTAAGGGAGTTTGAGGAATACACCTATGATGAGATAGCAGAGACTCTGGATTGTTCACTGGGTACGGTGAAGTCTCGTTTGAATCGCGCCCGCCGGGCCTTGAAGGAAGAACTCGTTGGACTCCTGGGCGCAGGCGAATGAAGTCTATAGAAGCAGAGAAACGCTAGTTTTGTAACCGCAGATGAACGCTGATTAACGCAGATAATTTTGGATTTAATATATTATGGAACGTCATGTATTTATATCAAGAGCTTACCAAGAAAATCATAGGATGCTGCTACACAGTACACAATACGCTTGGTTCCGGTTTTCTGGAAAAGGTATACGAAAACGCATTAAAGATCGAACTTGAAAGTAATGGTCTTCAAGTCGAACAGCAGAAATTAATAAAAGTCTACTATAACGGTATTATAGTAGGTGATTACATAGTTGATCTACTGGTTGAGAATAAAGTGATATTGGAAATCAAGGCTGGTAAAGGTATTGACAAAGTCCATGAAGCACAACTTCTTAATTATCTGAAAGCAACTAACTTTAACGTTGGGCTGGTAGTCAATTTCGGTTCAAAAGTAAGTATAGCCAGGCGAGTCTTAGAAACCGCCAGATAATTTAAATTATAATCAGCGTGTATCTTGCGTGTATCTTGCGGTTTCAAACAGAAGAAGGGGATATTATGGGATGCAGGGAGATTAGAGAACTTTATTCCCCCTGGTTGGACGGGGAGCTGAGCCCGGAGGAGGCCCGGCTGGTGCAGGAGCACCTGGACGGGTGTATTGCCTGCCGGGAAGAGCTGGCTCTATGGAAGAAGTTCTCCACTGCCATGAGGGAGACAACTGAAGAGGTTGCTGCACCCCCCGAATTTACTGCCGGGGTAATGGCCCGCATCCGTGAACTGGATGAACCGATGGTCAGCATCGACAAGAAGCGCTCACGCCGCACCAGGATACCCTGGAAACAATGGGTGGCCGGAGTGGCAGCAGCGGCACTGGTGGCCATGGGTTCGATCGGTCTG
>JAAZLJ010000215.1 GCA_012799365.1 Syntrophomonadaceae bacterium | reverse complement strand
GCTACGTCCATGGTCATTTCCGCGCCGTTCAGAGTATAAGCGGTTTCACCGATGGTGAAGACTGCAGTAGCCTTCTTATCCGTCGGAGCCGGGGTTACACAGTTAGCCACGGTTGCGCTGGTAACGGTGCCACTGCCTGAGAAGTCGCTGGTTTCACGGACAACGTCAGTACCATCATCAATGACGACTTTATCCCCAGCGTTCTGAACTACAGCATTACCCTTAACTTTAACTTTGAGATCGCCCTCAGGTACAGTACGGTCAGTGGTTACCTTGATACCTTCAAAAACGATGGTACTGGGGTTAGCACTCGTACCTTTAACCTTGACCCTTACCTGCCATGCATTGTTATCGCTTGCATATTTTGCAGCCACGCTGTCTTCGTCAATCTGCAGGTCGCCTTCGGTTACCTCAACTTTTGCCGGCTTGGTAGGTAATACTCCGGCCGGGAATTCGAGGTACAACCATTTTTCTACGGTACCATCACTGGCATCGATAGCTTCAGCACCCGTTTCGGTAACTACAATGGGAGGAAGTTCCACGGTCTGCTGACCGATAATCACGTTAGGAACAGTTCCGTCCACAGAGATTTCTACCGGCTTCTTAACTTCGGCCACTACAAATTCACCGCTTACACCAGCAGTACCGCCGACTATTAGTTTGATTTCTTCGTCAGCATCAGCCGAGATGCTTATCTTGGCACTTTCAAATATGGCTTTACAAGCACTGGTGGTTGTATTATCAATAGTGTACTTGGCAATATCCCTGGCACTGCCAATGATATTCCAGTTGTTCGTGGCAAAAGCTTCTTTATAGTTCTTGGAATCAGCACTTGCGATCTTGATGTCTTTTACATATTTATATCCTTCTTGTTTGCTATCTTGACTTTCTCTTACCCACTTGGCTCCACCTACCAACTGCAAAGTAACAGTACGACCCTTGATCAGGCTAGCCTTAACATCTTCTTCAATAGCAAATTTGCCTATTTCGGTGTATTCATCCGTAACAGCGCCAGTACGTCCAGCGTATACCACTGTCGGGTCGCCTACTGCATAAGCCTTGGCACCATATTCGCCATACTTGGCAACGATGAATTCACCTGGAGTGGAACTAGCTGTGCCACGTACAGTAACTTTTACTTCTCCTAATTTTGCTACAGTTTCGTCATCAACTTCGACTTTAAGATTCTTTATGAAAATGTATGCGGCTTTTGAAGACTCTACATTAGAAGTGATCTGCAATGTCCGACCATCATCACCATCATAATCTAGTTCATAATCGGTTCTTGAGATCGCCTTCTCTTCATAACTATTGTTAACTTTGACTTTTTTGGCACCATCCACTATTTCTATATCCCCGGAGTTCTTTACCCACTTAAATCCATTGGGCAATTTCAGCTTAATATACTCATCCTTGAAAGCACCGGGGCGGTCTTCCTTCAAACGGATATTATCGATACCAGTCTGATCTCCGGTGGTTATGGTCTTCTCACTATCTATAGATATTTCAACCTGTCCGGTCCCAGAAGTACCAATTATCAACTTGCCACTGCCAAATACAGTGCCCTGCTGTCCGTCAATGACCAGGTCAATATCCCCACTAAAGCCGGAATCAACATAAACGTTGTTAAAGTCTATATAGAAGTAGCCTTCTTTTTCTTTCGTGTCTTTATACAACTTAGTATTTTCGATAGCTATCTTGAGTTCGTTATCGGCTAGTTCCTGTACTGTAAATGACTGGGTATATACGTCACCTTCTACACTACTCAGTGCGTTCTTTATTGCAGGAATACGCAATGTTACATTATCATTATTCCCGATTTTGTAGTTAGCACCTGAATCGTGGGCAACATCTGTTCCGTCCAAACCAAACTCAAAATCCGATGGCAATCTGAGAGTCAGATACTGACTATCTTTCAGTTCTGCCATGTGGAAAAGTACCTTAACGGAGCCCAACTCTTGCCATTCACCAGCACTAACTTGTGATACTGAAGTTACGCTGTAGCTGGCAGATGCACTGGCCATAGGTACTGCTGCAAATAGAGTAGCCATAAAGGTAAACAGTATCATTATGGCTAGCTTTTTACTTCTTGCTCTACGCAATGTGATTTCCCTCCTTGTTAATAATTAAATCAGGTGTTCAGGGCTTATGCCCTCATATTATAAGGTGGTCATCGAGCTGGAATGCTCGATAGCTGTATAAGCCTGTTTCTCTCATCCCTCCCCATCGCCGGGTCTATGTACTTGTTCCCGGATGGTATGCAGCCGTCGGTTATGAATAGTGTAATGTAAGTGTGAATCTTATTCCATTGGCTGTCTGAGTACTTAGACACGAGTGGGAACAAAAAAGTTCCCGAAAAAGTATTTAAATATTTTTGATGGCCTTAACCGCCGTGAAAAATGGATAAAATTGGAACCGCGTGGATCTGCGTCTAAGTATGCGGTGAAGGTAAAAGTAAAGAGCCCGGTCGAGTGGGAACCGGGCTCATACAGGTAATCTGTACTATAACCTAATGGTTGATGGTTACGGTTCTGGTGGCATCATCCCAGATAATTTCGCAGCCCAGGGCTGTAGACAGAGGACGGATGGGCAGCATAGTACGATCATATCTGATTTCGGGAGCCACATCCATCAAGACTGATGCTCCGTTGATATTCATGTTCCTGCTGCCGATGGCCATCTGTACTACCCGGTTGCCCTTGAAAATAGTGACGGTCCGAGCCGCATCGTTCCAGAGAATGCTCTCATCGGATACCCCGACGGCATTGGAAACAAAGCGTACTGGCAGGAAGGTACGGTCACCCACAATGTAGGGGGCTACATCCATGGTGATTTCTTCTCCATCCAGGATATAAGTCTTTTCCCCGATAGTGAACACGGCGGTCGACTTTTTATCGGTCGGAGCCGGGGTTCCACACCGGGCTACGGCCACAGTGGTAATATAGTCAGCACCAGGGAAATCGTTGGTCAGTTCCGGTTCATGGCTGGACTCATCCGCCCATTTGATACTGCTTTCGCCGTTCTGAACCAGAGCACTTCCTTTTACCTTCACCTGCAGGTCTCCCTCGGGTACGGTACGATCAGTGGTTACCCTGATACCCGCAAACCTGATGCTGCTGGGTTTGGTACTGGTAGCCTTTACCCTGACCCGAACCTGCCAGGCGTTGGTGCTGCTGTTGTATTTGGCCGACATGCTGTCTTCATCCAGCTGGATGTCGCCTTCCACTACTTCTACCGTATCTGGTTTGGTAGGCAGAACTCCGTGCGGGAATTCCAGCACCAGCCATTTGTCCTTGTAACCCTGGCTGGCATCGATGGCTTCCGCGTCATTCTCGGTAACTACGATAGGTGGAATCTCTACCGTCTGCTGACCGATGGTCAGGTCAGGAGCGGTTCCATCCACCGAAGCCGTGACCGGTTTCTTAACCTCGGCCACTACGAATTCTCCACTGGCACCAGCGGTACCGCCCACTACCAGCTTGATGTCGCCCCGGGCATCGGCCGAGATGCTGATCCTGGCACCTTCGAATACCGCTTTCATAGCATCGGAGGATTCTTCATCGATGGTGTATTTGATAGTATCGCGGGCATTACCTATGATCTGCCACTGTCCCGGGCTTTTGAAACACTGGTTGTAGTTCTTCGATTCAGCACTGTCGATTTTCATGTCTTTTACATATTTATAGCTGTCGTCATCATCTCGATCTTCGCTTTCTCTGACCCATTTAGCGCCACCCACCAGCTGCAGGGTTATGGTGCGGCCCTTGACCAAGCTGGCTTTTACGTCTTCTTCGATGGCGAACTTACCAATCTCAGTGTATTCATCAGCCACCGCTCCGGTGCGTCCAGCGTACACTATTTTGGGATCACCCACGGCATAGGCTTGGGCTCCATATTCACCATATTTGGCGACTATGAACTCACCGGGAGTGGTGCTGGCGTTACCCCTTACGGTAACCCTTACATCCCCCAGCCGGGCCACGGTCTCATCGTCAACAATGACCTTCAGACCCTTCAATATGGCATAAGTAGGCACGGTGCTGCTTTCACCGTCCGCCCTGATGACCAGAGTGCGGTCATTATCTTCTGTCTTTTCGATGGTAAATATCTCCGCATCTTTGTCCACATAGGACCAGTGTTTGCTCTCATCCGCATCGTATTCCCACTTGAATCCGTTCGGCAGCTTGAGCTTGATGCGGTCACCATCATCAATGGCTCCCGGTCGGTCTTCCTTAAAACGGATATTATCAATCTCATTCAAGTTGCCGGTGGTTATGGTTTTCACACCATCAACCGAGATCTCTACTGACCCACTGCCCACCGAAGCTACGATCACCCTTCCGTCTCGGAACACGGTCCCGGACTGGCCTTCGATAACTGCGTCTACATCTCCGCTGAAACCGGAATCAACCCAAACATTGTCCAGATGAATGAAGAAATAGCCTTCTTTTTCGTTAGTATTTACCCGTGCTTTGGTAGAATCCACTGTTATCTTGATTTCGTTCTGGGCCAGGTTGCTGACTGTAATAGCATCATAAGCATGTTCGGTGATAGTTCCGCCTCCATAGACTGACCTGGTTACCGCCATGGCATTGGCGATATTGGGGATGCGAATCCTCACCCCCTTACCTGCCTTGCCATCGCTAGTCTTAAGTTGGAAATAGTCCCCACCGTCAGATACCAGTGACATGGAACCCAGCAGACTGCCGGATGGCTTGTCGTTATCAACCCCGGGCACAGTCCTGAGGTTAAAGTCAAAGTCAGCGGGCAATCGCAGTGTCAGATAGCTGGTTTTGTCCAGTTCCGCCATATGGAACAACACCTTGACAGTACCGAGCTCCTGACACTTCCCAGTATTCACCTTGGTCACCGAGCTAACACTATAAGTGGCAGATGCGCTGGCAATAGGCACGGCTGCGAATATGGTAGCCATAAAAGTAAACAGCAGCATTATTGCCAGTTTTCTACTGCGTACTCTACGCATAAATCTCTCCTCCTTTCTCTGTTTTCATTAACTCCCTTCATTATATTTAGACCGGGGAAAGAGTGAAAAAGTTCCACCCATTATTTGCCACATGTGTGCTGCGTATCGACTCCAGGAGTCCTCTACCCATTCTACTGC
>JAAZLJ010000214.1 GCA_012799365.1 Syntrophomonadaceae bacterium | reverse complement strand
CCTGATTCCCAGGCAATGAGTCGGTCAAGAGCAAAATACCAGTTAAAAACAAAACGATGAGGATGAAATGTTAGAAAGGGGTTCAGAGAAATGAGAAAGGTAGGCAAGGGAATCAGATTCTATCCTGAGACGCTCAACTGGATGACAGATGAAGAGCGAAAAGAACACAAAGAAAAATTGCTCCGCGAGAACATCAGGTACATGTACGATAACTCTCCGGAGTATTATCAGCTTCGGTTCAAGGAATGTGGTGCTGAACCTGAAGATATCAAGACTATAGAAGATTTGCGCGAGCTTCCGATTTTTATGGATAAAGATAGGGAACGTATCAGCATGGAAACCAGTTTGGAGAAATACAATCATCCGTTTGGTCTTCATGTCTGCTGTCATCCGGATGAGGTGGTCCTTACAGGTGGAACATCCGGTACTACCGGTCATCCGACTTATCCGTACAGTGTAACCATGGCAGACCATGAATGGATTGATGACGCAATTGGTTTTATGTATAGCGAATTATGGGGTCTCGGCCCTGGCGATCGCAGCTGGTTTATTTTCCCGCTGGGAGTATATGCCACTACAGTAGCCATGATGGGTGGCTTGACCAAGGCTGGTATTTTGCAGTTGCCTATTGATATTCGCCTCGGAACCCAACCTTCCATGGATTTGGCTAAATGGACCAAACCTACTTTTATGTGGACTGGACCCACAATTGTACAGCATTACTTGAAAGTCTGGGAAAGAGAAGGGGTAGACCCACGGGACTTTAATTTCAAGCTTCTCGCTACCACAGGAGAAAAAGGCATCGATGAGCCAGAACTGAAAAAGTATATCGAGGAAGCCTTGAATTGCAGATGGCTCGATTTCTGGTCTCCATCACAGACCAATCCTTGTACAACCTGTGATTCTGATGAATATTACGGGCTGCACAATTTCACCGATGATTGGGATATTGCTTTCGAAGACCTGGTAGATCCTGAAACCAAAGAACCCGTTGAAGTTAAAAACGGCGCAGTGGGAGAAATCGTGGTTACGGCTCTGCGGAAAAAGGCAGCTCCCTATCTTAAGTACGCGACCGGCGATGTTGTTCAGGTCTTTACAGAAGAGTGCCCGGGCTGTGGTTTCAAGGGATATCGTGGCAAGGTTGTCGGCCGTTCTGACGATATGTTAACTGTTAAAGGTGTAAATGTTTTTGCTGGTACTCTGTTAGAAACCATCCGCACAGAAATGGGACCCAAACTAACCGGCCATATGCGCGTTATCAAGGAATCCCCCAGTCCGCGTATTACTCAGTTGAAGCTGTGGATTGAATGGGCACCAGGAATGAAAGATAATCTGGATGAAATGACCCAGGAAATAAAGGCTTTGTGTAAAGCAAACCATCGTGTAAACCCAGAAATTGAGTGGACAGAACCCGAAACAATTAAGCGGTATGATAGAAAAACGCCTGTTATAGAAAAACGTTACTAAGCACAACACTACTTGCGCGGACGACAGAAGAACGGAGGAGTACCATGGCATTTGTAACACTTGAGGTCCAGGGCAACGTAGGTATAGTAACTGTCAACCGACCGCCCGTAAACGCTATAAATGCGGAAGTATACCAGGAAATGGCGGACACATTCAGGTCAATTAACGGCATGGACGAGGTAAGAGTGGTAATTTTACGGGCAGAAGGAAAGCATTTCATGGCAGGGAACGACCTGAGTGAACTGAACGATCTTAACCAAAGCAGTATTCTGGCATATCGTGATGTAGTCAAGTGCAGCGTAGGAGCGGTGTATGATTGTAGGGTTCCCGTGGTTGCTGCTGTCAATGGAGCGGCACTGGGTGCGGGGTTGGCCTATGCAGCGAGTTGCGATATAATAGTCGCTTCTGAGGATGCATTCTTCGGTATTCCAGAGGTCAAGATAGGTTTTATCAGTGCGGCGGGATTTGCATCTCTGTTGGTGCCTGGTAAAATGGTCAACTATATGGCTTTGACGGGTAGTGGCCTGAAAGCTCAGGAAATGTTGGATAAAGGTGCAGTTCATAAGGTTGTGCCTCGCGAAAAACTGATGGAAGCGGCGATGGAGGTGGCCGAGGAGCTGTTGGCCAATTCTCCGCTAATTCAGCAGTACTTTAAAAAAGCGCTGCACATTAACTCCAATGCCCGCCTGGGAGATCAATATGATGTCGAGTTTGGTTTTTCTGCCCAAGTTTTGGACAGTGAGGATTATAAAGAAGCAAAAGAAGCCTTTTTAGAGCACCGTGTACCGGTGTATAAGGGAAGATAACAGGTTTAGCGGGGAGTCTAACAGGTCCGAGCAGTTATTCTAATCAGTACCCTGGCAGATTCCTCGCCAAACTAATTTATAACTCGAATTTGTAAAGGAAATTCATGTGGATAATTGTTTTTCCGGGTAGTGGAAGAAGGCGCAGTTCAGAGCCCCAATATTTTATGGATATACAGAGCCCGTAGAAGAACCGTTCATTGTGTTTAACACAAGCATCACCAGTAAATCAAGGGAGCTATGATAAATATAATAACACCCTGGTAGTGTTTCGAATATGTGGGGAAACGAGTTTTACTCCTGATGATTGTGACCTGTGTTTATAGCCAAACAGCAATGTAACGGTGGTTGTGATGATCAGATTGCGGTTAGTTGCGTGTAAGAACGGGCGTGAATGGTAAAAATTGGAGTTGCTCTTATTAGGTCTTTAGAAAGGATTGTGCAAAAATGAGTGGGATCATGATTGATAGAACGCAAGCGATCCTGGGAGGTCTATTTGGTTTTGGTACGGTGCTGTTTACGCCAACCATGGCGTTGGCCAGCGAGGCAGATATCGTGCTGCCGTATTTAACCGCAGAACAAAGCAGTATGCTAACTTTCGGTATATTTGTCTGTATTTTAGGTATGCTGTTCGGGCTGTACCAGTACAAAAAAGTTTTAAAAATGCGGGCTCATCAGTCCATGCTGGATGTGGCAGCTACTATTTATGAGACCTGCAAAACTTATCTTATCCAACAGGGTAAATTTCTTATCTTACTATTTTGCTTTATCGCGTTCTGTATAGCCTTCTACTTTGG
>JAAZLJ010000213.1 GCA_012799365.1 Syntrophomonadaceae bacterium | reverse complement strand
GGAGCTCTCTGTTGCCCTGGTTTTCGTTGCTATTTTGGCCATTTTATGATAATCTGCCGGGTGAAAATGCCTTGTATAATCGACAATGTCGTTTTGTTCTATGATATGACCAGGGTCCTGGGACGATTTCGCCCCGACCAATAAATTTTCAAATATATTGTAAAAGTCAATGACATATAGCTCATTAAACCAAGGGGGAGTGGATTATGCGGTTAGAACCAGTTAAACGTAATTGTTACCGCCTGCCGTGTACCGGTAAAATGCGGGTGGAGGGCCTGGTATATGCCAGGCCGAGGCTGTTGTCTGATATAACCGAAGACAGGTCTCTGGAGCAGTTGGCCCAGGCGGCTGAGCTTCCCGGGGTGGTGGCTCCGGTGCTGGGCATGCCGGACATTCATGAAGGGTTTGGGCTGCCTATAGGCGGCGTTATGGCCGTTACGGAAGAGGGAGTCATCTCGGCCGGGGCGGTGGGGATGGATATTAATTGTGGTGTTCGTCTTTTGCGGACTAATCTGGCGGCTGATGATTTCGACCGACCTACCTTGCGAGCTCTGATGAACAGTATTGAAGAACTGGTGCCTACCGGTATTGGCAAAAAAGGTCGTCATCGGGGAACCATCAGTCAGCTGTTCGAAGATGTCGTACATGAAGGAGCGGAAGTGGTGGTGGCGGCTGGTTTTGGCCGACAGGATGATCTGGAAGTGATAGAAGAAAGCGGTTATCTGGCCGGGGCGGCTCTTAAGCATGTAAGCCGGAGGGCTGTCAAAAGGGGAACCGGACAGCTTGGCACTCTGGGCGGTGGCAACCACTTCATAGAAATACAGCGGGTGGAGCAAGTTTTTGATGAGTTGACAGCGGAAAAATTCGGGATTTTCGAGGGGCAGTTGGCGGTTATGATCCATACCGGTAGTCGCGGTTTCGGGCATCAGATCTGTACTGATTATTCCCGCAGTCAGGTAAAAGCGGCGGCCGAATACGGTGTTGATTTGCCTGATAAAGGGTTGGCCTGTGCTCCGGTGGAATCTCCAGCTGGCCGGAATTACTATGCGGCCATGGCTTGTGCGGTTAATTTTGCCTTCGCTAACCGGCAGGTTATCACCGCCGATATTCGGCAGGCGTTTGGTCAGGTGTTAAAGATGAGCGAGAATGAAATGGGGCTGGAAGTGGTGTACGATGTAGCCCATAACATTGCCAAGTGGGAGAACCATAGAGGCCAGCGATTACTCGTACATCGCAAGGGAGCTACCCGGGCCCTGCCTCCAGGGCATCCTGACAACCCTCCTGCTTATCGAGACACCGGGCATCCGGTACTGGTTCCAGGCAGTATGGGCACTGCCTCCTATGTACTGGTGGGAACCGATCTGGCCGCCGAATCCTTCTACTCGGTTAATCACGGGGCGGGTCGTACCCTTTCCCGCAGAGCGGCTGCGAGAAGTATTACCCGGGAGGAGTTTGAGGCGGGTATGGGCGAGGTTCTGTATAATACCCGGAATTATCGTGATGTGGTGGATGAGGCTCCGCAAGCCTACAAAGATATCGACCAGGTGGTGGATACGTTGGCCGATATTGGCCTGACCCGTAAAATAGCGCGTCTTCGTCCCCTGGCGGTAATCAAGGGCAAGGATTAATACTGCGAAAATTGAAACCGTAGATATACGCTGATGGACGTAGATGATACTAATTATAAAATAACTTGGAAAGGGAATGTGGTAACCTGGCGATCATCTGGGTTACAAAAGGACATTCCTGTGTTATTCTTGTATCAGGCAGGAAGCTGAGCGCGTTTGTTGAGCCAGGTTCACATTTTGAATTTAAGGGGGAGTTGGTTTGGTCATTACCTTGCTCCTGGTGACTTTCCTGATTTCATTTATGGTAGCTTTCATAACCGCCCGAGTTTTTGACCAGTCCTTGGAAGCTATTCTTAAACGCCTTATCCCTGAAGACCTCAGTTTTGCCTGGAAACGATATCTGCAATTTGCTATCTATGTAGTGGGAATTTCCAGTGGGGTACGGATATGGGACCTGGAAAAGTACATTACCCCCCAGTTGATGGGCGAGAAAGCCCAGCAGATCATCACGCTCAACACTGAACGCTGGGCTCTGGAAATCTACCGTACCATCATCGGTACTCTGAGCGGCATTGCCTGGATGCTGCTGGTATTCTTTGTAGTGGCTTTGATTGGCTATGTAATAATCCGTATCTATGAGTCGCGTAATCGGTAAGTCCATGATACCGATGGTATTACCAGCAATAGCGTAAAAATGGTACATTCATTGTAGTGTGGTTAACCCGCTCGCTCCCGGACTCGTCGACTGCAGTACATCAGCTTGCTTCAGTGTGAAGCGGACCCCTCAGGATTCGGCGTCCATGCACTCAGCCCTCGGTGCTCGAAACGTCCTGTTTCTCGCTC
>JAAZLJ010000040.1 GCA_012799365.1 Syntrophomonadaceae bacterium | reverse complement strand
GGACGTTTCGAGCACCGAAGGCTGAGTGCATGGACGCCGAATCCTGAGGGGTCCGCTTCACACTGAAGCAAGCTGATGTACTGCAGTCGACAAGTCCGGGAGCGAGCGGGTTAACCACACTCCATAAACGCGCTGTTTTCACGTCCCTGATGGTGATACCTCCGGTATCATGGACGTCTATGATGAAAATAGATGCCCTACGATGTTTCGGGTAGTATCAGTGAATAAGGCGATGTCTGCTCTTAGTTTTCCAGCCTCAGAGAACTTTATTACCCAGACATCAGTTTTTGTATCCAACATACCACCCAAAAGCCCAATTACCATCCATCAAAAGATACGCTAACTCGAAATGTAAATGGGCAAAAAATTAGCACCGGATACCCGGTGCTGCTGTCTGATTTTATTTGGTTGTATCTTGGGGTTCTCGCGGTTTATTCTGGGGCCAACGCCCGGCCCGTACAGCACTCTCCCGCAGCAAGTACTCAATCTGTGCGTTCACACTGCGGAGCTCATCAGCCGCCCAGCGTTCCAGTACTTCATACAGCTGCGGACTAATTCTCAAAGGAAAGCTTTTCTTTCTGGTCATAACCACGGCCTCCAGTTAATAGAGGCTGCCGGTATTTAAGATGGGCTGTGCCCCTCGCTCCGATACAATGGCTACCAGAAGATTATTGATCATGGCCATTTTGCGTTCCTCATCCAACTCTATAATACCACCTTCTTGTAGCTGCTCGATGGCCATCTGAGCCATACCCACTGCTCCTTCCACTATCTTCTGACGGGCTGCCAGAATTGCTGAAGCCTGCTGGCGCTGCAGCATCGCACTGGCAATCTCGGTTGCATAGGCCAGATGAGTCAAACGGGCCTCGATGACTTCCACTCCCGCAACCGCCAGCCTGTCCTGCAGTTCCCGGGCCAGTTCATTAGCTACCGCTTCGGCATTACCACGCAAGGAATAGCCCTCGGTGTCAAAATTATCGTAGGGGTATTTGGTAGCCACATGCCGCAGAGCCGTTTCACTCTGAATCTCTACAAACTCTTCATAATCGTCCACATCAAAAACGGCCCGGGCCGAGTCCACTACTTTAAATACCACTACTGCAGCAATTTCGACCGGATTACCTTCCACATCGTTGACTTTTAGAGTCTTGCTGTTGAAATTACGTACCCGCAGGGATACCCTGGTACGATAGGTGATGGGTATCGTCAGCCACATACCGCTTTCCCGAATGCTGCCCACATAACGACCAAAGAAGGTCAACACCCGGGCTTCATTAGGCTGTACGATGGTAAAACCGGTGCCAAGCACTGATACAACGACGGTCAGGATTATCCCCACCACAATGTTCTGGGCCCAAAATTCATATATGGTTCCGGCGATAAGAACCACAATCAGCAGGACACCCAGAAAGCCGTTGATCTTCCAGGCCTTTCCTTCCACCATAACTTTTCCCCTCCTCTGGATTTCTTAATGATATCATCATGGTATCACTTATCAGGGCTCCTGCCACCTGTTTTTTTCTACCAGTGCTGTTACAGAGGCATGAAAATAGCACCATTATTGGAGTGTGGTTAGCCCGCCGGCTCCCCGAGTCGTCGATTGCAGTTCATCAGCGTTCATTTACGGTTTCAAAGTTATTTTCTATGGCAGACCCTCATGTCGGTTGCACCGATACCATCAGGGGATGACAGCACGTTATTGGATTGTGATAACCCGGTCACTATAAGAGTTATTTTTATATCTTCAGCGTGTTCATAAGTTTTCAGTGTATTCTGCGTCTATTTTGCGATTCATCTGCGCGCATCAGTGTTCATCTGCGGTTTCATTTCATTGTAGATATTTGAGCTTTCGACATGACTTTATCTGGATTATTTTGTTAGACTTGGGTACGATAAAGACAATACCGTCTACAAACGAACAGAACTAAATCGGGTATGACACCCTACTATAATCAAGGAGGATTTCAGAATGCTGAGTAAGATAACCCTGATTGAACCGAAAGCTCCCAGCAGCCATGTTTACAGTATGGTTAACATGCCCCGTCTGGGATTGCCTCTTATAGGCAGCCATTTGCAAAGTCTGGGCTATGAGGTGAATCTGATCTACGGCTCCAGTGACAGTATTCGGATGGCGGACATCGCGAATTCAGACCTGGTAGGTATTTCGACCACCACGTCCACTGCCCCGGAAGCTTACCGTATTGCCCGTTACGCCTCTGAACGCCGAATTCCCGTGGTACTGGGGGGAGCCCACGCCACCTTTATGGTAGAAGAGGCCCTGGAAAACGGCGACTATGTATGCCGGGGGGAAGCCGATTTTACTTTCGGCCAACTTTTAGACCATCTCAAACGTGGAGAAGTCCCCCTGACCGTTCCCGGCGTTTCCTTTTACCATCAGGGCCGCTTGATCAACAACCCCCTGCCGGAACCGGTTAATCTGGAAACCTGCGCTATCCCCGACCTGACTCTTTTTTCCAATAGTGATAGTTTTAGCACCTATCCCGTCATGACCTCCCGCGGCTGCCCCTTTAACTGTACTTTCTGCAGCGTCACCGCTATGTTTGGCCGTAAATACCGCTGTCGGTCCATCGAGCAGGTTCTGGAAGAACTGGCTCCATACGTAAATAAGAGCGTATTTTTCTGTGATGATAACTTCGCCGCCAACCGGTCCCGCACCAAAGAGCTGCTGCGGGGGATGATCGACCGGCAGGTGATACCTGAATTCTGGGGAGCTCAGGTTAGAACCGACGCCGCCCGGGATGAAGAACTATTGGATTTGATGCAGCAGGCTGGCTGCAAGATGGTGTATGTGGGATTCGAGTCCATCAACCCCCTTACTCTGGAAAGCTTTAACAAAATGCAGGGTGTGTCCGATATCGAATACTGCATAGAAAAATTCCACGAATACGGTATAATGCTGCATGGCATGTTTGTATTCGGCGGCGACGATGACACCGTTAAAACCATCAATGATACCGTGGATTTCGCCCTGGATAACCGTATTGATACCGCTCAATTCCTCTTTCTAACCCCTTTACCGGGCACCTCGACCTTCCAACAGATGGAAGCAGAGAATCGTCTGTTAACCAGGGACTGGAGCCTCTACGATGGACACCACGTAGTTTTTCGTCCTCGCCTCATGTCTCCCCTGGAATTGCAGGTGGAAACTATGAAAGGATTCAGACGATTTTACTCGGCCCGTAATCTGCTTGATAATTTGTTATTGACTGGAAAACAGGCGGTGGCTTTTCGAGCGGCGGGGTATTATTTGACCCGTAAATGGGAGAGGGAAAATGGGTGGTACTATAAGGCGTTGGAACGCCAGCAGGAGGGTATACGACCTCAACAGAGGGGATTTGAACTACAAAAAACTATTGAGTCCTTCAAACAAAAACTCCCCGGCAGAAACAAACCTCAGGAGACTCTCGACCTCCGAGTTTGTGAAATTGATGGAGGCTTCCGGGTGGAACTTATAGGCTATCTCAATAAATTTAACATGAAAAAAGCGTTCCGGATGGTCCGCAACGCCCTTCCTGAAACCCATATGGATCTGACTATAAGCATCAACCAGCTTAACTTTGACTCGGAGGAGGTATTCAAGCAGTTTGTGCAGGAAGTCAACCGTCTCTCAGCCAAAGTGAGGAGCGTTTACCTCAAAGTAGGTATGTCCCGTTCCCGGTTAAACCAGGTGCTGGAGAAATACAACCTGGGAATTCCCTACTTTGAGTTGTCGTAACCCCGAACCCTGGTATGAAAATAGTTTTGAAACCGCAGATATACGCTAATACACGCAGATGATAAAAAATAACTCCATATGGGAGTGTGTTAACCCAGCGAAGCAAGCTGATGTACTGCAGTCGACAAGTCGGGGAGCGAGCGGGTTAACCACACTCCTATGAATGTACCATTTACATGCTATAGGTGGTGATACCTCCGGTATCATGGACGCCTGTTATAAATAACGAAGATTCTGTTCACAAGCAGCCGTTAGCCCCGGGTCAGCTTATAGTGAATTTCCTCGTCATTCAGACCCTGGTTCTGCATCTCTAGAAGTACTCTCAAATCCCTGGGATTACCTATGATTTCCCAGGCCAGAGGTTCTTCTACCCCTATCGCTATCATGTAGGCAACCTGTTCCTGCAGAATCGCAGGTGTCTTCCCATGCTCTTTCAGTACCTTTTGTATCTTGGGATTTCTTCCGTAAACCTCAAGCATTTGGTCCTGTTTAGCTTTCTTACGTGCCCGCTGTTGGGGAGTAATTCCTTCTTCACGAGCATCAAATATATAAAAGCCAGTCCGATATCCCAGCAAACGGCGAGCTAACTTACCCGCCAACGGTTTGGAAAGCGAGGCCAGCGCGAATGATGCCAAAAGGGCTACCAGTCCCATACGTAAACCATAACCCCAAAAAGCCCATATCAATAAAGCTAACCATACCAAACTGAGCAGTGAATCGGCTCTATATCTCCAGTCATAGCGCAGGAAACCGTTTAACATGACCAGAAATATTACGATAATAAGAGCGGTCCACAGAATATAAACAGCCACATACCATCGTCCTCTCCCTTATGAATATAACTCAATAATGCATACTTCTTCTAGTATACGTCAACTCAATACAACCTTCCAGTCCTATAAACTCAAATCTATCATGCTGCAAAAACGTGGCATCTATAGAAATGGATCTGCAAAGGCAGTGAGACGTTAGGTGTGAGGTACGAGAGGCATTACTGGTAGTAACAACATCGACATATCAGCCACAAAAAATTCCACTATCCTGGTAGGAGGTGTTAATCCGGCGAAACGGCTGACGCCGCCTACGGTGTTTCCGCCAGTAATCGGCGAATCGAAGGTAAAGCCTGAAGACCGACCGACGCCAATATTAATACCTCAGCTGGTCTCCGGGTCGAAGGTAAAATCCGAACACCGACTGAAAAGACTTAATAACACACGGTAGCTGATGGCTATAACCCTACTCCTTCTTACCTCGTTTAATGGTAATAGGAGGATGAGGTGCCCGCCAGCGTCGTGCTGGACGTCTCCGGAACAGTATTACCAGTAATATGATACCACTAATAATAAATCCTATCCCTGCTTCTACCTGCAGGTGGTTCACCCGCATATAAGCCGAAGCCAGCACCAGAAAACCAAAAACCACCGCCAGACCGAGAGAATTCACGGCTCGGGTGTTCTCCCTGATGGCCTGAGTCAAGGGCTGCAGTGGAACCTTTATTACCAGATCACCGTGCTCGGCCCGGCGTAAAACCCTCTCGGCCAGGACCGGAAGTTCCACCAGTGATCCTCCCAGACCCTTAACCCTATTCTTAACTACCCCCCATAATCCATCCTTATCTCGAGTAACTTCTGCCAAAAAGGGCCTGGCCTCTTCCAAAAAGTTTATGTCAGGATCCAGCCCGATACACAGCCCATATAGAATACTCAGGGCCCGGCCCAGGAAAGTAAAGTTAGCCGGTATCTGAAAAGGATGTTCAAACAGCATCTGCTCCAGATCTTCCAGCAAACTGGCCAGGTCGAATTCATCCGGATCCCCCAGGAACCCTTCCATAAGCACCCCCAAGGCCCGGGCTACGGTCATATCATCCGCTTGCTGCTGGAGAAAACCCACCCGTTTTAGATATTCCACTACCTTCAGGTTATCTCGCTCCACCATAGCCAGAGCCATCTCAATAAGCATGTCTCGTAATTCCGGCGAGATGGAACCCATCATACCGAAATCCAGCATGACCACCTGACCCGCAGGAGTCACAAGCAAATTCCCCGGATGCGGATCAGCATGGAAAAAACCATCGATCAGCACCTGCCTGACATAGGTCTGCAGCAGCTTGCGAGCTACCGCCGCCCGGCTTACCCCGACCCGCTCCAATTCAGCGTACTCACTGACTTTGATGCCCTGTTTAAACTCCATGGTCAATACCCGACTGGTAGTATAATCCCAATAAATCCGGGGTATAATCAGGTCCGGATCCTGGGCACTATTTCGGGCAATGGCTTCAGCATTGTACCCCTCCTGGATATAGTCCAGTTCTTCCCATGTGGTATCAGCAAATTCCTGGTAAATGACATCAAAATCGATCATCTTCTCCCATTCGGTAAAAACCTTGAGAATATCAATTGCACGCCGAATGGCCCTGAGATCTATATCCACCAGGTTCTCGATTCCGGGTCGCTGGATCTTAATGGCCACCATGTCTCCCTGGTTAAGAACTCCCAGATGAACCTGTCCCAGTGAAGCCGATGCCAGTGGAGCCTTTTCTATTCGCACATAGACTTCGCTCAATGAACGGCCAAACTCAGCCTCTGCCACCCCGCTGATATCTTCAAAAGCCACTGGTTCAACCTCATCCTGCAGCCCGGCCAGTTCACGGGTGGACGACTGTGGTAACAGATCCACCCGGGTGCTGAAAAATTGTCCCAGCTTGATAAGCAGGCCTCCCTGCTTCACTGCTGTTACCCGAAAGCGCCGGGCTTGGGAAACATACAACTCCTGCCGCCTGGCTTCTACCCATTCCCGGGAACGCCATAAGCGCTTGAATTTCAACGAATAGAAGGCCCAGAAAATCCCCAGGAAAAGATGCATAACGATTATAAACCTTTTAAAGCCGGCCCATCCCCAACGGAACCTGGTTTCCATAATGGCCCTCCTGTTTCATGCTCTATCGGCTATCGCGTTATTCTAATGATAACAAACATCGCTGCAAATAAACAAAACCGATCCGCTAACCGGACCGGTTTTTATCATACAGCAGCCATTCGCCTCATACCTCACTACTATCTGCGTTTATCTGCCAAATTTCATTGCAGAGTCCACAATACCGATGTTATTACCACCGGGGGCATGAAAACTACATATTTATGAAGTGTGGTTAACCCGTTTGCTCCCGGACTCGTCAGGTCGCTTCGCCGGGTTACCACACTCCTTTTTAGGGTTGTTTTGTATCTTCAGTGTATTCTGTGTCTATTTTATGGGACTTATCTGCGTCCATCAGCGTGTATCTGCGGTTTCAATTTTGATTGCGCCTATAACAAATATTAAGCCATACCAATTAACTCCAGAAACTGGTCTTCGTCGATAATGCTTATCCCCAGATTGACCGCCTTATCGTATTTGGAACCGGGATCCGTACCCACCACTACATAGTCGGTCTTCTTGCTAACACTGTTTACCACCTTGCCGCCCAGGCCCTCGATAGCAGTAGTGGCCTCGGAACGGGTCATCTTCTCTAACTTCCCGGTTAAGACCAATGTTTTCCCTGCCAGCACGGAATCAGCAGTATTATCCGTTGGTTCTTCAACAGTGTTTATACCTGCCTGTCTCAACCGTGCAATGGTCTCCAGATTACGAGGTTCAGCAAAAAAGACGATAATACTCTCCGCTATCTTTTCACCGATTTCAGGAATAGCCGTCAGGTCCTCCGCCTGCAAGCTCGAAAACTCATTGATATCCCGAAAATGCTGACTCAGCAGGCGGGCACTTTTCAAACCGACATGCCTGATACCCAGTGCATGAATAAGACGATGGAGGGGCCTGTCCTTGCTTGCTTCCAGAGCAGCTATCAGATTGGCAGCTGACTTCTCCCCCATTCTCTCCAAGCTTACCAGTTGTTTCGCCTGCAGATAATACAGATCAGCCACGTCACGTACCAATCCCTGCTCCACCAGCTGTTGTACCAGGGCTGGTCCCAGACCTTCTATGTCCATAGCATCCCGCGAAGCAAAAAACACCAGGCTCTCCTTCAGGCGGGCTGGACAGTTGATATTGTCGCAGCGGTAAGCCACTTCCCCGGTAAAACGCACCACCCGGGAACCACAAACCGGACAGTTCTCCGGCATGACAAATTCCTTCTCCTGACCGGTGCGCTTTTCCTTGACCGGCTTTATAACCTCGGGAATTATATCTCCTGCCTTGTGTATGATGACCGTGTCGTTGATACGAATGTCTTTCTCCTGCATCAGATCATAATTATGCAGGCTGGCCCGGCTCACCGTAGTACCTGCCAGAGAAACCGGTTCCATTACTGCCGTAGGCGTAATAACCCCGGTCCTTCCCACATTCAATTCGACCCCCACCAGCCGGGTCTCTTTCTCCTCGGCAGGAAATTTATAAGCAGCAGCCCAGCGCGGGTTGCGGGCGGTCGCCCCCATAAGCTCCCGGTCCCGCAATGAATCAAGCTTTATAACCACGCCATCGATCTCATACGGCAGTTCATGTCGTCCGGTCTGCCATTCCCGGCAGTATTCTGTTACCTGCTCGATTGAAGAACAATAACGATATTCAGGGTTGACCGGCAGCCCCTGTTCCGCCAGAAATTGGAGGGCCTCATGCTGGCTGGAAATGCTGGCCCCCTCCAGATACAAAATATCATAAACAAATACGGCCAGGGCTCGCCCGGCCGTAACTCCAGGATTCAATTGTCGTAAAGACCCGGCAGCCGCATTGCGCGGGTTAGCAAAAGTTCTTTCCCCTCTTTCCTCTCTTACCCGGTTCAGCCGAGCAAAGGCACCCTTGGGCATAAAAACCTCTCCCCTGACTTCCAAGCGGCTCAGGCCACTGCGCAAACGCAGGGGGAGAGTCCTGACAGTTCGTATATTACTGGTAATGTCTTCACCCACCAGTCCATCACCACGGGTGGCACCACTAACCAGTACTCCGTTTTCATAAGTGAGGGCTACCGATACCCCATCTATTTTCAGTTCTGTAACATAGGATATATCCTCATTACCGAGTCTTCCCCGTACCCGGCGGTGAAAATTCAGCAATTCCCCTTCACTGAAGGCGTTGTCCAGGCTCAAAAGTGGTACCCGGTGCCGCACAGTTTCAAACCCCTGCAGAGGCTGCCCCCCTACCCTCTGAGTAGGTGAATCAGGGGTCACCAATTCAGGGTGTGCCTTCTCCAGATCTACCAGTTCCCGCATCAATCGATCATACTCAGCATCGCTGATCAATGG
>JAAZLJ010000212.1 GCA_012799365.1 Syntrophomonadaceae bacterium | reverse complement strand
TCGAAACAGAAGTACATCGGGCGCTGGATAACCATAAGGTATACGAGCTTTCGCTGCAGGAGGCAGAAAAACTCGAACTGGTAGAAGAATATGATGCAGATAGGGAATACCAGGCTCACATCATGAATATGCTCAATCTGGATGCGTTTAAAAACGGATTGAAAGTGGTGGTAGACCCGATGTTTGGAGTGGGTGTGGGGTACCTGGATAATTATCTGGAGGCTCTGGGGTGTGAAATGCGGGCGGTTCACGGGTACCGCGATGTGCTGTTCGGTGGTTCTTTGCCCAGACCTGTTGACCAGAACCTGGATGGACTCAAGCGGGCGGTAAAGAGCTATGAAGCCGACCTGGGACTGGCTCTGGACGGGGAAGCCAGCCGTTTCGGGGTGGTAGATAAAAATGGAGAATACGTGGCTCCCAATCAGGTGATGTGTCTGCTGCTGGATTATCTCTTGAAAACCCGCAGCTTCCGGGGACCGGTAGCCCGAAGTGTGGCCACGACTCACATGCTGGATCGGGTGGCCAAAAAGAATGGGCTGGCGGTTATCGAGACTCCGGTAGGTTTTAAATACATAGGACGTTGTCTGCGGGAACGCGGATGTATGCTGGGAGCAGAGGAAAACGGCGGCTTAAGTATTTTCGGGCATATTCCGGATAAAGATGGTATTCTGGCCTGCCTGCTGGTGGCGGAAATGGCAGCGGTAACCGGTAAAAGCCTGACCGAACTTCACGAAGATTTTACCGCGGAATATGGTGAGGTGGCCAACGAGAAAATGGATTTGCATTATGGCCTTCAGGATCAGGAGCAGGTCATGCACCTCTTGAATGAGTACAATCCCAAATCGATTGCCGGGGTCAAAGTGGAGCAGAATCAGAACACAGGGGGCAGGAAGTTCGTTATGGAGGACGGCAGCTGGGTGCTGATCCGACCGGCGAATACGGAGCCAGTTTTAAGGATTTACGTTGAGGCTTTGGATAGAGTGAGATTGGGAGATATTCAAAGAGAAATCCAGAATGCCCTGGGCCTATAGTCCTAAAACAATTCGGTCACAATGACCGAATTGTTCTTTAGTCCTAATTTGCGGTAATATTAATAGATAGGGGATACGGAGGAAAATCTCGATATAGATAATAGGAACGGCAGCAAGGGGAAATTATTTATAAGTTGTTGTCGGGGAGACGACTGATGAATAAAAAAAACGATGGGGATCTGGAATTAAACGCTGCTCCCAAAAAGCTGGAAGCAATACTTGAGCAGATGGTTGCTACCATTGACGAGGGGCGGGAGCAGATATACAGTATTGCTGATGAAGCCCGGGCGGAGTGTACCCAACTGCAGACGGAGCTGGCGGAATTGAGGTATGAAACGGCTGCTACCATTACCGAGGTGGAGCTGTTTGAGCGAGAGGAAAAACAGGCCCGGGTGCGGCTGATGCAGGTAAGTCAGGATTTTGATGCTTATACCGAGGAGGATATAGAGGAGGCTTACAAAAAGGCTCGCGAGGCACAGATTAAACTGTTTACACTGCGGGAGAAAGAACGTCAACTGCGCCAGCGCCGGGATGATCTGGAGCGGCATTTGCAGCGGGTAGAAAGTATCGCCCGACGGGCGGAGCGGCTGGTGGAACGAATTAACGTGGTGTTTAAAATGCTGGCCGGTAACGTGGATACCATTACCGGCCAGCTGGAGGAGAGCTATAAAAAGCAGCAGTTGGGTGTATGGCTCATCCATGCCCAGGAAGAAGAGCGCCGCCGGGTTTCCCGTGAACTGCACGATGGCCCGGCTCAGAATTTGGCCAATATCGTAATGCGGCTGGAGCTGATGGAGCGCCTGTGGGATAGGGACCAGAAGCGAGTAAAGAAGGAGCTGGCCAATCTTAAAGATACGGTTCGCCAGAACCTGGCTGATATTCGCTGCATTATCTTTGATTTACGGCCTATGGCTCTGGACGATCTGGGATTGGTTCCGGCTCTCAAGCGTTACCTGGCTGATTACAGTGACAAATATGAGATGGATATAGATTTTCTTTTTTATGGGGAAGAGCGGCGTTTAGATCTGGCCCGCGAAGTAGCGGTGTTCCGCATGATTCAGGAGGCCATCACCAATGTGCGTAAACATGCAGGAACCGATCGGGCTCAGGTTAAGCTGGAGATAGCCCCGGAGAACATTATTGTGATTGTCAGGGACAGAGGTTTTGGATTCGATGTTGATAAAGTGAGAGGACAGCGGCGGGAGAGTTTTGGTCTGCTGGGGATGCAGGAAAGAGTAGGGTTATTTGGAGGAGAGTTCAAGGTTAAGTCTACCGTGGGGCAGGGTACTAAAGTGATAATCGAGGTACCAGTCAAAGGGGAGGGTAAGGGTGATGGATAAGGTCAGGGTCTTGATAGCGGACGACCATGCCCTGGTGCGAGAGGGATTAAGGCAGCTGCTGGAACTGGATGAGCGTATTGAAATTGTAGGTGAAGTGGGTGACGGCCAGGGTGCCATTAATCTGGCCCGTAAATGTCAGCCGGATGTTATTCTGATGGATGTAAATATGCCGGGTACCGATGGTATTATCGCTACCAAAGTTATCAAGCAGGAAGCACCTCATATTAATGTTATCGCTCTTACGGTCTGTGAGGACGAGCAGGTAGTGGATATGGTAAAAGCCGGGGTATCGGCTTATGTGCTTAAAGACGTGGGGACTGATGAGCTAACTGAGACTATTTTCAAGGTGCGAGAGGGCAATGTCATCATTCATCCGCGAGTGGCGGGTCGGGTGACCCGGGAACTTACCCGAGGGGAGCAGAAAAAGAATCTGGTCAAGCTGACCAAGCGGGAAAAAGATGTGCTCGGTTTTCTGACCCGGGGCTATTCCAATAAGGAGATGGCCGGTGCCATGTACATAAGCGAGAAGACCGTGAAAAACCATCTTACCAGCATTTTTCGCAAGCTGGAGGTGAAGGACCGTACCCAGGCGGCTATCTATGCCTTGAAAAATGGTCTGGTGGAGGAGGAAATCCAGGGATAGCCTGTTTCACCGTCTTCGGCGCGCAAAATAGATGCAGAATACGCAGAAAACTATGAATACGCTGAAGATACAAAAATAACTTTGAAACCGCAGATACACGCTGATGGACGCAGATTGACCCAGAAATCTTATAATACGTTGAAGATATAAAACTGATAATAAAGGCAATAATTTAAAAAACTCGGCGTAAATCATAATAATCAGCGTTTTGTGTCTATTGCATACTGCGAACCTTTTATTCTATTGTTCATTATTTTAATGTTTTATAAAATTCTGCGTCTTTCTGCGTTCTCTGCGTCTAAAAAGAGCTTAGCGCAAATCATAATAATCAACAATGGATTCGGATGTCAGTGGGAGCGAAAGCCTTTCCCTGCGCATATTATATTAGAAACAGCGCCGGGGGAGGTTTTTTTGGTGATAACCCTGCTCAAATTGGTCAGCCTGGGTATCTGGATCATGATGATGCTGTGTCTTTTGGGACCGGGCTTGCGGTTGGTCCATCGCTACCGGCACCAGGGGCTCTGGCAGCAGCGTGGCACGAGGAACCGAAACCGACTGATGGGAAATGTGAACCGGGAGTCCCGGGTTAAATTGAGCCTGGTTACCCTGACTATTCAGGCTTGAAGCCTGATTCGCCGGCTGCCATTAAGGTGTACTATTATAAATAAGAGTATACAAGGACGGGAGGCGGCGGGATGAAGTTGTTATCGAAGATGCTGGTGGAAGAGCGGGGCCAGGGGCTGACGGAATATGCCTTCATCCTGGTGTTCGTGGCTCTGGCAGTTATCGCTGCCCTGGGGAATATGGGGGCGGCTGTTGCTCAGGTGTTCCAGCATCCGACTCTGATGGAGGCACTGGAGTAAGAACTGGAGGAAACTAATAAATAGGTAAAGCTCCGCGAAAAAAGCGGAGCTTTTTTTAATTGTAGGGGGCGTGCAACTGCGGGTTCAATTTTGGGCCTATAAAATATTCAGAATACTTAGGACTATAATCGCATAAGGGGAACGGTCCAAATAACTGTCAAATATGAGCATATTGATCGATTACGTCGATTGGCTATAACCTTTAACATATTAAGTATACAGGCATATTCGCGGATTATTTAATGAAGAATCGGTGGAGGGGGGGTGAACGCGTGATGTTGAACATGGTCAAGCGTTTGGTGAGAGAAGAGGAAGGACAGGGCATGGCCGAATACGGGCTCATCCTGGCCCTGATTGCGGTTGTAGTCATTGGCGCACTTACGGGCATAGGTCAAAAACTTCTCACCAAATTTACGGAAGTTGATACAGCCTTACAGTAAAATGAACTCACCACAGTCGAAAAATATGGGCAACTTATTTTACCGTAACCCAATATCGGCGTAATTCATAAGTTGACGGATCCCCTTCGGCAGCGGCCCTACTCTCCGAGTAGGGTTCAGCTTTTCGAAGGGGGTCGGGCTGGCCGTGACGAGGTACGAAGGATATGTGGAATCGTCAAGGTCAGCCCGACCCGGAGGTGAAAGAGACGTGAGTTTAAGCCCGGCTGATATGTTTATGGTATTGCTGCTGGTAGTGGCGGTACTCCATGATCTGACCACCCGACGTATCCCCAACTGGCTGGTGCTGGTCGGGATAACAGCTGCTCTGGGGGCTAATCTGTACCAGGGTGGGCTGGAGGGAGTCTTATTTAGCCTGAAGGGACTGGGACTGGGACTGGCTCTCCTGTTTATACCTTTTGCCATGGGAGGAATGGGGGCCGGTGATGTGAAACTGCTGGGAATGGTGGGTGCTTTTCAGGGGGCGATTTTCGTATTCAATGCTTTTCTATGGATGGCTTTGTTCGGAGGGGCCATGGCTATTCTGTACCTGATCAAGACCGGGCAGATGCTGGAGTTTCTGCAGCGGTTGGGACGGGGAGCGGTGCTGGCTCTGACCGGAGGTCGGGGGCAGATATTTCTGCAGAGTGTTGATAAGAAACCGTTTGCGGTGTTTTTTCCTTACGGCCTGGCGATTGGTCTGGGGGCCCTGGCCGCATTTTATAAAGGCTGGTGTTAATCGGTGGTGATAGGGAAGCTTAACCGACTGTTCAGATGCCATAGAGGCCAGGCTCTGGTGGAACTGGCCCTGGTGCTGCCCATCCTGCTTCTGCTGTTGATGGGCATTATTGAGTTCGGGCGCATCTTTTTTTCCTATCTTACGATTACTGAACTGGCCCGGGAGGGAGCCCGGTACGGCGTGGTAGGACACAGCGATGCTCAGATTATAAGCCATATCGAGAACCATTCCACGGTGCTGGATGCTCTGGATATGGGTATCGATATAAGTCCACCTGATCTGGTGCGACAGCGGGGAGATGGGCTGACGATAACGGTGAATTATTCGGTGGATTTGATCGTACCGTTCCCGGAAGGGGTGGTACCGGACCCGGTACCACTGATGGCTTCGTGTACTATGCGGATGGAATAAGATACCGATGGTTCCGCCATCGGAGAATGAAATTAGCATATTATGGAGTATGTTAACCCAGCGAAGCGACATACGAAGCCGACGTAGCAGTACACAGCGAAACCGAGGGCTGTGAAACGGAGCGAGAAACAGGAGGTTTCGAGCAGGGAGAACTGAGTGCATGGGCGCCGAATTTCGACCGGTCCGTTTCACACTGAGGTAAGCTGATGTACTGCAGTCGACGAGTCCGGGAGCGAGCGGGTTATCACACCCCTATAACGATTGTTAAACCTGAGTTTTCTGCGTCTGGTTTGTGATTCATCAGCGTCATCTGCGGTTTCAAAAACATTCTCACAGCAGAGGGGGAAACTGGATGATTACCCGGCTGAAAAAGAGGTTACAGGAGGAAGAAGGGGCGGTCCTGGTCCTGGTAGGAGTCGGGCTGGTGGCCTTGCTGGGGTTTGTGGCACTCACTGTTGACGTGGGGTATATGTATCTACATAAGAGCCGTCTGGTCAATGCCATGGACAGTGCAGTGCTGGCCGGGGGCATGGAGCTGCCGACTTACCCCGACCTGGCCTTGCAAGCTGCCCGAGATTATGCGGCTGCCAATGGAGTGGAGGAAGGTGAAGTGGTTTTTACGGTATCCGATGATTGCAGCCAGATAACTGCCGAGTCCAATCGTACGGTAGACCTCTTTTTTGCCCGGGTGCTGGGGTTTGACCAAAGTGAGATTGGAGCCCGGGCGGTGGCCCGGGTGGGGAATCCGGGATCTATTGATTCGGGGTGTGTTCCCTTCGGTGTACTCCAGGATGACTTCGAGTTCGGCGTAGAATACCTGTTAAAGGAGGGTGCCGGAGGCGAGCTTTATATGGAATCTTATTGCGGATGGTTTGGATGCCTGGCCCTGGGGGGTAACGGCGCCAATAATTATCGTGAAAATTTGAAAAACGGCTATGACCAGCCGGTAAGTATCGGGGACGTTCTTCCGATAGAGACCGGTAATATGTCGAATCCTACCCGCAGTGGGATTCAGACCCGTCTTAACCAGTGTCCCCACAGTCCTAAATGTACTATTACGCAATACGATAAAAACTGTCCCCGGGTGCTGCTGGTACCGGTTGTGGTACCGACAGAAGGAGATGAAGATGCGGTACAGGTGGTGGCTTTTGGAGCCTTTCTGGTTACCGAAGTACCGGGGCAGGGGAATGAGAATATAGTCAAGGGTTATTTTGTTGAAACGGTTACTGCGGGCGAGATTGCGCCGGATGCTGATTATTACGGTACCCGCGTGGTCATGCTGGTCGAATAACTATATCCGGGAACAGGAGGTAGAGTGATGAAAAATGCCAGGAAATTCTGGGCACTGGCCGTTATTTTTGGCCTGGTGGCGGCCCTGCTGGCCTACCAGTACACGGAGAAAGTAAAAGCCAGGTATGAACCAGATAATCTGGTGGAAGTAGTAAAAGCGGCGGTTGATATCTCCCGGGATTCCATTATTACTCCCGAGCAGGTGGAGGTAGAACGGGTGCCGGCCCAGTTTTCTCATCCAGCAGCCGCCCGCAGCCAGCAGGCGATAATAGGGAAGGTAGCTACCAGTGATATTTCGGCCGGGGAGCAGATATTGACTTCCAAGGTTCTGACTGATAAGAGTAAAGCCGGACGTCTGGCTTACTGTATCCCGGAGGGTAAACGGGCCGTGTCGATAGCGGTCAATCCCGTGATCGGGGTAGCAGGGCTGGTCAAACCGGGAGATAGAGTGGATGTTATCGGTACGGTTGACCTGGATAGCGGAGGAACCTCTGTCGTTGTTACGACGATTTTTCTTCAAGATATTGAAGTACTGGCTGTAGGTAAAACCATGACCGAATCCAGGGCGGTGTCGGTCGCTGAAGCCAAGGAGATCGAAGCTAAAACCATGACTCTGGCGGTAAGTCCGGAGGAGGTGCGTTCTCTGGTACTGGTGGCGGAAAGAGGCAGTATCAGGCTGGCCTTACGGTCGCCGGTAGATGAGGGGCGAGCCGTTCTACCGCCGTGTAACCTGCAAAACGCGGTAGGGCATTAGATTTCGGTACAAAGGTAGTATAATCGGCGAGAGCATATTTATTGGGGAGTATAGTCGACGAGTTCGGGAACGAGCGGGTTAACATACTTCTAATCCCGATTGTTATATTTTACAAGTTGTTCATGATGCCGACGGAGAGGTATGAAAACAGTAAATTTATTGGAGTATGATTCTTACCATTTTATCTTTCAGGGGGGGGTGGGGAAATGAAGGAAATTAAGGTACTCATAGCTGATGACGTGGAAGAGACTCGAAAAAATATCCGCCTGCTGTTAGAACTGGACCAAATGATAACCGTGGTGGGCGAGGCCGGGAATGGGCGTGAGGCGGTGGAGCTGACCAACAGTATCCAGCCGGATGTGGTTTTAATGGATATCAACATGCCCGATGTAGATGGAATCAAGGCGACAGAGGCTATTTCTGTCGCTACCCCACAGGTGGCAGTGATTATAGTTTCGGTGCAGGGAGAGCAGGAGTATTTGAAGCGGGCGATGTTGGCCGGGGCCAAAGAATACCTGATCAAGCCTTTTACGGCTGATGAACTATCCTCAACTATTAAGAGGGTGGTGGAACTGCACCGCAAACGGTGGCAGGAACTGGGGAAGATGGAAACATCATCAGAGGTTAAAAAACACCAGCCGACGGTGGTAACGGTTTTCAGTACCAAGGGTGGGGTAGGCAAGACCTGTATTTGTACCAACCTGGCGGTGGCTCTGGCCCGGAGCACCCGGGAAAAGGTGGGCCTGGTGGATCTGGATCTGCAATTCGGGGATGTGGCGGTGATGATGAATATTTTCCCCAAACGGACGATTGCCGAATTGATGCAGGAACAGGGGGAATTGGATGCAGAGCTGCTGGAAAACTACCTGTATGAGCGCAGTGGGGTGAAGGTATTGGCTTCGCCCAATAAACCAGAGCTGTCCGAGCTCATTACTCCTGAAGGTGTGGCCCGGGTGCTGAAAGCTTTTACCCACAGTTATGATTATGTTCTGGTTGATACGCCTCCCATTTTCAACGATACTACCCTGGTGGCCCTGGATATGTCAGACCGCATACTGCTTCTGGCATCCCTGGATCTACCTACGGTGAAGAATATCAAGCGAAGTGTAGATATTCTAAAAACTCTGGGTTTGCTGCCCAAAGTGAAGCTCTTGCTTAACCGCTCTACCGGCTCTCACGGCATCGAACCGGAGGATGTGGAACGGGTTCTGGAACTGGGGATTGATGGGCAATTACCCAGTGACGGTAAGCTGGTTATCCAGTCGGTGAACCGGGGGCAGCCCTTTGTACTGGCTGATGCCAATGCCCCTATTGCCCGGTCGGTGGAAAATATACTTCCTCTGATCGATCCGCGTATGAAGGTAGATGAAAGGCAGGAAGTACCCCGGGCCGCTAAAAAAAAGGGTTTTTTCGGTAAACCGATTATTGGAATTCGCTAGAATTCCTGGAAGTACTCTAGTTTTTGCCCACTCTACCCAGTCGGAGTACCTGGCATCGGATGAAGTCTAATCAGCGGTGCCGGGCACTCCGCTGTTTATTTGCTGGTGAAACCGCAGATGTACGCAGATGAATCAAAAATTAGACGCAGAGAATACAGATTAACGCAGAATATAATGAAACCGCTGACGTACAAAACCATCCTTATCGGGAGTGTGGTAACCCGGCATAGCGACCTACGAAGCCG
>JAAZLJ010000211.1 GCA_012799365.1 Syntrophomonadaceae bacterium | reverse complement strand
TAAAAAAAGAAGTGAGCTAACTCACTTCCTCATATCTTCCTGGTAGCGGTGCAGGGACTTGAACCCCGGACACTGCGGGTATGAACCGCATGCTCTAGCCAGCTGAGCTACACCGCCACAATCAGATTACTTCCCTGCTTTGTCTGGCTACAACAGCTGCGATACTGACTGCATGACTATAATTAATATGGAGCCCATAACCGGAGTCGAACCGGTGACCTTATCCTTACCAAGGATACGCTCTGCCTGCTGAGCTATATGGGCATGGTTGCGGGGGCTGGATTTGAACCAGCAACCTTCGGGTTATGAGCCCGACGAGCTACCTGCTGCTCCACCCCGCGTCATTCAGTCTTGTGGGAATTATTTTATGGTGGAGGGAGCTGGATTCGAACCAGCGAAGGCGGTGCCAACAGATTTACAGTCTGCCCCCTTTGGCCGCTTGGGTATCCCTCCAGATTTTTAGCATGGTTGGAGCCGAGCACAGGACTCGAACCCGCAACCTGCTGATTACAAATCAGCTGCTCTACCAATTGAGCTAGCTCGGCTCAGCAATTATATATTATACAGCATTGTTCCAACAAGTCAAGGAAAACTCCATTTAAAATTTAGCGCAAGTCTATTCGGCTTCTTCCCGATCCTCAAGATACTTTTCCAGTTTACGCTTGACCCGCTGCAGGGCATTATCAATAGATTTAACATGCCGCTTCAATTCCAGGGCAATCTCTTGATAGGATTTCCCTTCTAAATAAGCCATCAGGACTTTCCACTCCAGGGAACTAAGGATCTCACTCATCTTCTGTTCAATCCCATAGAATTCTTCCTTGCTGATAATAATCTCTTCTGGATTGGTGATGCGAGTAGTAGAAAGAATATCCATGAGCGTCCGATCCGAATCATCATCGTAGATGGGTTTATTAAGGGAAACATAGGAATTGAGAGGGATATGTTTTTGTCGAGTAGCTGTTTTTATGGCGGTGATTATCTGCCTGGTTATACATAGCTCTGCAAAAGCCCTGAAAGATGTTAGCTTGTCCCCTCTGTAATCCCGAATAGCCTTAAACAGACCGATCATGCCTTCTTGAATGATATCTTCTTTGTCCGCCCCAATTAAAAAGTATGACCTCGCCTTGGCTCGTACAAAATTCTTGTACTTATCCACCAGATACTCAGTAGCCAGCTGTTCACCGTTTTGAGCAAGCTCTACTATGTCTTCGTCAGGTAGCTCATCATAGGTTACATAATAGCTCGTATAGGCCATTAAATTCACCGAACCGCCTCCAGACTTTGAAGACTTTCAAAGTTATTTATTAAGTTTGCCGAACCTGTTCAACCCTTTTAATTATAGCCTCATTAATTTTTTTAAGTCAAGCCATCAAGTACTTCCATCAAGTGCTATGCCATCTTCCATCCCGGCTATTTTCTCCGCCAATTCTCCAATTTACCCCTGACTGAATCACTCAAACGGTGTTCTAGGAAACGATCTGCAATCTCCTGATCTTTTTCGTACTCTTTCATGCCCATCAGCTTTTTTTCTACCTCCAAATATAGCTCCCGGGCCGGGATACGAAGACCACCTTTCCCAAAGATAATCCGCTGCTCGGTCCAGTCGGATGTAGCCACATATACCTGATAACTGCCTTCATCCATATACTCTCCAACCGTTCTTTCAATTACCTCGTCTGCGGTCTCCCCCTCACGAGAGAATATCACTTCCACCCCATGATAGAAATCTTTGCTGCCCCGAGCTCCTTTAACTTGGTAGGCATCATAAACTATGACCACTTTGATACCGGTAAGTCCGGCATAGTTGGTCATAATTTCCAGCAGCTTCCCTCGGGCATCTTCTAATGTTTGCTGCTTTAGCGCTGCCAATTCCGGCCAGGAATTGATGACATTATAGCCGTCAACAATCAGCACCGTCTTCATTGCTAGCTCCTGCCATTCCCGCCCTGTCTCACTACCTCATAGGCTACCAGGGCACAGGCAACCGAGGCATTCAAAGAGCTAATGCGGCCATACAATGGTATCCTTAGCACCATATCACACTTTTCTCTCACCAACCGGCGAATACCCCGATCTTCCCCCCCAATGACCAAAACCACCGGCGTAGGAATATCTGCTTCATGATATAGGAACCGGGCATCAGGGGCTGTACCTACCACCCACATACCCGCCTTTTTTAAGATATCAATGGTGTTTGCCAGATTGGTCACCCGGGCAATCTTCATGTATTCCACCGCTCCAGCCGATGCCCGTACTACCGCCGGTGTAATAGGGGCCGAACCATGGCGGGGCAGTATAATGCCATCCACCCCCGCACATTCAGCCGTACGGATTATGGAGCCCAGATTCTGAGGATCCTCGATTCCGTCCAGCATAATCAAAAAGGGCTTTTTGCCTTCGGCAAACGCATTTTCTAGAATTGCTTCTACTTCATAATAACGGTAATCAGCCGCTACTGCTATTACCCCCTGGCTCATGCCGGTATGGGAGAGTGCTTGCAGCCGTTTACGGCTTATGGTTTGTATCGCTACCTTATTCCTGGCAGCCAGGGTAATGATGGATTTTATTCGTTGATCTTTACGAGTCTCGTCCAGGTAGATCTTCTCGATCTTCCTGCCCCCCCGTAAGGCTTCCAAAACACTATTTATACCTTCCAGTTGTTCACTCAAACTATCACTACCCTGAAATAATTTACTACAGCAGACGTCAACCTATCTGGTATTTATTCTTAACTTCTTTAGCCTTCCCACAGGTCATCTTGCCCTCCGGACACCGTCCCAGGACATAACACCCAGGACCCGCCCGATGGAACAAAGCCGGAGCCACCTGCCTGACCAATCGCAGCATTTCATCCGCCAGTTCGTGTATTTCCCACTGGGCCCGATTACAGCAGCGCTGGCGGAAAAAGTTATACAGGCTGCGAGCATTCATAGTAACTACCATCTTGGTTTCACAGGCATTGGGCAAAACATACCGGGCATCTTCAATGGCCTTTTTTTGGGCATCACGCCGGGCCTCAGTTTCCGGCTTACCTTCATTCAGGAAAACCTGCAGGTGTTGGGCAAATAACACCTCCACCAATGCATCATAACGTTCCTGATCTTCTCGCATGGCCTGCAAAAATATTTCCCGCGCCTCGGGAATGCCATTAATCTCGGGAGGAATAATGTACTCAAACTGGCCCTCTTTGACCCAGCGTTGAGATTTAACGCTATAGCTGGCTATACGATGTCGGGTGATTTGGGCCAGCAGGCTGCGGCTAACCCCTTCGATGCCAAACGTGAAACTAACATGTTCAACCGGGCTCTCATGTCCCATGCTCATCAACATGTTAATAAACCTGGAAGTTTCCTCTTCATCCAATCCTTCCATAATGTCGTTAATGCCTGATGATGAATAACAAAGCCGGGCGGCACTGGCCACCAGTTTCTCCGGTTCATAGGTATGCTGCAATAGCTTGACTTTTAATTTTGCTTCCACTTCACAACCCTGCCTCGAAAAATAATCCTCCCACTCACCCTGTCTGCTGCAAAAATAGTTGCTTGAGACCGCAGATACACGCCGTGGTTTCAATTTTCTTAGCAGACCTCCATGATACCAGAGGTATCACCATCAGGGACATGAAAACTACATATTAACGGAGTGTGGTTAACCCGCTCGCTCCCGGACT
>JAAZLJ010000227.1 GCA_012799365.1 Syntrophomonadaceae bacterium | reverse complement strand
CTTTCGGGGAAATAAAGTATTCCATGATAGCTGCTTGTGTAGTACCTGTTTTTATATTCTTCTTGTTTTTGGCTGACAAGGGAAGTGATTTTGCCTTAGCTGTAAGCCAATATCCCTGGTTAATTGTATGCGGATTTGTGTTTTTGGTAATTGGATGGATATTTGCAAGCCGTCTTATAGCAAAGGCTTCGGAGACCATATGACCTCCTGAGAAAAGGAGGAATAGACTTGCCTGATTTGTTAATAGTACAAGATTTTCTGGGTGGGGCCTTTCTTTTTTTGGTTTCAGCTATAACATTCAGATTGGTTTTTCGTTCAATTTTGGTAAGCACAGTTGGGGCATCGTTAGCTATTTTTTGGGGCAATGTTGCAGAGCTATTAATAGTCGGGTTGATTGTTGTTTTTGTTAGCGGTAACCCGGTTATAATTTTCACAGCGTTTGGTTGGATGGCAGCAGTATTCCGGTGGTTTCTTGTTAAGTAGGGGGTGATGGCCTGACTTTTGTAGTTACCCTATCGGTGTTTGGAGCTGTTTTTTCTTTTCTAGCTGGGATTTATACCTATATTACTCGTTCCAGGATTGAAGAATTTTTACAAACTAAAAGACTTTTTTCTAAAGGTTCGCCCTTTCGTCAATTAGGAAAAAAGGTTTATTCCCTAATAGGTATTGACAAAGAACAAATAGAGTCCATACTCCGATTAACGGGTAAGTATCGTCATATAGATGTTGATATGTATCTAGGAATAACGGTAAGCGTAATAGCTTGCTCAATTGTTTTAGGAGTTGTTTTATGGATTGCAGGAGTCTTCGACTCTTTTATTATTCTTATACTGCCCTTGTTGTTTTGGGGGATTCCTCGGGCCTGGCTTCACAGCAAAGCAAACACCAATCGGACAATACTTCGTATTAACGTTATGGACTTTTGCGCACGGTTGGAGCAGGCAGTATCTGGAGGGACCAATCCTACAAGGGTTTTTCGATGGGCTTCAGAAGGAAACAGTTTGTTAGCAAATGAATTGAAAGTTGTTTGCGATAATATTGATTTGGGCGTTCCTTTACATCAAGCCTTTACTGAGCATTTTGGTGATTTGTTGGGAGTGCCCGAAGCAGATGATATAGGAGTAATTCTTCGCAACGCTGAAAGGTCAGGTGTTCCTTTGAGCGAGGCACTCAAGGAATTAAACCGGGATTTTCGGTATCGCAGACAGGATAATTTAAGGGTACGAAGTTCAAAGCTAAAGACCACAGTCAATGGAATACTTACTGTTGTTGTTTTGATGGCATGTATCTTTTTGATCGTTGCCCCTATTGCAATGATGGCATTTAGCTCTGTTGGAGGATTATAAAAGGAGGTAGTTATGTTAAGCGTATTAAAAGATCTTTGGAAAGATCAAGACGGGGATGTATTGCAATTTGTGATTATTGCAGCTTGCTGCATAATATTGGCAATCTTGGTTTATAAGATTGCACATCCTGCCATGAAAGCATATACGGAAGATTATAGTGGCTGGCTAGATGGTCATCAAATAAAAACAAATGATCCCATTGCATCTCCATAGGTCGTTTAGAAATTGCTGCGCAGGCTAAAAACCTGCGCTTTTTGTTTTTTAAGGGGGGATGTAATTGCCAGATATTATTGTCGGATTAGCCCTGGCGTGGGCTAGCTACACTGACCACAAAAAGAGAATAATACCTAATTATTGCGTGTTGATAGTGTTGGCCTGTGGGGTATGGCAGGCATATCCAAACATTTCTACGGCTCTTCTTTCTGCCTTTACCATGTTCATTATATTCTCATTGTTTTGGTTTTCTGGTGGACTGGGAGGCGGGGATCTGAAGCTGATGGCGGCTTTGGGTTGTTTTGCTGGAGTGTTGGGAGCTATGCAGATATTTTTGTATGGGGCTATCCCATGCATAGTCTATACTTTTGCTCAAAAATGGCGGAAGGGCGTTTTGCAAGAAACGCTCAAAAGTACTTACTTGTCATTAAAGTGGTGTGCTATGGGACAGTTAAAAACAGCAGTCCAGTTTTCTTCAGGAGACTCTGCCCCATTAGGAGGATGGATGTTTATAGGGTATTTAGTCTGGCAGGCCATAGGTTTTATATAGTGGGGGTGGTACGTTTTGCAGTTATTAAGAGATAAGCGAGGGCAGGGCGTTTTTGAGTTTGTAATTATATTGCCAATGTTTTTGTTCATTATTGTACTGTGCTTAACTTTTGGGAAACTGGTTTATGCAAAAATGACAACTGAGATAGCAGCCAGGGAAGCCGCCCGAACTTATGCCGTTTTGTCGAACCAGGAATATGGCGAAAACGAAGTATCGCTGAGAGCAAAAGCGGCGGCTACATCT
>JAAZLJ010000210.1 GCA_012799365.1 Syntrophomonadaceae bacterium | reverse complement strand
GAAAAGCCCCATTTGGGGCTAATCTCGTATGGAAAATTGAAACCGCAAATGAACGCTTATGGACGCAGTAACACAGAATTATGAATACGCTGACGTACAAAACCATCCTTACCGCGAATGTGGTAATCCCAATCACATCCGGTTTCCAGCCACCCGGTGCGGCCTACAGACCTTCGGCTATCTTTTTGTCCGTCTGCTCCGACTGTTTCACATAACCACCGACATCCCCGTCCAACAGAGCCTGATTATCTTTCTGCCTCTCGCGATTCACAGCTCGAGCCCGCTCCTTGACGTTTCTGTGGTCGGTACAGTAGAAACCCGGGCCCTTGAAAATAATGCCAACATTACGACTGATAAGCCTTTCCACCTGGCCCCCGCAATTTGGACATTCGGTCAGTGGGGATTCGGTTATCCTCTGTTTTTTTTCGAATCGGCCGCAATTTTCACATCTGTAATCATAGATTGGCATGTTCCCACCCCCTTTTAACATTATATATTATTTGATCCGCCAACAGAATTGTCAAGATCCGTCACCAGGGATGGTAAAAAGTAAAGTAAAATATCAATCCCATAGCTCCATTCCAGAGTCCATGAGCCGCCCAACAGGTATAGATTGATTTGCTTTTCTCATAGATCAAGGCCAGTACGACCCCGGCCAGAGCCAGCGGCACCGCCCGCCACGGATCCCAATGGGCCAGACCGAAGAACAACCCGGAAAGCAGAGCTCCAGCCACGACCCCCATCCGGTTGCGGAATACCGGATATACAAAACCACGAAAATACAACTCCTCCGCAAACGGTGCGATAACACTGACCACCAGCAATAAAATTACAAACTCCTGAAAACTAACCACACTCTGTAACACCAGTTCAAACGATTGGGGCGGAAGTTCAGGAATCAGCCGTTCCATCAAAACCCCTGCCGCCAATATGGCTATAAATAAGAGTATTCCACCCCCCACTCCCCAGTTGAGGAAGTTACGGGGACTGAGCCCGGTCAAACCCAGGGCCTGTATAGAATTCTTTCTGACCAACAAAGCAAAAATAAAAACCGCACCGACAGTAATCACGAATTGTACCAGATAACCCAGTATAAACTCGCTGACCAACGTTCCGCTTAACCAGCCATGATACACCAGATAAGCAAACAGCTGTGGCCCCCAGAAACCATAAGTAATACCTACCCCAAACACCAGCACCAGCACCGCCAGCACCTCAATAATTCCCCATCGTGCCTTCTCCCCCGGAAATTCCAATACAACAACCCCCATCAATCTCTTTCACACCGATACTCGGCCTGCAGCTCCTGAGTCCGAGCAGGACGGCTGAGTACTACCTTTGGAGTTCGCCATTGCCCCCGAGATTCCTACCCGGGCCCGTATAAAGCTGTGGCTAATTTAAAAAATACTCAGTGCAGCGAACGGTTCAGCTGCTTCTGTTTTTCCAGATAAGTAAGCACGGTTTTAACAAAAGTGGAATGTGACCAGGTAAGAGGCACAACCGATAGCGGTTCCCCGGTATAAGGATGAAGCTGCTCCGGGAGAACTCCTGATTCAACCGCCCGGTCAGCAGCCCACAGAATAAGCTCCCGCGCGGGTCGCAGGTCTTCAAGGCTAACAGCTCTATTAACATACCAATCCGCCAGCCACAAAGTGGTCAGTATCCAGGGATTACCAGGCACTTCATCTATATTGTCCGCCACCTGATGATAGTAGTCATTGGTATACCTGGCCATGCCCCCCACCTCAGTTTTAACCCATAACTCCTGCCTTAACCGCTGCATAGTATTCTCCATGAGAGGGTCACCCGGTGCTATGGCCCCAAAAGCATGCAGGCCATACAGACTGGAATCAGGGATCAGATCCAGATGATAGTTTCCGTTGTCATCCTGTGAGAACCCTCGGATAAATCGCCCCAGATTATCACGGTAAAAGTGTTTTACAATGGCTTTTTGCAAAATCCGGGATACCCTGTGGCATCGCGCCCGGGTATCATCATCTCCCATGGCCTCAGCCATTTGTTCCCCGGCCGCCAGTGCGCCGTAAACCGCCCCACAGGTGAAGGCAAAAACTCCCCGCCGCTCTTCCCATAGATCCCAGCTGGCTCGAGGCAAATCAAGGCTAGGATCCATGTAATCCATCATAAACGAAACCGCCGGCTTCACCAGTGATTTGAAAACCGAACTGAGATAATCGGAATCCGGGTACCGCCGGAAGTGCTCACCCAATGCCCAAATAACCAGGGCGGTTTCATCCTCCTGAATAGGCAGGCAGGGTTCCCCTTGAATCACCCAGGGATGCCAGGTGCACCCAGTACTGCCATCCGGGTTATATCGCTGCAGAAAATATCCTTCTTCACTGATCAGCCTGGCGCACAGGGTGTAGAACTTGCGGGTATCTTCCGCATATCCTGCCAGATCCATGGCATGGGCCACCATCGCCCCATCCCGGGGCCACAGATACATATAGTGATCCCGGGATACCAAAAAAGTATCCGCATCTGAAGAAGCCACTACCGCTCCTTTGCGGTTTACCTGGCTCTTGATATTTAAAAGACTGCGTTTGAACAGTCGAACCACCCGATGTTCCAGATCACCATAATCACGATCCTGCCTTCTGAGCCAGCACTGATAACGTTTTATTATATCCTCCAGCCAGACCTCAGGTCTTTTTTTCAACAACTCCCGGTTACCTGTACGTACATCTTTCAAGTTGTGCCCCAGAATAAGCCAGTAGTAGACCTTCTCTTCCGCCCCCGGTTCCAGATGCAGACTCACCCCCAGAGCACTATCCACCGGGCCATCAGCTATGGGGTTCCCAGACAGATAGCCATCCTCTGCATCGCGATAAGTACCCTCTTTTCCCCGATAGCGTTTAACCCCGGTGCTGTACTCTTTGGCCCCACCCTGAGCCGCATAACAATTAGCCAGGATATAGCACCCCTTCTTGAACTGATAGATACCACCGGTATCCGGGTCATATACGGCCGAATCTCCGGCTTCAATACCATGAATCGAAAAATCTTGATAAAATATCAGTTTCAAGTCCCGAGCATGGCCAGCACAGTTCCTTACCGTTACTTGCTTTAGATAGAAATCTTCTGTCGGATGGACTGCATCGCAGATAAATAATTCCACCCTCAATTCCGAATTAGAAGCATGAATCCTGGTAACCGGAGTATCCTCAATGTACCCCACCTCACGCTGCCAGGAGTTTTCAAATAGCCAGGACAGCCTGTTTTCCACAAACACTGCAAAACTGGTACGGTTCCCGTCCCCGTGATTTTCAAAACCGCCGTATGGCCAATAAAGATCCCGTAAATTAAGTTCCCTGTCAAAGTTTACCAGAAGACTTCCGTTGCCCATTACTACTTCTCTCAAGACTAAACCTCCAGTACTTATTGAAACTTGTTTTTTGGGAATAATAAACCCGTCGCAATTAATATTCCACATTGATGTTATCAATATAGATCTCAAACAAGCTCGAGGAGGAAAATCATGAGTTCTTATTTTGTAGCCCTGGCTCTAGTTGTATTGGCTTTGTTTTCGCTGCGTTTTGTCAACTCCCCAGAAAAAGATCTTGCTAGCGAAAACACTCGAGGTTCACAGCAGGATTTTAACCTCGAAGCAGCAGAAGAACTGGTTCCTGCGAAATCCAGACCTGTCCCACCAGCTGTAATTGACATACCTGAGTATTATCACGATCTCAGACTATCCCTGCTGGTCAGGGATCCAAAGTGGCTGTTTGCCTACTGGGAGATAAACCCGGATTTCTGGAGGGACATAAGCCAGCAGCATGGCCGCCTGGCCCGATATGAAAACATCACCCTGCGCATAATGGAACTGGCCAACGAAATGGCCTACTTCGACATTCGGGTGGGAAACCTTATCGGCAGCTGGCACATACAGGTACCCAGACCTGATACTCCTTATTATGGCATACTGGGCTTGAGCAATGGTGGAGAATTCATCCCCCTGTTGATGTCAAATACGGTTATTACTCCACGCAATGATCTATCAGCTCTGGGAGACGAGGAATGGATGCTGGTCAGTGAGTACGAGCAGAAGATTATCAAACGCATCGGCCTCATACCTTTTGATGCTACCTCACCCTTTATGTTTAGAAAGGACGACATCTCTAAAGATGGTGACCACGACCAAAAAAAGCAAAAGCCATAATTTAGAAAGGATGTAAGCTCATGTATAAAGGTTACCTGTGCCTGGTTTTACATGCTCACCTTCCCTATGTGCGTCATCTGGATGACGAACACTGCCTGGAAGAAAGATGGTTTTACGAAGCCGTAACTGAAACCTATCTTCCTTTAATTGATGTGATACGAAAACTGCTGGAGGACAACGTTGATTTTCGTCTTACTATTTCGTTGAGCCCTACCTTAATAAGTATGATGAATGATGAGCTGCTGATGCATCGTTATAAAAACCACCTGGAAGAACTCATCGAACTGGCAGAAAAAGAATTGGCTCGTACCCGCAACATGCCGGAGTTTCATTATACAGCCCAGATGTATGAAAGACGTTTCACCAATGCTTATCGGCTTCTGTTCGATACTTACCAGGGCAGTCTCATTAAAGCCTTTCGTCAACTCTTTGACAGCGGTAAATTGGAGCTTATCACCACCTGTGCCACCCACGGATACCTGCCGTTATTGGGAGTACAGGATGAACCGATCCGTGCTCAAATAGCTGTAGGAGTTAACCTTTTTGAGGAAACTTTCGGACGCCGCCCTCAGGGAATGTGGCTCCCCGAATGCGCCTATAACCCGGGACACGACCATATCCTGAAAGAATTCGGTATCCGCTACTTCTTCACCGATACCCATGGCATAATGTACGCTTCTCGCCGTCCTCGCTATGGAGTATACGCACCGATTTACTGCCCTGGCAGTGCCGTAGCCGCTTTTGGTCGTGATGTAGAATCTTCCAAACAGGTATGGAGCGCCCAGGAAGGATACCCCGGAGATCCCGACTACCGCGAGTTCTATCGGGACATAGGTTATGATCTGGACTACGACTATATCAAGGATTATATTCATCCGGAAGGTATCCGTCTGGATACCGGCATCAAATATTACCGCATTACCGGTAAAGGAGAATATAAAGAACCTTACCAGCCTGACTGGGCCCAGGAAAAGGCAGCCCTTCACGCCGGTAACTTTATGTTCAACCGGGAAAAACAAATCGCTCACCTGGCCGGTGTGTTTGACCGTAAGCCGATAGTAGTAGCTCCATATGATGCCGAGCTGTTCGGCCACTGGTGGTTTGAAGGTCCCGATTTTCTTAACTACCTGCTGCGCAAAATTCATTATGACCAGAAAATCTTCCGGACGGCCACCGCTTCCGAATACCTGGATGAATATCCGGTCAACCAGGTTTCTCTCCCCAACCCTTCCAGTTGGGGACATAAAGGATACAATGAAGTTTGGCTGGAAGGTTCCAATGACTGGATCTACCGTCATCTTCACAAAGCGGGGGAACGCATGGTCGATATGGCCAATCGCCATTTGCAGGCAGATGATACCAGACGCCGCATCATGAACCAGGCCGCACGAGAACTGCTCCTGGCCCAGTCCAGTGATTGGGCGTTCATCATGAGAACCGGTACCATGGTAAACTACGCGGTACGCCGAACCAAGCAGCATATCCATAACTTCACCCGCCTGTATTATCTAATGCAAGAAGGCCGTCAAGACGAAGAGTGGTTGCAGTCGTTGGAAAGGTCCAATAATTTATTCCCCCGCATCGATTACCGGATATATGCTTCTAACCGGTAAAAGAAGGTGATATGTAATGGTTAGAACCAGGCGGTTGTCCCGTATTATATGCCTGGTAGTTATAGTGTGCCTTGTGTTTTTCGGCCTTTGTGGATGTGGTTCCCGCAGCCAATCAGAGCCGAAGAAACCTACCCCCGGTATGGAACAAAAACCGAGGGCCCCTGAAGCACTGGACAGTATACTTAAAGAGCTGGATGCTATCATCACCGAGGTCGACGCAAAATGGAAAACAGAGAGTAAAACAGCTCTGAAGCAGGCAACTGAACTGGCCCCTTCCTTAGAGAATAGGGATAAAAAACAAAAACAGGAAGAAGACAAGCAAAAAAAAGACGAATCCCCAAAATCGGAAAAATCCTCGGCAGATGAACATCAAAACCAGTCTACTTCCCCTACCAGCAATGTAGCCTGGCAAAATGAAATTAAAAGCCTGAAAAAAATCCACGAGAACTGGAACATGGTTGAACCCGAAGCCATTAAAGCCGGCCTGACCACTACCGCCCGGGATAATTTTGAACAGACCCTTAATGTCCTCACTCAGGAAATTAATCAGCATCGGGTGGAAGGAACTCTCTTTGCTGCCATTACCCTGTACGGACACTATGCCGATATATCTCAGTTATTCAGCACTCCCATACCTGCAGAATTCTTCCGGGTAAAGTACGAAATCATGAATAGCAACGCCCTGGTTGGCAAGCGAGAATGGGAAACAGCTCGGACTCATGCTGCCCGCAGCCTGGAACATTGGGGTCACCTCAAGGTTCAGGCGGAAGGAATCGAGCCGAAATTACTCAGCCGAACCGAATTCTCCCTGCATGATTTTGATCAGGCCGTAACTAAAAAGCAAGCCGAAGTGGCCATGATCAAGGGAGAAATTGTGATGAAAAACCTGCAAAATATGGAAAAGGAATTATCTCAGCGGCTGCCAAGCAGACCAACGGCGGGGACTGCAGGTACGGGGAAAAAGGTGTGAAATCAGCAAGAGAAAAAACCTGCCAACCGGGTGTAGCAGTATAAGCGTTTATGGTATGATGGGAACAAAAGGAGTTGGGGAGACCACTGATATGCAAATTGCACTGGGTATAATTGCTGCGATAATTGTACTGGTATACGCATCTTATTTTTTTAACATCCTGCGTTCTCATCCAGAACGTTTTGAGAGTTTTTTGCTCGCCGGGTTGGCGGACTGGATGATGGAGGTTAAATACGCTTCTCGCAGTCACATGAGATGGATGCTGGTTTTCAGTATCTTCTTGGAGGCTGTTTATTTTGTGCTGGTTTTTTTAGTTATTGATAATCTCGCCTTCTGGATACTTACCGGTATGTTCGCCCTTTTTGAAGTCTATCACCTGAGCAGCATAGGACTGAACATGCACCGCTTTTTCAAAGGTGTGCTGCCGCTTAAAGATCTGTTCAGGTGGAAAACGGAGCGAACCAGCGCCATACTGTTTTTCACCCACGCCTTCCTGGTACTTGTACAATTACTGTGGAAATAACCTTGAAACCTATAAATCAACTTGGAAAAACTCTCTAAATATAGGGGAGATACCATAAGGCGAAAACGATATTGCGACGAATTTAAAGAACAGATTATTTAACCTTGCGCTTATCAGCCTTGGTTCTATCCAGTACTTCGATTTTGACATCATGCCCGGCAACTTTATTTTCAATACGGTCGAGCGCCTCGGTATGATCGGCTTGAATCTTTTGAACAGCTTTTATTTCTCCAGATAAGCCAGCCACTTGATGAGTAAGGTTATCGATATCAGCTTTATGTACTGTCGAAGCATGTTCCAAGGCTCTAAGGATTTGATAATGCTCATCTAAACGAGCGTTGGTTATGGCCTGACCCTTTTCCAGATTAGCCTGACCCTTTTCCAGATTAGCCTGACCCTTTTCCAGATTAGCCTGACCCTTTTCCAGATTAGCCTGACCCTTTTCCAGATTAGCCTGACCCTTTTCCAGGT
>JAAZLJ010000223.1 GCA_012799365.1 Syntrophomonadaceae bacterium | reverse complement strand
TTGGTTCTTCCGGCCGACTTTGCGGCTTCTACAAGTGCTGTTTTTAGGTGTTTGTTCCCTTTTCTTGTTCGTCCCGACTTACGTTTACCAGCACTTTCATTATTACCAGGGGCCATTCCAGCCCAGGATGCTAGATGGCCAGAACTGGGGAACTGGCTCATATCTGTTCCAATTTCCGCAATAATTTTTTGGGCTGTTATTCTTCCTACTCCCGGAATGGTATCAAGCAGCTGTAGCTGTTCCTCAAAAGGGCGCATACGTTCCTCTATCTCTTGGTCTAACTGAGCAATTTGCTCATCAAAAAATTTAATGATGTCCCTGTACATTGCTATCATCATTCTTTGATGAGGACTGATGATTCCGCTTAAAGCACGTTGCAAATCGTTTTTCTTTTTTTTAAGACGGCCTTTGGCTAATTCGGCTAGAACAGCGCTGTCAATCTCGCCGTCAGCTATAGCATCGAGCATTAGACGACCGGAAACACCATTAATATCTGTAGCTACAGAAGAAAGCTTAATATTGCATTCTTCCAGGGTCTTGGCTATACGATTGATGTGGGTGGAGCGATCACGTGTAAGACTGTTGCGGGCTCGTACCAGATCACGTAGTTCCCTGTCTTGACGGTCAGGGATAAAACTAGATTTTACCAGGCCCAGTCGAAAACAGGTGGCGATCCATTGAGCATCCTTAACATCAGTCTTGCGTCCCGGTACATTTTTGATGTGTTGGGCATTGATAACATTAACGTTGAGTTCGCATAACTCAAGAATGTTGTAAATGGGACGCCAGAATGAGCCGGTGCTTTCCATGGCTACATCCTTACATTTGTTTTGCTTGAGCCAATCTACCATCTCAAAAATATCGGGGGTCATTGTTCCAAATGTTCTGATTTTTTTACCCTTAGGAGTGATAATACATGATGTTACAGACTTTTTATGAACATCTAGTCCGCAACAACGCTCATAAAGAACCTGTACATCTGAATTCATAGAAAACATCCTTTCTGCGGCTATAATTAATGACGTGGCTGGTGCAGCAGCCTATTTATTAAATAATCTGCTATACGTGCTTACCCTTCGGTAGTAGGTAGCAACAATCTGTGGTGCACCAAACCGCTGGGGTCAGTCTGCTGTACGGACTCTTGGTACCAAGAAATCCTCGACCTCCTGACGCCAGCCGCAAAAAAATAATTCGCCATAGGAATATTTTCATCCTGCTATTGTGATAACATCAACTGTAAGAACCTTGACCCGTTTTCATGTCCCTGATGGTGATACCTCCGGTATCATGGAGGTCTGCTATGAAAACTAAAACAAGCTCCACCGACGTTATTATCTTATTTTTGCGCACAAAACCATAGTGCGGCTGGCGAGCTCAAAACCACCGCTTCATAACGCGCAATTTTTAGACTTTTAGTTCACGCTAAGCACTGTCTGCTGGGACTTCAGGCGACTCGATGGAAACTTTGTAACCAAGTGATCTTATGCGCTTAACAGCGTGGCGGACTATATCTTGCTCTTTACGTTTTTCGAAGTAATCTGCCCCAAGTTCTTTATAGGGCTGGCGTTCTTTTAAAATATGATAAGCAATTACCAGGATTGTATGGCCTACAGCTACAGTTGCTTTTTTAGAACCTCTTCGGGCGGATAACCTATGGTATTGGGCAGATAAATAGGTGTTCTTGGTTCTTCCGGCCGACTTTGCGGCTTCTACAAGTGCTGTTTTTAGGTGTTTGTTCCCTTTTCTTGTTCGTCCCGACTTACGTTTACCAGCACTTTCATTATTACCAGGGGCCATTCCAGCCCAGG
>JAAZLJ010000209.1 GCA_012799365.1 Syntrophomonadaceae bacterium | reverse complement strand
TTACCATGTCTTGTTTTGTATCTGGAACAAGATTACCATCCCCTATGTCATCAAATACTGTCACCTGTTTGCTCATAACTGTTTCACCACCTCTAATAATCCAAAACCCTGCCCGGTTCGGACCCCCAGGCCATAATCGTATAGAAATTGAAGACTGGCTGGATATCCCGCTAACGTAATATTGCCTCTAATGCTGGTTATCTTCCCTCCATAGTGCTGGCAGACACCTTTGGCTAATTCGCGATGTTCTATTACCTTGATTGGGCTATATACAGAATTATTAAGTGGTGCTATGTTCTGATTAAGAAAACTCAGTTTGGTCTTCAATTGAGTGTTTATAGCTTCTTCGATTTGAGATGCGTCGGTGTTATCCAGATAATCATCCCTGCCCCTCAGAACGGCATGTCCCACCACCTGGAACTTGACAGCATCTGACCTTATTGTCTTGTTAGGCAATAATTGTATTTGGTCAAGATTTAATCCAAGGACAGTATCTTTATCTTTCATGACAATTGCTCGGTTGCAGATATGAGTCATTAGATCAAAAAGGCCAGTTGAAAAAGTCATAAATACCGGCGGTCTGATTATCATAACCTCCTGCTCAGGAACCACTCTATGGATTTTGCTGAAATGGATGCTGAATACATATGGGCTGTAGCCAGGTGCTGATTCTTCAAAGCGTTGGCTGAATGGTGAACCTCCCAGCAGCGTTTTAGTCAATGAAAGAAAATGCCTTCTGAATTCCAGGGGTATGGATATTTCCTCCTGTTGAGTCTTTGGACTTAAACAAAACCTGACTCTAATGGTAGTTCACCTCCTTTCATTAAATGTCTTAAATTGCCTTAATCATATCTATCGACACAAGCCTGTCACCCACCGTCCACAAGTTTAATCATTTTTTTGTGGAACTTTGTCGAATGGAATCGATTGTTATTTATCCCACTATAATGATATTCACCTAATGTATTCCATTATCCTTTATCTTTATGAATATTCCGGGGAGATTCGTCCTTCAGTCGGCATCTTGTCTATTACTAATCTGACAACCAGATGAAATATCTCGGAATATCCTCTATCGAGGCCTTTGAGGCTCTTATAAAAGAAGTTAGCACACGCCACCGACAGTACTATGTCAGTCAGTAGGTCCGACCCTACTTTTTAATCAAACAACCCTTATGAATAACCGCTTTCCCCATTTTAATTAGGGCATAAACACCAAAAGGTTGACCCCCGAAGATTCGCTCTAGTTAGGCAATAAAAAAAGAGGTACTTCTGAAGTACCTCCTGTCAGTATTCGGACGACACTCTACCATTGCCCTATCTTCGGTTCCAATCCCTTATAGGAACGCTAAAAACGTGTCTTATCGCCGGCTAATACGTATGGAGTTGTAGTTTCAATCCCTTATAGGAACGCTAAAAAAACTACCCAATCAACCAGTACTTAAATATTATTTCTTCTACACCACTCATTTAGACCACAGAGACTTCAATTCAATTGATAACCCAGCAAAATTCGGATGTTCCACGACATCTTCGTCCATACCGGATGCAACCAGGGCGTATACGCCATCATGCCAGGCAAAACATTCCAGGGATTGGTCCTGCGGATCAACCAGCCAATAATGCTGTACCCCGGCCTTCTGGTAAATCTGCATTTTCTGCAGTCGGTCTTTTCGACGGTTGGAAGGAGACAGAACCTCAACCACGAGTAGAGGCTGCCCATCAATCCGGGTTTCTTTGACAATCGACTGCTGTTCACCCGATACATAAAACAGATCCGGCTGGACCACGTTGAATTCAAGCGGAGTAACATCCAGGGGCGCATCAAATACCTCTCCTTCAGGATCAACTTCCTCAAAATAATCTTCCAGTATCCTTTGCAGTTTGCGGGAAGCGCGCTGGTGTATAACACTGGGCGATGGTTCTTTAATCAGCATGCCCTCCAGGATCTCAAAACGATAGCCTGGTTCTTCCGGTAGATCCAGGTAATCCTGGTAAGTAAGCTTTTTACCAGGTGGGGTTTCATACGGAGCGGCATTTTCCTTAATGGTACTGCCGGATAGTGCTTTGATTACATCATCCAGGTTATAACGATATTGTCTGCTGCCCAGTTCAATGTACGGTATTTTGTTCTCTCTGGTATATCTCCAAATCGTTTCTACCGAAAGATCCAGGGCCTCCGCCAGAGCCTGGGCGGTAATTAATTCCTTATTTATGGTCATAGTACCACCTCCCATCTCGATTATAAATCAACTTGCCAACCATAGTCAACTAAAAGCGACTAGAATAATCTATAACCAACACTTCGTTTCATTGGTATGGGCAAACGTAAAAAGCCCACCCAACCGGGATGATGTAAACAAATATCATCACATGGGTGTGCTTATTTATCTGATCCTATAATAAAACCAATCTAAACGAGCCAGGCCAATTCCGTAGAGATGCCCTGGCAGGAGCAAGATGGGGAAACCCGTGCAATTTATCCGGGGCTGGACCGATTCTGTAGATGCAAGTGGAACGGATTCGCTAATATAGCACACGCTCCGTCTAATCTCTGCGTAATGCTTCGATGGGATCCAGCTTTGATGCCTGGTTGGCCGGATAAATCCCAAAGAAAAGACCGACGGCCATGGAGAATATAAATGCCACCACAATGGTCCACCAGGAAACCAGCGGGGGCCACTTGGCCAGCCTGGCGATTAGCATAGCACCTCCATAGCCCAGGATTATACCAATGAGTCCTCCTAAAAGGCAGAGTACAATGGATTCGATAATGAACTGCACCAGAATGTCCCGGCGGCGAGCACCCAGGGCCATCCTTATTCCTATCTCCCGGGTTCGTTCGGTTACCGATACCAACATGATGTTCATTACCCCAATTCCACCAACCAGCAGTGATATACCGGCAATACAGCCTATTATCAGGGTCATGATTCCGGTGACCTTGTTCGCTGCCTCCATCTCCTGCTCCATGCTGTAGGCAAAGTAATGGTCAGGGGAATTGTGCCGCCTTTCCAGTATCTTTTTACTCAGGTTCATCGCTGGTTCGACCTCTTCCTTACTAACAGCGCTTCCCTGAAACTCATGGATTATATCCCGATCGGTCAAACGGGTTAGAAATGACCAGGGTAGATAAGCAATTTGCTGGGAACTAAAACCCAGCGTAGAACTGTCATTTTTTATTACACCAACGACCACGGCTGAATTATTCATGAGCATTACCCTTTTCCCTACCGGATTGCCGGATCCAAAAAGATTCTGAGCGGTTTTTTCGTCAAGAACAATAACCCTTCTACCTGCAGCGGCATCATCGCTGCGAATGAACCTCCCCCAACGGGTCTTCAGGTTTCTAATCTGAGCATAGTCGGCATTGGTTCCTATTATCTGTACGGATTTTTGCCCTTTTTCGCCCCTGAGCTGCATCTTCTCGTAGGTGGCCGGGGCTAGATACTTTACCTGGGGAACCTTTTCCTTAATTATGGTTATATCCGTCATCTGCAAGTCACCGGGACGCATAGTTTCGCCTTCCTGGTAATTCACCCATATACCGAACAAATTGGTCCCAAACTTTTCCATCTCCTGCATCAACATGGCCCGACCGCCCTGTCCAATGCCCACTACGGCGATTACGGCTGCAATTCCGATGACGATGCCCAGGGTGGTCAGGAAAGACCTGAGTCTATTGCTTTTTATGCTTTCAATAGCTACCAGTACCAGTTCCCCGATATTCATTGTACATCCCCCTGTTCTGCGGGTGACCGCATTTCTTTACCAGCATCCAGGGGGGCGGTTACCTTCTCGTCAGAAATTAATAGCCCATCCTCCAGACGTATAATTCGCTGGGAATGGCAGGCAATGTCCAATTCATGGGTAACCAGAACGATAGTGGTTCCGTTTCGGTTAAGTTCCTGGAAGATGCTCATTATTTCTACCCCCGTCTGGCTGTCCAGGGCTCCAGTGGGTTCATCAGCCAGTACGATGGCCGGGTCATTGGCCAGTGCACGGGCAATAGCCACTCTCTGGTTCTGTCCCCCGGATAATTCACTGGGGAAATGGTGTATACGTTCCTTAAGACCCAGTCGGGTTAGTTCTTCCATGGCTCTCGTCCTGCGTTCAGTAAGCCCAACACCGGCATAGAGCATGGGCAGTTCTACATTTTTTAAAGCGGTCAGACGGGGTAGAAGGTTAAATGCCTGGAACACAAAGCCAATTTTACGGTTGCGCAAACGGGCGTATTCATCATCGTTCAGACCCGATACATCTATTCCGTCCAGTATATAGCTGCCTGCGCTGGGTCGATCCAGGAGCCCTAACAGGTTCATCAGGGTTGATTTCCCCGAACCAGAAGCACCGGTAATAGCTACAAATTCCCCTCGGGCAATCTCCAGCGAAATCCCCCGCAGGGCTGGAACGGTAAAGCTCCCGGTAGAATAGGTTTTACTTAGATTATTTATCTTTATCATTATTCGGCTCCTGCTGGTATGATGGCAACTTTCTGCCCGGTTTTGAGGTTGGCAGGTGGATTGATGATTACCTTTTCGCCCGGCTTGAGCCCGGATATTACGATATCATGGAGTTCATTACCTATCCGGGTTTTTATCTGACGTTCTTGGGCTGTGCCATCTATAACTACAAAGACGACTTTTTTATCATCTCGCTCGACAACAGCCTCGATGGGTATAGCCAGAACCTCGCCTTCGTTATGTAAATTTATGGTGAGATCCACCGTGTAACCAATCTTCAATTCTTCGGTATTACCCTTCAATTTAACAGTAACCGGTACATTGACCAATTCACCGTTACTGCTTTTCTGGGTAACGGCAGCAGCTCCCACCTTGTCTACTTCACCCTGATATTCTCTCCCCGGCCAGGCCAGACAGCTTATCTCAACAGCCTGTCCTGGTTCCAGGCTGCCCGCATCGATCTCGTTCACATTGGCTGTGACTTCAAGTACCTCTTCACTGCCCAATTCCAACAACGCGGTACCTTCCAAAACCCGATTACCCTCTTTGGCGCCTACATGGGTCACCACTCCGTCAAAAGCGGCAATAAACGTAGCCAGGTCTAAACGTTCCTTGGCCTGGTCTACCTCCTGCCGGGCCAGTTCCACCTGCGCTCTTAAGGAGGCTTTTTGCTGGTCACCGGCCCCCTTTTCCATCTTGATTTTTGCTTCGTTGTAAACAACTCTGGCTCTGGATTCTTCAACCCGGGCCGTTTCCAGCTCTTCTATAGTTACAGCACCAGCGTCATATAACTCGTTTATCCGATTCAAATGATTCTTGGCTTTGCTGAACTCGGTTTCGGCCTGTTTCAGGCTTAATTCATCACTAACGGCATCTGCTTGGGCCAGTTCAGCCTCTCTCGCCGCCAGCACAGCTATGGCATTCTTGTATTTCCGGGCCAACTCCAGACTGTCCAGTCGTCCCAGGATGTCGCCTTTTTTTACCCGGTCACCAACCTTGACCTTTAATTCCATCAGAGTACTGTCAACCGGGGTAAAAAACTCCTGCCGGATGGCGGCCTCCAAACGGCCATTGGTAACCACCGTTTTCTCGATATCCTGTTTTTTTACTTCCCTTACCTCTACCGGCAGAGGCTTATTTCCGCTTTTCACCATAAACGTGCCGACGGAAACAGCCAATATCAATATTATGGCCACTACCCATTTGCTGAGCTTCGACATATTTTTTATTTTTGTCCCCAGCTTTGTTAAACCTAACTTCACTAACCCAACCCCCAATTAGTCAAATAACTCTTATTCTGCTATTTACAACAATGTTCGGGTTTAAAATGCTTCTTTATATTTAGACGCCAAATGGCCTGCTTTTCTTTCAGCACTTATAAAATACTTCTTTACCGCCTTCTTCCCTGCCACGCCTTCCCCTTAATATAACGCTCACAAAAATAAAAACCCTGCACCGCAGGCAAAAAATTGCGACAATACCTTTCCCCGGCAGGATATCGCCAAAAATTGTCGAAACAAGAAATCATAGCCGATGCCAACCGTAAGGTTTCTATGGGCATGGCGTATATTCGTATGAGTGATATAGTCAGCGTCGATTAAAGGGGAGGCTTTCATATATATGCGTAAATATACACCGCGTTTATTACTGTTAACTATGCTTATTCTGCTGTTATCGGCTGGTTCGGCCCTGGCAGCTACCGGTACCATCGCCGGTTCGGTAGTCAATATCCGGGGTGGCCCGGGTACCAGTCATATTAAGGTGGGGGCTGTTACGCAGGGGGCCCGGGTGGAAGTTATTAACCAATCTCAGGGCTGGTACCAGATTCGTTTTGCGGGTAACCGTACCGGATGGGTGGCAGGGGACCTCATTAACGTCCCATCGAGTACAATCTCGGAATCTGCACCCGCAGCAGCTCCGGCCCAATCTGCTTCTTCCTCTTCAAATACGAAACCAACCACGGCCCGGGCTCTGGAAGTAACGGGCAGTGTGGTTAACCTGCGTCAGGGGCCCGGCACCACTCACCCGGTGGTGGGAAAAGTGGCTCAGGGCACGAGATTATCAGTTCTGGGCAGTACCTCGGGGTGGTATCAGGTCACGGCCCCGAATGGTGTCCAGGGATACATAACTACAGCCTATGTTAAAGCAGTATCTGCAGGTTCGCAGTCATCACCGTCCGACCCGGTGACTGCACCGAGTGAGTCATCATCATCGGTTTCCGAATCAGCTTCCTCCGAGATCCGCAGCGGAGAGGTCACCGGCCGGGTGGTAAATCTTCGTTTTGGCCCGGGAACCACCTACCCCCGGATCGGACAGGTTAAACAGGGTGACAATCTGCAGATTTTTAACAGTTCAGGCGACTGGTACCTGGTTAAATCGGATGGAGGCAAACAAGGATGGGTTGCAGGCTCGCTGATAAAAGTGGGCCCGGCACCGCAGGCAGCCGCCCCGGCCCCTCAGCCGGAATCGATAGTATCACCACCTACACCAGTGGTGCCGGTTCCCGAACCATCGGCTCCGGTTCCTTCACCGACCCCGACGCCGGCGGCTCCTGAGCCTCCTGATGCGGTAAAACCCGGGTTGAATCTACCGGCACCACCACCGCCTCCACCACCGCCACAGCCGGATTTATATCCGGAGGTTCCGGAACCTCCGAGTCCTTCTCGCGGTGACAGCGAACGTTCAACAGAACCGCCTGAACAGAAAACAACTGACCCGACCCTGATCAGGGAGGGATACCTGCGCAGTATTTCGGAAGTGGTTGCAGGAGATGTTCAGATAATATCCATCAAGAACTCGGTGGCAGCGTCATACGAAGGGGAAAAGACCGGCAATGTCTATACTCTGACCCTGCAGGGTATCGAGCGGGGGGCTACGCGCAGCATGGAGCTGAAAGGTAGAGGTGCTCACCAGGTGGAGTTGAAGACTATATCAGGTGAGGTACCGTCTACGGTCTTAACCTTTGATCTGCTGAACCCCTGCATTGTCGGAATAACCCCATCGGATCGGGGCAAGACCATAAATCTTTACTTCCGGGTAACCGATAAACAGCAGCGTACCGGTGAACCTCTGGTGGTTCTGGATCCGGGCCACGGCGGTTCTAAACCTGGTGCCATCGGCCTGGCTGGGAACCGTGAAAAAACCATCAACCTGGCTATTGCCCGGGAAGTTGGTCGACTGCTGGAACAGGAAAAGATTGAGGTGACGTATACCCGAACCGACGATACCCATGTGGAACTGTTGGAAAGATGTGAGATAGCCAATGCCGCGGAGGCAGATCTGTTCGTTTCTATCCACTGCAACGGCAACACTAATCGAGATATACAGGGTACCACTACCTACTACTATGCTCCGGCGGATAACCCGGTACTGAGCGGCCAGGCTAAAACGCGAGCCAGGCTGGCCTCCTGCCTGCAGAAGTCTGTGGTGGGGGCCCTGGGTCGGCAGGACAAGGGGATACGGCAGGATAACCTGGTTGTCCTGCGGGAAACCGTGATACCTGCGGCCCTGGTGGAGGTTCTCTATCTGAGCAATCCTCAGGAAGAGGCCCTGCTGGCCATGCCTGCTACCCAGAAAACGGCAGCCGAGGCCATCGCCCGCGGCATCCAGGACTACCTGCGACAAGTCGGCCGGCTGTAACTATCAGTACGTCCCGGGGGAGCGGCCAGCCAAATTATATTGCTGCTATCAAAAAGCGGCACCTGAATTCAGGTGCCGCTTTAATCTTACCCTATCTGGCTAGTTTTTCCTGGATGTCCCCGGTGTTTTTCAATCCTCTTCCGGTTCTATCGGTTCTTCCGAAGACAATGACGGGGTGTAAATAGAAAACCGACGACGGAAATGGTTGATACCGAAATAGCTTATGACGAGGATAAAACCAATCAACACCAGGGCCTGAGTAATATCGCGGGTGCGGTACAGGTTGTATCCGATGGCGGTGTAAACAGCGGCGGTGGGGAGTTTCCCCAGGGCCGATGACAGTGTGAATACGGAAAAACGTACGCCTCCCACCCCGGCGGCTACGTTAATAAATGGAGTGGGCACCACTGGAAAAATGCGGGCAATAAGGATCATCCAGAATCCGTACCGCGGATCAACCGATTCCAGATCCAAATGGTACCGTGCATTAATCCGTCCTACAAACCATTCTTTACCCAACCACCGTGAGATCCAGAAGGCGGAACAGGCACCGGCCAGGGCCCCTACCCAGGCTAAAACTAAACCCTTCCAGAAACCAAAAACCATACCAGCCGCTCCCGCCAGGATCATATAGGGAAATACCGGCAGTACAGCCTGGATGAAAAAGAGGCCCAGGGTAACCAGCGGGGCCAGAGCCTGAAAGCTGGTTATGTATTTTATAGTGGCCTCCACCGTAGCCTTTTCAAGCATTCCTACACCTTCCTGCTATAGAAATTGGACACCGTGACTATTATTGGATGTCTCGATCACCGGGACTCATCCGACAAGAAGGTCCGCTGCAGCCAGGAGACGGTAAGGTCTTCCCGAATAGCGGTGGAGTCCACAAAACGATGGTCACTCCCCTCAATCAGATGCAGTTCCGCCCTGCTCCCTACCTTATTATATATATATTCTGCGTTCCGCGGTTTAACTATCTCATCAGCAGTACCATGAATTATCAGCACCGGACGCCCGCTTACCGATTTCAGGTGCTGATCCATATCCTGACGGTTAATATCGCTTACAAAACTCGGGTTCAGGCGGAATTCTCCCCAGTCATCCCGTATAATAACAGGTTTCCCCATTTCCAGCTGATGGTATTCTTCCGCCATGGTAGTACTGAAAGTTTCCTGCAAAAAAACGGGGGTAGACCAGAGAATGATGCCCCTGGCCCTCTCATCCTGAGCCGCTCTGATCAAAACCGTACTGCCACCAAAGCTTCTCCCCAACAGGATAATGGGGCTCCATCCCTGTGCCTCAACCCAGTCCATAACTGCCTGCAGGTCGCGGGATTGCCCGGTGAGGGTCAGGTCGGCAAAATCCCCCTCGCTCTCACCACTGCCAGCAAAATCAAAAGCCAGGACTACCAGGCCGAGGGGCACCAGTTTTGCCGCCAGGCTGCAGATTCGATTGGAGTTCTCCTTGGCCCCACGAAAGCCGTGGGCTGCTATTACCACTCCCTGCACCTCTGACGACGGGGTAAAAAGAAGAGAGGAAAGTTTTTTCCCCTCGTAGTTATTCAATACCAATTTATCTGGTTGCACGCTTTATTCTCCTCCTACATAGGTTTGGGTTCTTTTTGTTTTTCTTCCGATTCATGCCGAATCCGATAATTACAGATATCACAGATGAAGGTTACGGATGGATTGGCTTCCAGCTTCTTAAAATCCGGGTGTTCTTTGTCCACCTGATACTTTTTCCCGCACATCATGCAGCGGGTTTCAACTATTACGCTCATTTTCATGCCTCCCCTTCTCTCCCGTACTTTTTCCATTATTAATACCATTTTAATCGACTGGAGAACTTTTGGCATCCCTTATATCGAGCGAAACCCGAAACGATTATGCCATCGTCAACCGCATACGCCATTCCATAAGGGTACGCATATAAATTCGATTAACCTTCTAAGGCTCTAGATACCCTCACCGACGATCATAAACCGGTTTAATCATGGGGTAAAATGTAAGCCGGCGATAGGGTACGCTAATATGTGCATAAAAACCAATCGGATCGAAACGCAGCCTTGTTCGCCCGAAAAAAAGAACGGCCTCCCTTTACAGAGAGAGCCGCCCCTTGCTTATCTACTTGTTACTCAATCTCCTTCCCTTTAGCATCTTCCCGATAAAACCTGTAATTTCGAACCTGATTGGGCTGATACCCTCTGAGCTGCCTGACCTTCTCAGGCCCTGCCGCACTCAAGCATTTCATTCAGAGGTCATAAGAATCAGGCTTTATGTGCGATTTTTTCCAGGCTGGCCTCGACCTTGAAGTAGTCGATGTCTTTTTCCAGGTCAGCCACCATAACCGCCAGTCGTTCGATGAGCACATTGGCTTCCTGTATACCGGCTAACTGTTCCGCAGTCATCTGGTCGATATCGGACGCCGCACCAAAAGTAGCCTCGGCGGCCGAAGCAGTCTGGTTCATTGACTCCAGGGCGCTTTCTGTAGCAGCCGCCATTTCTTCAGCTGCAGCTGATACTTCTTGAATTTGACCGGTAATACCTTTGATAGATTCAGTGATAGCCTGGAAGGCTTCGCCAGAGCGGGCTACTACCTGCATACCATTTTCCGCTTCGTGGGTTCCTTCGGCCATGGCTTGAACTGCACGTGAGGCTTCCATTTGAATCTCTTTGATGAGCTCGGCGATTTTCTTGGCGGCTCCTCCAGATTCTTCTGCTAATTTGCGCACCTCTTCCGCCACTACCGCGAAACCACGCCCCTGCTCACCGGCCCGGGCCGCTTCGATAGCCGCGTTAAGAGCCAACAGATTGGTCTGTTCAGCAATACCGGTGATAACATCGACGATTTCACCGATCTCCTGCGATTTTTCACCCAGTCCTTCGACGATACCAGCCGCCGAATTGACCGTCTCACTGATGACACCCATCTGCTGTATGACTTCTTTTACCTGTACCCCGCCTTCTTCTGCGGTTTCGTTGGCTCGTACTGATACGGCCGAGACGTCCTGGGCATTGGCCGCTACCTGCTGGATACCGGCCGACATTTCGTTAATTATGACCCGAGATTGCTGAGACATTTCCACCTGGGTCTGGGCGTTCTTCGCCATATCATCTGCCTGCTTCGTCATATTCTCCGTACGCCGGGTATCCCCTTCAAACCGACTCCTGAGCTGATCCAATACAGAGATCACATTTTCAGTCAGGTTTTGTGCCTGTCCGATTAAGGCCGATATTTTTTCTACCATCTGGTTGAGTGATTCCCCTACCCGACCGATCTCGTCTTCTGCTTTCAGAGTAGTTCTGACCGTGAGGTCACCTTC
>JAAZLJ010000208.1 GCA_012799365.1 Syntrophomonadaceae bacterium | reverse complement strand
TGGATAAAATTACTGATTTATTGGAGCGCATCGAAGACAACATGTCTGTAGAAGCTCTCATGGCCATTGAAGGGAATATTCGTGAAGCGTACTATAGTGCCTTCAATACCATTATTGATAAAGATGAATTTGTTTTCAAAGGACGCAATAGAAGGCCTCCACGGGATCGGATTAATGCTCTTATCAGTTTTGGAAATACCATTGCCTATACTGCTTGTTTGAGCGAAATATATAAAACCCATCTTGACCCGCGTATTGCTTATCTACATACCACGAATTTCCGGCGTTTTAGCCTCAACCTGGATATAGCAGAGATATTTAAACCTATTTTGGTAGATAGAATAATATTTTATTTGTTAGCTCGTAAAATGCTGAGGGCCAATCATTTTGAGGCAAAGGCGGGAGGTATTCTGTTAAACGATACCGGGCGCCAGGTGTTTATTACTGAATGGGAGAACCGTTTGCGTACCACTATAAAACATCGACAGATAGGCCGGCAAGTATCTTACCGCCGCCTGATTCGGCTGGAACTGTACAAGCTAGAAAAACATTTGATGGGAGAAAAAGAATATGTGCCGTATGTAAGCCGATGGTGAGGAGGATTAAAAGGTGTTTGTGATAATGGTCTACGATGTGGAAGTAAAACGGGTCGGGAAAGTGCTAAAAACTGCTCGTAAACATCTTTACTGGGTGCAAAACTCCGTATTGGAAGGTGATATAAATGAAAGCAGTTACAAAAGGCTGAAGATGGAGATTAGTCGTATTATTGACCCCGATTACGACTCGGTAATATTCTACACTTTTCGAACTACCAAATACTCGAAGCGTGAAATCATGGGAATTGAAAAGGGTGGGCAAACCCAATTCCTCTGATGCAGATAAGAGGTGGTAAATATATCATGCAAATATGTAGAGTGGAACTACGACTGGTTGGGAAAACAACACTGGAACTGCCCGAATTTGCAGGCTCTACTATCAGAGGCGCATTTGGAAATATACTGAGAGAAACGATTTGTGTACAGCCTAATAAAAAATGCCAATCCTGCATGCTACGTAACCATTGTGCATATACCTATTTATTTGAGGGTCGATGGCACTTTTCTTCTGGTAATCAATCTCAATCAGGAGTTCCCCAACCATTCGTGTTTGAGCCGCCTACAAACGGGCAAACCAGGTTACAAGGGAACGAAATACAGCTGGGACTGTTGCTATACGGTGATGCAATTAACTATTTACCTTATTTCACCTACTGTTTTGAAAGGCTTGGCCAATGGGGTTTAGGGCGTAATCGTTCCAGATACGAACTGGATAGTGTTCGGGATGTTTTTAACGACTATACGCCAATAACCAAAGGTAACACTGGTGAGATAATAAAGAGACCGCAGACAAAAACATGGGAAGATTATCAAAGTATGGCTGTAGAGATGGGGGCAGTTACCCGCTGCCAGATTGAAATGTTAACCCCCTTGCGAGTAAAACAAGGGGGTCAACTGCAAAATCAAGTTAATTTCGATTTATTAATAAGGGCAATAATTCGCCGCTGGCATTTATTATGCAAATACTATAGTTTCGAAGAATACAAGAATATAGAATTAACGGAACTGTTAAACCTGGCCAGGACCATACCCAGTGGAACTTTGAATCTGCAGTGGGAAGAAAGGGAGAGGTATTCCCGGCGGCAGGGTCAGCGAATGATGATGGGTGGCATGGTGGGTATAATGGAATGTGGGGGAGAACTAGAACCTTTTCTGCCCTGGCTGCTATTAGGACAGGACCTGCATGTTGGGAAAAACACCAGTTTTGGCCTGGGAAAATATATAGTAAAATGTAAATAAGTCGTGGATTACTAACCGGAAAAAATGTCGTCGACCGGAGGTAGCGTCAAAAACCCCGGTCGGCGACGACTTGTAAAATCAGCTTTCAAGCCCGGTGTTATCAACAATTCTCCAAATGATGTATACTATTATCAACTCGTTGCTGTAACGAAGAAAGCTGGATATTTCCATATCGCGGTTGGTTTGTGACCCGCTTATAGGGGATTGAAACCGCGTACGCATACACCGGGCACCATTTCGTGCACCGTTTGTGACCCGCTTATAGGGGATTGAAACTTCCCTCCATTCTTCCTCTGT
>JAAZLJ010000207.1 GCA_012799365.1 Syntrophomonadaceae bacterium | reverse complement strand
TTATTTTATAATCCTGCATCGGCCGGTGATTATATCCCCGTAGGGTAGACTCGTGCACATTCTAAGCTTAGCTTGTATCTTTATCTATTGATTTCTACGTACAATGATCGAATACCTTCCCCGTCCCTATCCGCAAACAGCAGGTTTGTTTGCCCTATACGTTGATTCCAATATATTAAACCATGGAGCAAACGGTACTCTACTTCCGGATACTTTATCTCCATCGGTCACGTAAGTTAACCCGTCAGAAATTTCCGACAAGTATCGTGGCCAAAACATAGAAAACGCACCCCAAGAGACCTCGGAGCCGTTAAGGCTGTCAAAACAGCACGATTTATGTGGTTTTTTAAGTAAACTCGGCGTAAATGGAGTAAAGGGTTGTAAATGGTTCAAGACGAATATAGTACAAAAATATTAAGTTTTCTTGCAATAAGCGTTTAAAGCAAAAGAGCAAGCTTCAACGTAATTATAGTTCCATTTAAACCGTCCATGTCTCCTTCTGAGTCACTGCATAGAAGAAAATACCAGAATATATCGCACGCAGGACCATGATGATTAAGATTTGTCAGTGATGATACCGGTGGTATCACCATCATAAGTATGAAAACAGCATATTTATGGAGTGTAATAACCCACTCGCTCCCCGATTCGCCAACTGCAGTACCTCGTCATCTCAAAAGTCGCTCGGCTCGGTTAAACCACTCCTGGCAAGGATTGTTGTATTCTCGTCGTTATCTGCGTCCATTTTCATAAAGGGGATGGAAGTCTATGAATTGGCTGGCAAGAAAAACTGCCAGAATTCTAGTGCAAAATTCTAATAGGTACTTTCAGGAAGACCATCTTCGTTTCGGAGTCGAGCTGGTTGTGGGAGCTATACTGCAATTCTTTCTAATCCTATTTATCGCTGCGCTGCTTGGAGTAGGCTTGGAAACTACAGTAGTTTTATTAGCAGCAGCTCTATTCAGAAGGCATTCAGGAGGTGCTCACTGCAGCGCCTATTACCGGTGCACCCTGACCAGTATTACGGTTTTCCCCATTCTCGGTTTTTCTATACGATATTTCCCTGCCCCATATTTACCTTATTATTTAATTGCCCTGGTAATCATATCCAGTGCATTAATATATACCAGGGTTCCCATAGATAATCCTACCAGGCCCATAACCGACCAAAACCTGATATCACTAATGAAAAGTTATTCAGCTGTAATGCTTGTGTTTCTAATTATCGCTGCATTACTTGGTGCCTACGTTTTTAAACAGCCCCAAATTGCCATATCCATCATAGTCGGTGTACTCTGGCAGAACTTCATGCTGACAGATTGGGGACATGGTTTGATTCACCACATAGATCGGTGTCTCAAAAATGTAGAACAAAAATTCATTAAAAGAAAGGAGGGATTTTATGCTGACTAAACTAAGAACACTTGCCTGCACATCTCTTGCGTCACTGCTGGGTCTGGTAGCTCTCGGTAATATTGGACCATGCTGCCCATTATTAATTTACCAGCCGGAACTACCACAAAAAGACCAGTAAATCAACCACACTTTTTCCCGGGCCGCTGAATGAGCGGCCTCTTTCCTTTATTCGCCGTGGTTTTTCGACAAAATTGTTTCCTTACTCTGATTTTTTATGTTAAATTGATTGTAATCGTTATTATCCTACACATGGTATATTTAGTAAAATGTGCAGCAACAGCGCGTATCAGGCCAATGCAATATCCTACGGGCAGGTGCTTTTTATGTATGTTTCGTCTTTAACCGTCATCTTGTTTTATGGCTTTGTGTCGGGGTTTTTACCGACATGGCTGGGACTACTTTTGGTTAATCTAAAGCCTGATATGAAAAGGCTCTGTCTGGTAGGACTTTCTTACGCCCTTCTCTCACTAATTATCAAAGCCAGCAACCTGCCTACCGCAGGTTTACACCTCATCATATTAACCATTTTGCTTGTCGCTATAAATATGGCAGTCTGGCACCTCGGTTTACTAAAAGCATGTTTCATCACTATTATCGGAACTTTTGCACTGTTGCTGGGGGAGGCGATACTTTTCCCCATTTTCTCAAGCCTGGGTGGGTTAGAGCCAGAAGTAGTTTTTGATTCCCCCAAATTATCGTTTCTATTAGGCCTGCCCCAGACTCTCTTTAACCTCTTCCTTATCGCTTTGTGCAGCCGGTTTAGGTTACATCTTCTTGATTTCAGTGAATCTCAGCCGCGAGGACCATCTGCCTTGAGCAGGCCAAGGGGTAAAAAAGTCCTCCTTTTATCTGTGGCCCTTTTTGCTATTGTTCTGGTACAGACCTGGTGGATCACAATTGTTTTGAATGTCTTACCCTATAAAAAATTAAGCAGCCTGCCTTTACAGACCATGGGTTTGATTTCTTATGGGGTTATTGTTTCTGCTGTTATAGCCGTAGGGTTCATTACCAAACAAATGATTGACCTGGCTCAAAAGGAGAGTCAGTATGAAGTACAGGCCGAATACATCAATACATTGGATGACTTGTTCACTTCAGTTAGAGCGCAAAGACATGACCTGGTTAATCATCTGCAAACCTTGTCCGGTTTTATCCAATTGGGGGATCCATCGGCAGCCCAGGAATATTTACAGGAACTGTTGGGAGAAACGCTCTTTACTCCTGAGGTTATTATTCAGGGTGCTCCCGGCCTTTCCGCTCTACTCTATATTAAACAAGGAAAAGCTGCCGCTGATAGCATTGAATTTCGCCTCAACATTTCCGGAGAACTTACCGATATTAATGTTCCTCCCTATGAACTTAACCGCATCATAGGCAATATCATCAACAATGCTTTTGATCATGTTCAAGCCCTGGACGTTGACCAAAGACTGGTGCAGGTTGACATCGTCCAGAACGAAACAGGCCATTGCTTCCGTATCGCCAATAGCGGAACCCTGAACCAGGAATCCAGGGCCCACATCTTTGACCGAGGGTTCAGTACCAAGGAGGACAATCAACATAGTGGGTTGGGACTATTCATTGTAAAATCACTGGTACAGAAACATAACGGCTCAATCGTAGTAGATAACTCAGACGATATGGTAACCTTCACCGTTTTTTTCCCCCGAAAAAATACTACTTTTAAGCAAGTAGGAACGGTTCTTGACTTGCATAAATAGAGATGATATGAAAATACTTAACAGTGAATTAACCTTACGGAGCGAGGATGAAATGATGATACAGGCAGGGATTGTCCCCTGGATAGAAAGGCTGGACACTCTGGCCGACGGTCTTTCCCATACTCCTTTGCTGGTCAATTTCTTGCAAGTTCTCACCTTGCTGGGAACTACCATCGGAGTGATCATTCTAACCACCCTGGCTATAGCCGGGCTATGGTTCTGGAGTAGAAAAAGGGAGAGTGTAGTACTGGCCCTAGCGATATTAACCTCGTGGCAGCTAGTAAGAAACCTTAAAATCTTAATAGCTCGGCCTCGTCCCAGCGGCGAATGGCTGACTTTTGCCACCGGGTTCAGCTTCCCCAGCGGCCACGCTATGATGTGCACAGTTTTATTTGGCTTTTTAATATACTTGATTTTAGTAGAGGTAAAACATCCGATATGGCGTATTGGCGGTTCTCTTCTTCTTACCTTACTTATACTGCTTATCGGATTTAGCCGCATCTACCTGGGAGTACACTATATCAGTGATGTGCTGGCCGGATTTCTGCTGGGCCTGATCTGCCTGGGAATTTTTATACTGATTTTAAAAGCCTTAAAAAGGTGGGAAACTGGTATGAAAGCAGACACCAACGAACGTTGATATTACCGACTTAACCTGCAGCAACAACTAAATCGATATCGGCTCTAACCAATATTATTTGCAAGGGATGTGAAACAGTGTTTATACAGATTGTATCACTGGTCGGGGCACTGATGATCCTGGTGGCATTTGCCCTGAGTCAGGCTGGCAAGCTGGGCCGAAAGGATCTATCATATAATGCGTTGAACCTGGTAGGCTCAAGTATTCTGGCGGTAATCGCCGTACTGGAAAAACAGGCGGGGTTCTTGCTTCTGGAAGGAAGCTGGGCCGTTCTCAGTTTTTATGCCCTGGCTAAATTTTGGCCCAGACTTGATCCGAAATAGACGTAAAACACTTACCCCTGAAAAACCAGAGGTTAACATTAACCAGGAGGATGGACAACTAGATGACCACTTTAAGCCGAAGATTCTTCCCTCGCCAACCGTGCCTCAGCCCTGGAACCAACAACCATGGTCACCAAGGCCACAGTAGTTATAACCGTCGCGGTTATATAACCCAGGTTGAGCCCCAGATCCAACATCATTCCTCCCAGAGCCGGCCCGATAGCCCGACCCAGGCTGTCGTACCCCTGCAGTACACCCATAGAAAAACCCTGACCGCCTATGGCTCGCTTGGAAACCGCTGAAGAAATGGAAGGACGCATAAGCCCTATCCCCGCCGCAAATACCGACATAAATACAATAGAACTGGGTACATCAAATGTGAATATAAACAGGACAAAACTCAATCCCATTAAGAAAATACCGGTTATAGCAGTCCTTTCTTCCCCTAATCGATTAATAAGCCGTCCCACCAGCAAACCCTGAACCAGGGTGGACACCAGCCCGGCCGCGGTAAAAGACCACCCGATACTACGGGCGGTGAATCCCAGCTTGGCCCCGGTAAAAAGAGCAAAAGTTCCATGGTGAATCGATTCACCCGTACTGACCAAAAGCATTACCACAAAAATCAGGGCCAGGGGAGTCTTGAGCCCTTGTAACAGAGAAACCCGCTGGAATTTCCGGTAAACGCGCCGTTCCTCGGGGAGGGACTCCTTGAGCACTAAGAGCACTCCCAGGCTGTTAAACAGAGCCAGTATCCCTGCAAATAGAAAAGGAAAGCTCAGCGAAATCTCGGAAAGCAGCCCGCCAATGGCTGGACCAATAATCATACCGATCCCCATAGCAGCACCAATTAGCCCCATACTTTTCCCCCGGTTTTCCAAACTGGTGGTATCACCCACATAAGCCATGGCGGTAGGCATGGTAGCACAGGACATAATACCTCCTGCCATACGTATGAGATACAACTGCCATAGCTGGTTGGCAAAGGCAAAAAGAATAAAGGTCAGCGCAAAACCAAAGATCCCCGCCAATAATACGGGTTTGCGGCCTACCCGATCCGAGTAGGTACCCCAGATGGGGGCAAATATAAACTGACATACAGCATACACTGTAATAAGCAGGCCCAATTGGAAGGCATTAGCCCCTAAAGACTCTGCATAATAGGGGAGTACGGGCATGATAATACTGAACCCCATCCCCACCAGAAAAATGCAGACAAAAAGAACAATAAGCTCACTTTTTTCGGATCTGCTTTCCAACCTTCTCCATCTCTTTCCGGGCCAAATGTACCTGATGACCCACCCCACCATTTAGATGCCGTACATTACTAGCGTTATGTCATAAATACCATTCTATCATAATTGGATTAAGATTCTTATGGCAATATAAGACTGAACCAACCGTGATGTTCCAGCATCTTTAGCTTCCCAGCGCCTGCCAGAGCTGGTGTACCTCGCTGAGCTCCATCAGGGCTCCGGGCTTATCCTCTGCCTCTATTGCGCCTCGCAGGCGCGCCAGGTTAAGACTAATATCCATTATTATATCTCTTTCCACACTGAACTGGATGCGGGGAACCACCTCTTTCCAGGCTGCTTTTAGTTTTTCTATGTCTGCTTCAGCTTCCTTCCATCTGCCATCTGTCACATCACCCTTGACCAGATCTATATATTTCTGAACATCATCCGTCTCACCTCGAGGCTGCTTGAAATACCCACCACCAACCATGAGCACGACAAATATGCCCAGAACCACAACTGGCACTACATACAACATGACTTTTCTCATATGCACTCACCTCAGTAAGGACCTTTATAATCGCTGATATTAATTATTTTTTGGACCCAGTCCTTGTATGTGTCGACATACAAATTGCCGTTAGTATCCAATAATGCCGCGAAAACTTCGCCCGGGCTCTTGATCCCTAACTTTTGTAATTGCCCTTCCAGCCAGGCCCGATCCAGGTTGACCTGGGCCAGATTCTGCTCCATAATTTGCCCATCATAAATCAAATCAACGCTTATACCGGTATAATCGGTCGCTATATTCATATCCTGGGGAGTAACCGGCTGAAACTGGCTTTTTTTCAAAACTGAAAGCTGCCCATTGGTCTCTAAAACCGCAAACTCCACCTGTGAAAGGTCGAAAACTCCCTTCAGACGCAGCTGCTCCATCAGATCGGTCAGTCTATACCTCATATTTTTCATAACATTTTCCATTATCTGTCCATTCATAATGACTACCGCCGGTTCGCCATCAAAATATTTGGAGGCATATCTGCGCTTAACAGTTGCCCATTGCAGGATTAACACGGCCCCCGCCCAGGTCAACAAACCGACCCAGTGAGGCCAGGCACTGGTAGTTAGATCTGTGGTCAGGGAGGCCGCTATAGATCCTATGGTTATTCCTAAAACATAATCAAAAAACGTCAACTGGCTTATCTGCTGTTTGCCCAAAATGCGGGCAAATATCAAAAGGGTTACAAAGCCAATGATACCCCTTACCAGTACCACCAACGCTTCATTCATACCTATCACTCCGTAAATATGTAGTTTTCATGCCTCCAATGGCCATACCATCGGCATCATGGAAGTCTGCTGTGAAAATAACTTTGAAACCGCAGATACACGCTGATGTACGCAGATGATAAAAATAACTCTATACGGAAGTGTGGTAACCCGGCGAAGCGACATACGAAGCCGACGATGTTTCGGCAAGTGCCGGGCGTATCGAAGGCGAAGCCTGAGCGCCGGCCGAAGGCGACGTCGCAGTACACAGCGAAGCTGAGAGCTGTGAAGCGGAGCGAGAAACAGGACGTTTCGAGCACCGAAGGCTGAGTGCATG